>NZ_JABDWC010000002.1:0-467492 GCF_019685155.1 Rhizobium sp. NZLR1b
GCGTACAACATCATCCGCCTTCCCAAATTGATCGGATCGACGGGCGAAGTGTGTCTTGAGGGAGATCAATAAGCCGATATGGCCAGAAAACCCGCCTCAATCGGCCAAAATCCCACCGCACGACAGCCAGTCTGTAAAAAAATCAGACCCACAGCAAGCAACTGCGCCAACGCAGAGCGAATTTCAGCAGCCTGCTAGCACGCCGAAACGTCACGGTTCGGGCGCTAGTACGATATCTCGCAAAAGATGTGCAGACCCAGGTGGGCGCCACGGTTGATGTTATTGAGGGTGACTTGCGCAATGCAGAAAGTCTTGACCGGGCATGTGATGGCGTCGATGGCGTTTTTTATATCGGACCAGCATTTGCGCCGGACGAAGCCGCGATGGGTGTCTCAATGATCGAGGCCGCTGAGCGCAGCGGAGTGCGCAAATTTGTTTTCTCATCGGTTATTCAGCCAACAAATACGCGGCTCGAGAACCACGCGAGCAAAATACCTGTGGAAGAAGCGCTCTATTCATCGCGTCTACAGTACACGATCCTTCACCCCGCGAACTTCATGCAGAACATCGCCCTCGCGTGGCCGAACGTGCTGGAGACGAGTACATTTTCCGAGCCATTCCCCAAGACCGCGCGCATTGCGCGTGTTGATTATCGAGACGTTGCCGACGTCGCTGCCGAGGCTCTGACTAGCGATCGACTGGCTTTCGCCACTCTCGAGCTTTGCTCTGAAGGACTTTGCCACAGAGGCGATATTGCCGAAATGATGTCGGAAGCGCTTGGACGTCACGTCGAGGCTCTGGAACCTTCCTTTGCCGAGTGGGCATCGAGCGGGAATTTGCCGTACAACGACCATCAGCTGCATCTCCTTTCAAAGGTTCACGAGCATTATGCAAGGTTTGGGCTCGGCGGTAACAGTCTTACGCTAAGGGCGGCTTTGGGCCGCGAGCCGCGTTCCTTGCACCAGTTCATTGGCGACCTCAAGGCGGGACAATATTGATATGGCCAATTGGAACAAACGTGGTATCGCGATGACCGATCGGCGCAATAAAAATCCCAGATGGAAGAAGCTGCCAGCAGGCTACTCCAAACTTCTAATCCCGTTCGTTCTATCCCTAATGATGTCTGCAATAGTCTCGGCTGTGGCAACTGGCATGAGTGCTGGAAGCGCTTTTTTCGCGCACTGGCCCGGCGCATGGGCGGTGTCGTGGCTCGTAGCCTTCCCGAGCCTCCTCATGCTGATGCCGCTTGCACGTTGGATCGTTGGTGTCTTAGTCGAGCCCTTGCGCTGAATCGTCCTCTTTAATAGGTCAAGAGCGGCAGCGCGCTTCTGAGGATCTTCGCTCTTCCGGATACCGCGCCTGGAGCATTGTGGACCCCGCAACGATGGCCAAGGCCCAGTCCTCGAGCGTGGCTACTGCCAACTTCTTCTCGAGTAGGGGATCACGAGCGGCTGGTGTCATGCCGAAAGATTGCACCGCCTGTCGCCGAAGGGTTAACTTTACGGTGCCCATGGCTGTCGCCCGGCGAAGCTTGCGTGTCAGCAGCGAGCACGGCATAGCGAAGCGCTGTGACAAGCCGTTAAGCTTCTGCCGTTAAGCTTCTGAAGCGAACGGAGCTTTTCGAACCCACCTGGCATAAATGAGCTCTTCAACAATCGCCTCGGCACCGGCCTCGTAGCTGATCGTCTCGGCCGGCACCGGCGGATCGACCCGAAGAGTGGCTGGCCGGGCGGGATCGGATGTCATCCGAGGTAATCGTATGACCGTCCAATTGAGGGTAGATTGCCGCAGCAGCCGCAGATGCCCCTCGCCGTCAAGAACCAGTCCGGGTATGTGCTGCATAAGAGCGGCACGCCGTTCAGCCATGTGGGGATGCTCCCTGCCAACCTCAATGTCGTCGCGCACAGCCGATCCCGTGACGGAAACGATGCGCGTGATCTCGAGCGCAGTCATCTCCGGGATCAGGTTCCTGACGGCGGCAGAGGTGACGTCCGCGATCTGTGCACCGGCACTTCCGAGCGTGGAAATCACCGCGTCGGCACCTATGAGTAAGGCTCGAATCGCAGAAGGGTCATGGGCATCGCCATATACCGCCGTATAGTCGCTTTCAGCCGCGGCGAGTCCGTGGCTATGGACGAGGGCCCGAACCTGCATCTTCTGCCGGATAAGGTTTGCGACGATGCGGCTGCCCAAGCGGCCGCTGCCACCTAGTATCGCTACACAGGTCATGACGGTGATCGATCCGAAAGAAAGCTCGCAATCGGGCCGATAAGGTGCCGCCCAGCTTCCTCAGCAACGTTGTGACCGACATCGTCGAGCGTAATGAGACGGTGGTCCGTGAACACCTCCGTCCAGCGTGGAAGCAGCGGCGTGCAACCAGGGTCCTTCATTCCCCAGATCAGGAGTGTTGGCCGGTCCTTTAGGGTGTGACGCCGCGCCCAGATCTCAGCCATCCAAGAGCTTTCCCCGACGATGGCGCGCGGGAAAACCCATGTGCCCTTGCGCTCGGCCGCCGTTGGAAACGGCGCCAGATATTGCGCGTGGACCTCTGGACCCAGCCTCGAGGAATCTCCGAACGAGGCTTTAAGAAGCACGCGAGGAAACAAATTGAGGTGCTTGCACAGCATCCGTCCGAACGCACTTCCGATAATATGGCTGAAGCGTCGAACGGCCGGATACTCCCGCACATCGAAGAACCAGCTATTCGATGCGATGATCCGACTCACTCTCGATGGATTGGCGACCGCGTAGCTGAGCGCGATCGGACCGCCCCAATCCTGAAAGACGAGGGTAATGTTCTTGAGATCGAGCTCTTCGATGAATCGACCAAGATTGGCCGAGTGGAATTGAGGGAGATAGGACAGGTGAGGCGGCTTGTCGGAAAGGCCGAACCCGAGATAATCGAGCGCAATGCAGCGATGAGTCGAAGAAAAATGACGGATGAGGTGGCGGTATTCAAACGACCAGCTGGGATTGCCGTGCGCGAATAGGAGAATATCACCCTCGCCCTCATCAATATAGTGCATCCTTCCATCGGGAAGATCGAACCACTTTGAGGTGAATGGATAGGCTTCACGGTCAACCCATGCCGGCATCGAAAGTGCTGGCATCGAAAGGGCGGGACCGCTAAACTCGGCGGGTACTGTTGGTTCTTCGGAGATCATCATTGGAGGATATTAGCGAGCTGCACCCAGGTGCCTCAACGCACCGCGAGGTTCCCTTATTGGTCTCAGAGCCAGAGTCCTCCGAGCACGACCCCGCATCCTGCCCGCTTGATGTCGCGATCAACACCATCGGCGGACGGTGGAAGCTCCATATTTTGCGCGTACTAGTGCTTTCCGGACCGCGTCGATACAATGCGCTGCTCGTGGCGATCGAAGGCATCAGTGCCAAGGAGTTGACCCGGAATCTGAGAGAGCTCGAGACGGCAGCACTCGTGGCGCAAATCGATGTTGAAAGCCGGAAGGCATATACCTTGACGCCGTTAGGCATTGAGATCGAAGCGCCGTTTCGGGCCCTTGGGATATTCGGAGCAGCACTGGCGAAACAGCGGGATAGCCGCCGTCGCAACAAGTTGAATGAGACCGGCTTTTTCCAGCGTTAGCACCATCTGGTGGACAGACGGTGCGGTCACCTCAAAGTGGCCATGCATATCGGCTTCTGCGAGAGGGCGTTTGAAGATCCTGGTGTAGGCATAAATGGAGGCCAGATATTGGCCCTGCAGCTGCGTGAACTGTGGCACGCTGGGGCGAGGCTCGTTGCCAAACGTTTGATTCATTTGCGTTTAACCTGTATTTCATCGCATCAGAAGGCTCAAATGACATTCTTTAGCTCCGAAGAGGAACATGCGATGCGCACACCGACCGATCCGGCTGTCCGCTACGGGGATATGCCTGAGGTCGAGCGTCCGGTTGGGCGCTCCATCATGCGGGGGCTGATGAACCGCTGCCCGGCTTGCGGCAGCGGCAAGCTCTTTCGCGCCTTTCTGAAGCCGGTCGATCATTGCGCAGCCTGCGGCGAGGCGATGTATCACCAACGCGCGGACGACCTGCCGCCCTATATCGTCATCCTCGTTCTCGGCCACGTCGTGGTCGGTGGCTATATGCTGACCGACATGACCTTCGTGCTGCCGGTATGGGCGCATCTTGCCATCTGGGCGCCGATCACCGTCATCACCGCGCTTGCCTCGATCCAGCCGATCAAGGGCGGCGTCATCGGCCTGCAATGGGCGTTGCGCATGCACGGTTTCGGTGGAGAGAGTGACGGTTCCGACGATTATGACATCCCCGGCCGGCCGGATTAGCGCCTTCACCTTCCAGACATATTTGACGTGTAGTGCCAGCGCTCCACCGATCACCACCCGAACGCGGCGGCCGACGATCCTCAACGATTTGACATGGTAAGCTTTTCTTGTCTGAACAGGCTTTACATTCCGCAGGTGGTCACTCACATCGGACATATTGCGAAACGCTGCCCGTCACCCGGATTTGGCACGTCTGTGTCTATCTGTGTGAGGTGACCGGCCGATTCGCGCGCGTAGCTTTCTAAGGATGGATAAATGTCTCAGCCCAGAAACGGCACACCGGGCGATGTCGAAGAAATCCATTGGCCTTCTCTGGTGGCAGCCATCTCGTCCATTTCTGCCGTTGGCATAGCAATCGGCCTCGGACTTCCGCTTCTCAGCATCATCCTCGAAAAACGCGGCATCTCGTCCACCCTGATCGGGCTCAACACGGCAATGGCCGGGGTCGCGGCGATGGCCGCCGCGCCGATCACCACTAGGCTCGCCCATAAATACGGCGTTGCGCCGACAATGCTCTGGGCCGTGCTGATTTCGGCGCTGAGCGCGCTCGGTTTTTATTATGCCCAGGATTTCTGGATGTGGTTTCCACTGCGTTTCGCTTTCCATGGCGCGACGACGACGCTGTTCATCCTCTCCGAATTCTGGATCAATGCCGCTTCGCCGCCTTCCAAACGCGGCTTCGTGCTCGGCATCTACGCGACCGTGCTTTCCCTCGGCTTCGCGGCCGGGCCGCTGCTGTTCTCGATTCTCGGCAGCGACGGCATCTTCCCCTTCCTGATCGGCGCCTGCGCCATCCTGCTGGCCGCCATTCCGATCTTCATAGCCCGCGACGAAAGCCCGGTGCTCGAGGAAAAACCGGAGTTGCATTTCATGCGCTACGTTTTCCTGGTGCCGACGGCGACGGCGGCGGTCTTCATCTTCGGCGCGGTCGAAGCGGGCGGCCTGTCGCTTTTCCCGATCTTTGCTGTGCGGGCCCATTTTACCGAATCGCAGGCAGCACTTCTGCTCACCATGATGGGCGTCGGCAACGTCATCTTTCAGATCCCGCTCGGCCTGCTCTCCGACCGCATCGCCGATAAGCGGCCGCTTCTGGCCGGCATGGCGCTGATGGGGTTCATCGGCGCGATGGTGTTGCCGGTGCTGCTCGACAACTGGCTGCTGATGGCCGGGCTGCTGCTTTTCTGGGGCGGCTGCGTCTCCGGTCTCTATACGGTCGGGCTTAGCCACCTCGGCTCGCGGCTGACGGGCTCCGACCTTGCGGCGGCCAATGCCGCCTTCATCTTCTGTTACGCTATGGGAACCGTCGCCGGGCCGCAGGCGATCGGCGCAGCGATCGATGTCGCCGGAAATAACGGTTTTGCCTGGGCGATTGCCGCGTTCTTCGGTCTCTACGCCCTACTTTCCGGCATCAGACTGATGTTCATTCGAAAACGGACTTGACTTTTCGGGCGAGATTCGTAGTTTCGCGCCAGAATTTGCCGTGGAGCCCATCCGGTTTCCACGGCTTTCATTTTCCTTAAAGGCAGGACGACCATGGCCAAGGCTACAACAATCAAGATCAAGCTGCTGTCGACAGCCGACACCGGTTTCTTCTATGTCACGACGAAGAACAGCCGTACGATGACGGACAAGATGACGAAGACGAAGTACGACCCGGTTGCACGGAAGCACGTCGAGTTCAAGGAAACCAAGATCAAGTAGTCACTTGATCTCAGGATTTCAAAAAAGCGCGCGCCCTCGGGTTGCGCGTTTTTTGTTGTCCAGGTGATCGCCTTTAAAGATGATAGCGCAAACAGAAAAACGCCGCCCTTCCATCTTCGGGAAGTGGCGGCGTTTTCTTGAAAGGGGGTCGGCCAGCATGCAAAACGGCACGAGGAACCGCTATAACTTGCCTACTAGCCGACCGACCCCACGACCCAGGAGATGCGGCGGACCTGAGCATCATGGGGTATCGACAACTCCTCAACGGGAGCGCTTCTCTTATGAGCCGATAATTTGCGCAAAAATGAAAGAAAATCAACAAATTCTTAATGATGATTTTTGCGGACTTGATTCTATGGTTAAAAGTCCAGTTTTGGTGCATACAAAGATTGGTCGGCTCTGCTTGGGCTCGAAGCGTAGGCATCCACGCTTCGAAGAAATTCTACACTATAACGTAATAACTTACCCATCCCCTCCCCTTAGGTGAGGTGGCTCCATCGCACTGTATTTCGCCCTATCGGCATGGGGAATTTTTTATAGTCGCTATTTCATTTTTAGCTATGGCCGCACACTTTCAAGACTATCGGGCAGCGGCGCATCGGCAGCAAAGCCGGAAATCCATTTTTGGGCTATTTGGCGGCAAAATTTTCACCCCGCGCCATGCGGGCGGGCATTAAAAATCGGTAATAATTCGCTTACCACTGTGGAAAACCCGTAGACGGCACAGAAGGCGACAGATGATTCGTCAGGCGGCTGCGGCGACAACGCGGTTGCGGCCGGTATTCTTGGCCTCGTAAAGAGCCAGATCGGCCTGCTTCATCAGCTGGTCCGGAGTCAGCACCGCTGCAATACGCGAGGCGATGCCGAAGGACGCGGTGACGTTCAGCGCCTCACCGGCGTGTTTCAGCATGAAGGGAGCGCTTTCGATCGCCGTGCGCAGGCGCTCGGCGACAGCGGCGGCTATCTCAGGCGAGGTGTCGGGCATTACAACGACGAATTCCTCCCCGCCGTAGCGGCAGGCAAGGTCGGCACCGCGAATGGTCGAACGGACGCGATTTGCAAATTCCCGCAGGACTTCGTCGCCGCCGTCATGGCCATAGGTATCGTTTACCTGCTTGAAGCGGTCGATATCGGTGATCAGCACCGAAAGCGGCCGGCCGCGCGCCATTGAACGGTTGAAGAGCACGTTCAGATGATTGTCGAGATAGCGCCGGTTATAGAGGCCGGTCAGCGGATCGGTTACCGCAAGCTCGATCGTCTGCTTGACGCTGGCGCGCAGACGGTCGTTGTAGCGCTTGCGGCGGATCTGCGTCAGGCTGCGGGCAACCAGCTCGTTGGGATCGACCGGGCGGATGATGTAGTCGTTGACGCCGAGATCGAGCGCGCGCACGACCATCTCGTCAGCGCCCTGCTCGGTGATGATCAGGATCGGCAGGAAGCGCGTGCGCTCCAGCGAGCGCAGCTGCGAGCAGAGGCGAAGCGGATCGTAATCGTCGAAATTGGCGTTGACGATGACGAGATCGAACGCGCTTTCGGCCGCCTCGAAGAGGGCGGCCTGCGGATCGGAGAGGGCAAGCACGTCGGCAACGGGCTTCAGCGCTCTGATAAGGCGCTCCTGCGAATTGGCGCGGCCGTCGACGAGCAGGACCTGAGCGGTCTCGTCGGCGCGGCCCTCGACTGCCCGCGTGAGGTCGTCGATGCCCATCGTATGGGCGGTGTCGGCGCGAATGCGCAGCTCGTCGCTCAACGTCTTCAACCGCAGCAGGCTCTTCACCCGTGAGATCAGCTGCAGATCGTTGACCGGCTTGGTGAGGAAATCGTCGGCGCCAGCCTTCAGACCGCGGACGCGATCGGCCGGCTGGTCGAGCGCGGTGACCATGACGACGGGAATATGCGCGGTCTTCTGGCTGGCTTTCAGCCGCTCGCAGACCTCGAAACCATCTATGCCGGGCATCATGATATCGAGCAGGATGAGATCGACCTGGTTGCGCTCGCAGATCGCCAACGCCGTGTAGCCGTCGGCCGCGGTCATGACGTCGAAATACTCCGCGAGCAGCCGCGCTTCGAGCAGCTTCACATTGGCCGGAATATCGTCCACCACCAGTATTCGCGCAGTCATAGGTGTCTTTCCGATGCGTCAGGCATCGCCCAGATAGGTCTTGATCGTCTCGATGAATTTCGGAACCGAGATCGGCTTGGAAACATAGGCCTCACAGCCGCCCTGGCGGATCCGCTCCTCGTCGCCCTTCATCGCGAAAGCCGTGACGGCAATGACGGGAATGACGTGCAGCTCGTCGTCTTCCTTCAGCCATTTCGTGACTTCGAGGCCGGAAACCTCGGGAAGCTGAATATCCATCAGGATGAGGTCGGGGCGATGCTTGCGCGCCAGATCGAGCGCCTCCATGCCATTTCTGGTCTGGATCGTGGTGTACCCGGACGCCTCGATGAGGTCGCGAAAGAGCTTCATGTTGAGCTCGTTATCTTCTACAATCATCACCTGTTTGGGCATGGCAAGCTGTCCCTACGTCCGTTCAAGCAGCGGTTGGTCCCATGAGAAAGGCACATGCGGACAATAGCTCCGTGAAACCGATAGCGCACGCTAGCGGTATTTGGTTGAAGAAAAGGTAACTTACCCCTCGAAATGCAAAGCAACTTCAAGACTTCGAAACAACAGGCCGCCGACCCGCACGCAACCGCGATCGCCGTGCTCGGTTGGCTCGCCGGCGATCCCGACATGTTCGGCCGATTCCTCGCCCTGACGGGTGTCGCGCCCGGCCAGGTGCGCAACGCCGTCGACGACCCGGGATTCCTTGCCGGCATGATGGATTTCCTGATGAACCACGAACCGACGGCGATGGCTTTCTGCGCTGCGAGCGGCATCAGCCCGGAGACGGTGACCGCCGCCTGGCGGCATTTCTCTTCGCCGGGTCTCGATTCCGGAGAATACTGACCGTGGCCTGCACTCCGGACCTCGATGTCTCGCATATCCGCCTCGGCGAACGCCCGTTGATCGTCTGCGACGTCGACGACGTCGTGCTGCAGTTCATCGGTCCTTTCCAGCTTTTCCTTCAAAGCCAGGGACACGCGTTTCTGCCGCGATCGTTTAAGCTTCACGGCAACATCGTCTCGCAGGAGGATGGCGCGGAGATCGAGGATCCGCAGGTCAGCCGGCTGATCGAGGAATTCTTCGAGGCGCAGGAGCTGTGGCAGACGCCGCTCGACCGCGTCGTCGAAACGCTCGACCGGCTTTCGCAGGAGGCCGACGTGCTTTTCCTGACGGCGATGCAGCCGCGGTTCCAGGATCAGCGCCGCCGCCTGCTCGACAGGCTGGGCCTGCTTTTTCCGCTGCTTGCCACCGAGCAGCCGAAGGGGCCGATCGTTCACGCCTTGCATGCCAGCCGCTCCCTTCCCGTCGTCTTCATCGATGATATGGCGCGCAATCTGCATTCCGTCAGGGATCACGTCGCCGATTGCCTGCTGATTCATCTGATGCCGAACTCGCCCGTCCATCGTTTCGCACCGGCTGCCGCTGACGACATCAGCCGCGCCAGCGACTGGACGCATGCGGCCGAATTGATCGAGGCGCATTTTCTTTCCGGCGCTCTCATGCGCGCAGTTCCAGCCGCATGAGCGGACGGCCATCCTTGCGCCGTGCCACCATCTCGAAACCGGCCGCATCGAAGATCGCCGTCGAGCCGACGCAGAGGGTCACGGATTTCGACTGCTTCACATGATCGATCGGACAGGCTTCGAGCAGCCGCGCTCCCTGGCGCCGCGCATGGTCGATCGCAAGGGAAAGCAGGCGATGGCTCATTCCCTTGCCACGCAGTCCGGGCAGCAGGAAGAAGCAGCTGACGGCCCAGATGGATGGATCATGCGCATCACCATCCTCCAGCGGCCGCGAGACGGTGCGCGGCGAATTGAACTGCGGCACGTCATGGCGCGGCCCGACCTGCACCCAGGCAACCGGTGCGCCATCCGCATAACAGAGAATGCCCGGCGGCGGCCCCGCCTTGATCCGGTCCTGCATATGCGCCTTGCGCTCCTCGGTCGCCATCTTCGTTCTTATCGCATGCGGCAGGCGCAGCGCGACGCACCAGCAATTATAGAAGGCACCTTGCGGCCCGAACAGGATTTCGAAGTCGCCCCAGCGTTCTGGCGTTACCGGCTCGAAACGAAGATCGTTATCCAAAGGCAAAGCTCCCGCCTCTCTTGAGACTCGGAAGCTTAGGGCGTAATGTTGCGGCGTTCAATCTTTGTTCTCATGATGACGCCCACGCCCGACAAGACACCCGGCTTCTGTCGCGACTGCCTTGCCGAGCAGAAGGGCGAGGCGCGCCGTTGTGTGTCCTGCGGCAGCCCCCGCCTGGTGCGCCATCGCGAGCTCTACGCATTGACGCTTGCGCATATTGATTGCGACGCCTTTTACGCGGCCGTCGAGAAACGCGACAATCCGGAACTTGCCGACAAGCCGGTGATCATCGGCGGCGGCAAACGCGGCGTCGTCTCCACCGCCTGTTATATCGCCCGCATCCACGGCGTGCGTTCGGCGATGCCGATGTTCAAAGCGCTGGAAGCATGCCCCGAGGCGATCGTCATCAGGCCCGACATGGAGAAATATGTCCGGGTCGGGCGCCAGGTGCGCGCCATGATGCAGGATCTGACGCCGCTGGTGCAACCGCTGTCGATCGACGAAGCCTTCCTCGAGCTTGGTGGCACCGAGAGGCTGCATCACGATCCGCCGGCGCGCACCCTCGCCAAATTCGCCCGCCGGGTCGAAAAGGAAATCGGCATCAGCGTTTCGGTCGGGCTTTCCTATTGCAAATTCCTCGCCAAGGTTGCCTCCGACCTGCACAAGCCGCGCGGCTTTTCCGTCATCGGCCGTGAAGAAGCGGTCGAGTTCCTGGCGCCGCGCCCCGTCACCACCATCTGGGGCGTCGGCAAGGCCTTTGCGGCGACGCTGGAGGCAGATGGCATCCGTACCATCGGCCAGTTGCAGCAGATGGAGGAAAACGACCTGATGCGCCGCTACGGCAGCATCGGCCAGCGGCTCGCCCGGCTGTCGCGTGGCATCGACGACCGTGAAGTGCATCTCAACGATGCGGCCAAGAGCGTTTCGTCCGAGACGACCTTCTTCGACGACATCTGGCGTTATGACGATCTGGTGCCGATCCTGCGCAACCTCTCCGAAAAGGTCTCCTGGCGGCTGAAGAAAAGCGGCATTGCCGGCCAGACCGTCGTCCTGAAGATGAAGAGCGCCGATTTCAAATCGCGCACCCGCAACCGCAAGCTCGAAGACCCGACCCAGCTTGCCGACAGGATCTTCCGCACCGGGCTCGAGCTTCTCGAAAAAGAAACTGATGGCACGAAGTTCCGACTGATCGGCATCGGCGTCAGCGATCTCGGCGATGCCGCGCGCGCCGATCCGCCCGATCTCATCGACCGGCACTCCGGCCGGCGAGCGGCCGCCGAAGCGGCGATGGACAAGCTGCGCGACAAGTTCGGCAAGAACACGGTCGAGACCGGCTACACCTTCGGCAGCGGCAAGCGCGATCACTAAGGCGTGAGCCCGGGCTGCCGCGCAGCCTATAAAATCTTCCTTAAACTTCGTCCCATAGTGTGCCCTGCAAGTATTGCGTATGGTTGGGTATCATGTTCTCGCGTCTCGTCTTCGGCCTCGGCTTGCTGTCGGCCACCGCACTCGTGCACCCTGCCCTTGCCGCAGATGCGCGCACGCTGCAGATCATCGTCTCGAAGGACAGGCAGTCGCTTGCGGTCTATGACGGTACCGAGGTCGTCGCGACCTCGAAGGTCTCGACCGGCAAGGACGGGCACACGACGCCGAGCGGCATCTTCTCGGTGCTCGAAAAGCAGAAATACCATGAATCCAATCTCTATTCGGCGGCGCCGATGCCGTTCATGCAAAGGCTGACCTGGTCCGGCATTGCGCTGCACGAATCGAATTCCGTGCCGCGTTATCCGGCCTCACATGGCTGCGTGCGCATGCCGGGCGCCTTTGCAAAGATGCTCTACGGGATGACCGAGCCCGGCATTCCCGTCATCATCAGCGACGGCCAAGTGGCGCCGCAGCCGATCGACCATCCGACCCTTTTCCATCGGCAAGCGCCGGCGCCGATGCTGCTGCTTTCAGATGTCGAACTGCGGCCCTCGATGCCCGACAGTCCGGGCACACCGGTGCAGGTGGCGATGAACGATACGGCGGCCATGCCGATGCCGGCAGCTTCGCCGATCACCGCGCACGAACCCGAGCCGCCGTCCGAGCCGATCAGCATGCTGATCACCCGCCGCACGCTGCGCGAGACGATCATCGACATCCAGGCCTTGCTCAACCAGCTCGGCTTTTCCGCCGGCGATCCGGACGGCTTGCTCGGGCCGTCGACCGTGCAGGCGATCAAGACTTTCAAGACGCTGCGGCCGGCCGAATTTGTCGGTGACAGAAGTCTGGTCTCCGACGCGCTCCTGAGGGAAGTCTATGCCGCGGCGGGCAAGGGTGAACCGCCGAACGGCGTCATCATGGTGCGCCGGGCGTTCAAGCCGATCTTCGAAGCGCCGGTGACCATCGCCGATCCGGGCTTGGCGCTTGGCACACATTTCTTCACGCTGCATGCGGTCGATGAAACGGCCGGCACGGCGGACTGGCTCGGCATCACGCTGGAAAACAATCTCTCCCGCGAGACGATGAAGCGGCTCGGCATCACCAACCAGGAAAGCTCGATCATCACCGGCAGGCCGATTGTCCGGTCGCTCAGCCGCATCACGATCCCGGAGGAGACCCGCCGCAGGATCGACGCGCTGATCGCGCCCGGCTCGACGCTGACGATCTCCGATACCGGCCTTGGCCGTGACACCGGCGACGGCACGGATTTCATCACCATTACGCGTGGCTGATCACGATCACCCAGATTTGATCACCATCAGCCGGGGTGATCAGACAAGCTCGACATCGACGACACCGGGGGCGGCGCGAAGAGCGGCGGCGATCTCCGGGGTGATGCGGTATTTCTCCGCCAGCGCCACTTCCACCTCGCGTTTGCCCTCCTCCTTGATGACGATGAAGGACACGAGGCCGTCGCCCTTGGCGTTGAGATGACCGGCGACCATCTTCAGCGGTCCGGAATCGCGGACATAGACGCGCAGCGCCTTCTGCATCTGCAGCGACTTTTCCTCCAGCGACTGGATCGTCTGGATGCGCAAGCCGATGCCTTCCGGCCGCTCCTCGCCGGTTGCGGTCAGCACGAAGGATTTTCCCGACTCCAGCACGTCGCGATACTGGTTGAGCATTTCCGAAAACAGCACCGCCTCGAACTGGCCGGAGGAGTCGGAAAAGACGATGATGCCCATCTTGTTGCCGGTGCGGGTCTTGCGCTCCTGCTTCGAAATGACGGTGCCGGCGAGGCGCGCATTGAAGGCGCCCTGTTTGATTGCTTGGGAAAATTCGGCAAAGGTCTGCACCCGCATCTTCTGCAGGAGGTTGCTGTAGGAATCGAGCGGGTGGGCTGTGAGATAGAAGCCCAGCACCTGGAATTCCTTGAGCAGCCGCTCGGAGGCAAGCCAGGGCGAGAACGGCGGCAGGGAGATTTTTTCCGGCCCCGAGGTCAGGGTGCTGCCGAAAATGTCCGACTGGCCGCTCAGCTTGTTCTCTTGGGCGCGCTGGGCATAACCGAGGATGCGGTCGAGGCCGGCCGAAAGCTGGGCGCGGTCGGTGCCGAAACAATCGAAGGCGCCGGCAAAAATCAGGCTTTCAAGCACGCGGCGATTGACCTGGCGCGGATCGATGCGCAGGCAGAAATCCTCGATGCCGGCAAAAGGCTTGTCGCCACGCACCTCGACGATATGGTCGACGGCGGATTCGCCGACGCCCTTGAGGGCGGCGAGCGCATAATAGATGCGGTTGGCGCCGGTCTGGAAATGGCGGAAGGAGGTCTGCACCGAGGGTGCGATCACTTCGATACCGAGGCGCTTGGCATCCTGGCGGAAATCGTTGACCTTTTCGGTGTTGGACATGTCGAGCGTCATCGAGGCGGCGAGGAATTCGACCGGATAATGCGCCTTCATATAGGCCGTCTGGTAGGAGACGATGGCGTAGGCAGCGGCATGCGACTTGTTGAAGCCGTAATTGGCGAACTTCGCCAGCAGTTCGAAGATATTGTCGGCCTGCGGCTTCGATACGCCGTTCTTGACGGCGCCGACGACGAAGCGTTCGCGCTGCTGGTCCATCTCGGCCTTGATCTTCTTGCCCATGGCGCGGCGCAGAAGATCGGCTTCTCCGAGCGAGTAACCGGACAGGACCTGGGCGATCTGCATCACCTGTTCCTGGTAGACGATGACGCCTTGGGTTTCCTTGAGCAGGTGGTCGATCATCGGATGGATCGATTCCAGCTCTTCTTCACCGTGCTTGCGGGCATTGTAGGTCGGGATGTTCTCCATCGGACCCGGACGGTAGAGCGCCACCAGGGCGATGATGTCCTCGATGCAGTCCGGCTTCATGCCGATCAGCGCCTTGCGCATGCCGGCACTTTCCACCTGGAACACGCCGACCGTCTCGCCGCGCGACAGCATCTCGTAGGTCTTCTTGTCGTCGAGAGGGATCGCCGCGAGATCGACCTTGACGCCGAGCTTGGCGACAAAATCGACCGCGACCTTCAGCACCGTCAGCGTCTTCAGGCCAAGAAAGTCGAATTTGACCAGGCCGGCCTGCTCTACCCATTTCATGTTGAACTGGGTGACCGGCATGTCGGAGCGCGGATCGCGATACATCGGCACCAGCTTGGAAAGCGGGCGGTCGCCGATGACGATGCCGGCGGCATGCGTCGAGGCATGGCGGTAAAGCCCCTCGATCTTCTGGGCAATGTCGAGCAGGCGCGCGACGACCGGCTCCTTCGCCGCCTCCTCCTGCAGCTTCGGCTCCTCCTCGATCGCTTTGGACAGCGGCGTCGGATTGGCCGGATTGTTCGGCACGAGTTTGCAGATCTTGTCTACCTGGCCGTAAGGCATTTCCAGCACGCGGCCGACATCGCGAAGGGCGGCGCGCGCCTGCAGCGAACCGAAGGTGATGATCTGCGCCACCTGCTCGCGGCCATACTTGGCCTGGACGTAGCGGATCACCTCTTCGCGGCGGTCCTGGCAGAAGTCGATGTCGAAGTCCGGCATCGAGACGCGTTCCGGATTGAGGAAGCGCTCGAAGAGCAGCGAAAACCGCAGCGGATCGACGTCGGTGATCGTCAACGCGTAGGCGACCAGGGAACCTGCGCCCGAACCGCGGCCCGGGCCGACCGGTATATCCTGCTGCTTGGCCCATTTGATGAAGTCGGCAACGATCAGGAAGTACCCGGGAAAACGCATGCGCTCGATGACGCTGAGTTCAAAATCCAGTCGCTCGCGATATTCCTTTTCCTCGTAACCCGGCGACATGCCGAGCGTCGAAAGCCGCATGTCCAGCCCTTCGACTGCCTGGCGGCGCAGTTCGCTCGCCTCGGCGCGTTCGGCCTCCTCGGGATCGTCGGTCGCACCGGTGAAGCGCGGCAGGATCGGCTTTCGCGTCTTCAGCACGAAGGAGCAACGCTTGGCGATCTCGATGGTGTTTTCCAGCGCTTCCGGCAGATCGGCGAAGAGCTTGGCCATCTCGGCCCGGCTCTTCAGATAATGGTCCGGGGTCAGGCGAAAGCGGCTATCGTCGGAGACGATGGCATTGTGGGCGACCGCCATCAGCGCATCATGGGCGTCGTAATCGTCGCGTGTCGGAAAGAAGGCCTCGTTGGTCGCAACCAGCGGCAGGTCGTTGATATAGGCAAGCCCGACGATCCTCTGCTCATGGCGCTTGTCGTAGGTACCGTGCCGCTGCAGCTCGACATAGAGCCGGTCGCCAAAGAGACGCTTCAGCGCAAGCAGCCGGACTTCCGCCTGGGCTGCATGGCCCTCCTTGATCGCCACGTCGACAGGCCCGGTCAGGGCGCCGGTCAGGGCGATCAACCCTTCTGTGCCGGCCTCTTCCAGCCAGGAGGCCTTGATATGAATGGCCTGGTTGCTTTCGCCGCCGAGATAGGCGCGGCTGACGAGGTCGACGAGCCGTTCGTAACCGGCATCGGTGGCAGCGAGAAGAACGATCGACGGCAGCTTGATCAGGGCCTGCTGGCCGCCGCGCTTTTCCGTTTCCAGCCCGTCTTCCATGTCGATCGAGACCTGGCAGCCGATGATCGGCTGCAGGCCCTCCTCCATCGCTTTCTGGGAGAATTCCAGCGCGACGAACAGATTGTTGGTGTCGGTAATGGCGATCGCCGGCTGGCTGTCGCCGGTCGCCTTGTAAAGGATCTTCTTCAGCGGCAAGGCGCCTTCGAGAAGCGAATAGGCGGAGTGGACCCTCAGGTGGATGAAGCCCGGCGTGCCGCCGGTCACCTCAGCCGTTGAACCCTTTGCCGTATCCGCCATGCCATGCCTTCCCAATCACCCGAATGAATCGGACGCATTGTCGGCATAGAGGGCGAAGATGTCCAGAAGAAGTCCCGCGTCCGGACCGCATGACTGCCATGCGGTCCCCTGAAAACTTTAGATTGCCATGACGATGAGCGAGAAGCTGGCAACGAACATTGCGATGGAGGTGAATGCTGCGATATCACGGATCATGTCAGTCATTTGGCTCTCCCTTACTTGTTATGTTTTCAATTTGTTCGATGTTTGTTCCGTTGTCAACAGGAATCTTTTCCTTCTTTCTTGCGTTAGAAAATCCCGGGATGCGCATTGCGATTCGGTAAGGTCCGGGACGCGATCTGATGAGGAGCGATGTTGTTTCGCGATCTGCCGTAGATCGTGACATGGTCGCCAGACGGCCGACCTCCTCTCAAGACGACCCGCTTGTCTCGGCTGATGTTCTTTTTTTGTTCTTTACAGATCACTGCATATTTGCCAGCATCCGGCCGAGAGGAGAACGACATGCTCGACATTGCGATGCTGAACGAATTCGTCGTAGAGGCCAAGGCTGCGACCTATGTCGGCGGCGGCGTGCCGCGCGCGCCCTGCCGGCCGGGTGCCCACGATATGGGCTATGAGCGCGGCGACTGGCGCTATCTCGACAGCTATTTCGGCGGCACCGATTTCGCTGGACAGGAGGTGGTGTGGTTTGCCGGCGAGCCCGTGTGGGTGATGAACTATTTCGGTTGGATCGTCGCACCAGATCTCATCGACGGCGCTGCCGCCGGGGCAGTGATCAAAGCGGCACTTTCAGCCATGTATCGGCAGGAGCGCTTTCTCGGCGGGATGGAATTCGATCATCCAACCGGCCGCTATCTCGACCGCAGCGAAGGCGGTTGCGAGCGGTTCAGCGGCCACGAATGCATCATGGTAAACGGCCAGAAGGCCTATATGCTCGATTATCGCGGCGGGCTGGTCCTCCCGTAATCGCTGCCTTAGATTTTTGTTTCTGCAGCGTTATCCCGGAACCGCTGCACACGTCCGGGCGACATGCTCTAGAAATCGACGACCTTGCCATCCGCGATCGTCACGCGCCGATCCATGCGACGGGCGAGTTCATGATTGTGGGTGGCGATGAGGGCCGCGAGGCCGGACTGGCGCACCAGCGCCTCCAGCGCATCGAAGACGTAGCTTGCCGTTTCCGGGTCGAGGTTGCCGGTCGGCTCGTCGGCAAGAAGCAAGCTCGGCGCATTGGCGACGGCGCGGGCGATCGCGACGCGCTGTTGCTCGCCGCCGGAAAGCTCGCCAGGGCGATGGGCGCCACGATGGCCGATGCGCATATAATCGAGAAGCTGGCCCGCCCGCTCACCGGCCTCCTTCCAGGACAGCCCGGCGATCAGCTGCGGCATCATGATGTTCTCGAGTGCGGAAAATTCCGGCAACAGGTGGTGGAATTGATAGACGAAGCCGATCTCGCTGCGGCGGATCGCGGTACGTTTCTCATCGCTCAGGCCGTCGCAGGCATGGCCGTTGATGCTGACTTCACCGCCATCGGGATGTTCCAAGAGGCCGGCGACATGCAGCAGGGTCGACTTGCCCGTGCCGGAGGGGGCAACGAGAGCGACGATCTCGCCTTTCGACAGCGAGAAATCCGCGCTCTTCAGGATCGGGAGCAGCGTATCGCCCTGCCCGTAATGGCGCTCGACGCCGGTAAGCTTGAGAACGACGTTGCGTTTCATGAAGGCGGCATTCCTTATTCGTAGCGCAGGGCCTGCACCGGATCGAGCCTGGAGGCGCGCCAGGCCGGGAAGATGGTCGCGATGAAGGAGAGCGTCAGCGCCATGACGACGATCGAGATGGTTTCGCTGAGATCCATCTCGGCCGGCAGCTGGCTGAGGAAATAGACCTGCGGATTGAAGATCACGGTGCCCGAAATCCAGGAGAAAAACTGGCGGATGGATTCGATGTTGACGCAGACGAGGACGCCGAGCAGAACGCCGGCAACGGTGCCGACGATACCGATCGCCGCCCCGGTCATGAAGAAGATGCGCATGATCGCGCCGGCGCTGGCGCCCATGGTGCGCAGAATGGCGATATCGCTGCCCTTGTCCTTCACCAGCATGATGAGGCCGGAGATGATGTTCAACGCCGCGACAAGCACGATCAGCGTCAGGATCATGAACATGACGTTGCGCTCGACCTGCAGCGCCGAAAAGAAGGTCTGATTGCGCTGGCGCCAGTCGGTGAGGTTGATCTGGCGGCCTGCCGCTTCCTCCACCTTGGGCCTCAGAGTGTCGATATCGTCGGGGTGGTCGACGAAAAGCTCGATCGACTGCACCAGTCCCTCGGCATTGAAATAAAGCTGCGCTTCCTCGAGCGGCATGAAGATGATCGAGGAATCATATTCCGACATGCCGATCTCGAAGAGGCCGGAGATCTTGTAGGACTTGACGCGCGGGCTGACGCCCATCGGCGTAATGTCACCATCCGGCGAGGTCAGGGTGATGAGGTCGCCGACGCTCAGGCCGAGTTGGTTGGCCATGCCGGTGCCGATCAGCACGCCTTGGCCGGAGGCATAACCCACCATGTCGCCTGATTTGATGTTGTCGGAGATGGTCTTCAGCTTGGTCAAGTCCTCGGCGCGGGCGCCGCGCACCAAAGCACCGGTGCTGCCGCCAGCTTGGGCGGAGGCAAGCACCTGGCCTTCTACCAAGGGCAGCGCCATTTTGACGCCGGGCACGGCGGCCAGCCTGCTGGAGAGGTCGGGATAATCGGTGAAGGGACCATCGGACGGCTGGACAATCATGTGGCCGTTAATGCCGAGGATGCGCGAGACGAGCTCGGTGCGGAAGCCGTTCATCACCGCCATGACGATGATCAGCGTCGCAACGCCGAGCGTGATGCCGACGAAGGAAAAGCCGGCGATGACCGAGATGAAGGCTTCCTTGCGGCGGGCGCGCAGATAGCGCCACGCCACGAGGCGTTCGAAGGTGGAAAATGGCTTGCCAGCCGGACCCAAGCCGGATTTTGAACTCCGGTCCACTGCTGCCTCTGCCATTTCGCCTCCGTTTCCTTAAGCCACGAACCTGTTGATCGCCGCTTCGATGGTCATCGTTTCGCGGGCGCCGGTCTTGCGGTCCTTCACCTCGACTTCGCCGTTTGCGACCGCGCGCGGGCCGGCGATGATCTGGACGGGCACACCGATCAGGTCGGCGGTCGCGAATTTCGTGCCGGCCCGGTCGTCGGTATCGTCGTAGAGCACATCCTTGCCGGCCTTGGTCAGCGCGGCATAGATCAGCTCGCAGGTATCGTCGCAGGCCTGATCGCCTGCCTTCATGTTGATCACCACGACATCGAAGGGCGCCACCGATGCCGGCCAGATGATTCCATTGTCGTCATGCGAGGCTTCGATGATGGCGGGAACAAGGCGTGTCGGGCCGATACCGTAGGAACCCATGTGAACGAAATGTTCCTTGCCGTCGGGTCCCTGCACTTTCGCGCCCATCGGCTCCGAATATTTCGTGCCGAAATAGAAGATGTGGCCGACCTCGATGCCGCGTGCCGATAGGCGGTCGCCTTCGGGAACGGCGTTGAAGGCCGCCTCGTCATGCATTTCCGAGGTCGCCGCATAGAGCGAGGTCCACTTGTCGAAGATCGCCTGCAGGGCTTCGACACTGTCGAAATCAGTGCGTTCGTCGGGAATATTGAAGTCGACGAAATCCTTGTGGCAGAAAACCTCGGATTCGCCGGTGTCGGCGAGAATGATGAATTCATGGCTGAGCTTGCCGCCGATCGGGCCGGTATCGGCGCGCATCGGAATGGCGCGCAGGCCGAGCCGGTCGAAGGTTCTGAGGTAGGCGGCGAACATCTTGTTGTAGGAATGCTCCGCCGCTTCACGCGTCAGATCGAAGGAATAGGCATCCTTCATCATGAATTCGCGCGAGCGCATGGTGCCGAAGCGCGGGCGGATCTCGTCGCGGAACTTCAGCTGGATGTGATAGAGATTGAGCGGCAGGTCCTTGTACGACTTGACGGAGGAGCGGAAAATATCCGTCACCATCTCCTCGTTGGTGGGGCCATAGAGCATCGGCCGATCCTGGCGGTCCTTGATGCGCAGCATCTCCTTGCCGTAGGCGTCGTAGCGGCCGCTCTCCTGCCAGAGTTCGGCCGACTGCAGGGTCGGCATCGAAAGCTCGATGGCGCCGGCGCGGTTCTGCTCGTCGCGGATAATGGCGTTGACCTTGTCGAGCACGCGTTTGCCGAGCGGCAGCCAGGAATAGATGCCCTGCGACTGCTGGCGGATCATGCCGGCGCGCAACATCAGCCGGTGGGAGACGATTTCCGCCTCCTTGGGGTTTTCCTTGAGGATGGGCATGAAATAGCGGGACAGACGCATGGCGGATTCCGAAGCAGTTGAGATCCCGCCGTAAGCGGAATCGAAAGACAGTGGTGGATGTCGGGAGCGTTCATAGCCGCTTCGCGGCAGGAAGGAAACCCGCAACGAACGTTGGCAACCTCCCCGGAGCGCATGTTCGCAGCCCCAAAATGGAAGGGCGTCGAAAAGCGCGTGTTTATAAGGACTTGAACGAAAATCTTGTCAACAGAAAAATTTTACTAGAGTGTAGCAAAAATGCAAAAAAAGCTAATGACAAAGCCCAATGTTTGAGCTAGCTTTAGCTCACAAAACAGGCAAGAGAGATAAATTCTTGCCAAATTCGCGGTCAAGTCTTGGGAGGATCAGATCTTAGGCGCGCTCGTCGCTGCCCCGGCAACGGTTACAGATCACGCGATACTTAAAACAAGGCTTTTAGCCTTGTTTTTTTTTGGCTTTTCGACTTCACCTACCCTAAAAATCCAAACAACTCCCGTAAGGGAATGATCCTCATTCCCTTACGCCAGCTCTTTGCCGCAATCGCATGACGCTGGTGTGACGAAGTTCGCTTTTTAGTGATATACATCTGCCCAAAGTTTGGGCAAAAGCTAGCTCTTAATAGAAGCTCGGCCCGAGTTGTGGAAGAGCATCGAAGCCCCAGCCGAAATAGGTGTCGCAGACATACCAGAGGCCGTAGATCAGAGCGGAAATCACCGTCGTCAGTGAAAAGACGAAGGCGGCACGAAACCGGCTGGGCGCGCTCGGAACGGTGCCGAAAACGACGTCATTGTCCTCAGCCTGGGTGCGCAGGCCGATCGGCAGGACGGCAAACAGCGTCATCCACCAGACGATGAAGTAGACGGCAAATCCCTGAAGAAATGTCTGGAGCATTGTGGTTCCCGGTGGTGTCGCGCTAAAGCGCGTCGCGATCTTTCAGATTCGCTCCTTGCGCTTTAGCTCTTTGTTTTACGCATGTCGTTGCCGCAAAACCGCTGCACACTTTTGCGCGACATGCTTTAGAGGACGGCAACAGACGTTCTGTCACTTTGAGTTAGGCGCCCTTATACGGCGGAATGGCAGCCAACTCAAAGCGGATGACGCGCATAGCCGCCTCGGAGGCATTCTGCCGCAGGGGTCACGCCTGTTCGAGTTCGATCAGCGTGCCGAAGAAATCCTTGGGATGCAGAAACAGCACCGGTTTGCCATGCGCGCCGGTTTTCGGCTGGCCGTCGCCGAGTACCCTTGCCCCGGCCTCGACCAACCGGTCACGGGCGAGAATGATATCATCCACCTCGTAGCAGATATGGTGCATCCCGCCAGACGGGTTCTTTTCGAGGAAGGCTCCGATCGGCGAGGTATCGCCGAGCGGTTGCAGCAATTCGACCTTGGTGTTCGGCAATTCGACGAAGACGACGGTGACGCCGTGTTCCGGCAGAGCCTGCGGCTGCGATACGGCAGCGCCTAGCGTGTCACGATAGGCGGCCGTTGCCGCGGCCAGATCGGCGACGGCAATGGCGACATGGTTCACGCGGCCAAGCATGGTCAGACCTTGGTGACGAAGGCGGTGACGACCGGCTTCTTGCCCCAGACCTGGTTCGCGGCCGAGCGGATGGCCCGGCGCACGGCCTCCTGCAGCATGTCGATATCCTTGCGACGGGCGCGCGGAATGCTTTCGATGGCGCTGATCGCCGCTTCGAAGAGCGTATCTTCCATCTCCTCGCCCTCGACGTCGTAGACCGGCAGGCCGATCGAAACGAGATCGGGATCACCGACGATGTCATAGCGGGCGTCGAGCACGACGCTGACCGCGACATGACCGACATAGGAAAGCTTCTTGCGCTCGCCGATCCCCATCTCGTCGAAATCGCCGATCAGCGTACCGTCCTTGTAGATGCGGCCATGTGGCGCCTGGCCGATCACCTCGGCGGGACCGGGCGCCAGCCGCAGAATATCGCCGTTGCGCACGCGCGGCACCAGGGCGATGCCGGATTGCTCGGCAAGCTCCTTGTGCGCCGTCAGATGCGTCGCCTCGCCATGCACCGGCACGACGATCTTCGGCCGCGTCCACTCGTACATCCGTTGCAACTCGTTGCGGCGGGGATGGCCGGAGACGTGAACCAGCGCCTCGGTATCGGTGATGATGTGCACACCCTGCTCGACGAGGCCGTTCTTGATGTCCTGGATCGCCTTCTCGTTGCCGGGAATGGAGCGCGAGGAAAACACGACGATATCGCCGGCCGCAAATGCCACATTGCGCATCTCGTCGCGGGAAAGCTTGGCAAGCGCTGCCCGCGCCTCGCCCTGGCTGCCGGTCAGAATGACGACGACCTTGTCGCGCGGGATGTAGCCGTATTCGTCCTCGGAGATGAAAGGCTTCACGCCCTCCATCAGGCCGATATCCTGGGCAACGTCGACGACCCGCTTCAGCGAGCTGCCGAGCAGCAGCACTTCGCGACCTGCCGCCTCGGCAGCCTCGGCAACAGTGCGGATGCGCCCGACATTCGACGAGAAGGTGGTGATCGCCACCCGCCCTTCGGCATTCTCGATGATCTTGCGCAGGCTTTCCGACACATCCTTTTCGGAGGGCGAAACGCCGTCGCGTAGCGCGTTGGTGGAATCGCACATCAGCGCCAGAACGCCCTCGTCGCCGAGCTGACGGAACCGCGTCTCATCGGTCAGAGGGCCGAGCGAAGGCTCGTGGTCGATCTTCCAGTCGCCGGTATGGATGACATTGCCGACTGGCGTGCGGATCATCAGCGACATCGGCTCGGGGATCGAATGGTTGACGGCCACACCTTCGATGCTGAAGGGGCCGACATTGATGGTGTCGCCTGCCTTGAACGGCGTCACCGGCACTTCGCCGATCCTGGCCTTTTCGAAATTGCGCTTGGCTTCGAGCAGACCAGCGGTAAAGCCCGAGGCATAGACAGGCACGTTGAGCCCGGGCCAGAGATCGGCGAGCGCGCCATAATGATCTTCATGGGCATGGGTGATGATGATCGCCTTGAGGTTTTTGCGTTCACTGGCGAGGAAACGGATATCGGGCAGGACGAGGTCGACGCCCGGCAGGTCGGGGCCGGGAAAGGTAACGCCGCAATCGACCATGATCCATTGGCGATGCTCGGGCGGGCCGTAGCCATAAAGAGCGAGATTCATGCCGATCTCGCCAACGCCGCCCAGAGGCAGGAATACCAACTCGTCCTGTTTCGCCATAATTTTCGTTTTTTCCGCTATCTAAAAAACACATCACCGGCAGCAATGGGCATCATCCTGCCAGTGCCGGTATCGAGCATCAACAAGCCATTATCATCAATTCCGGCGAATTGTCCGGAAATCGATCGGTCCGGCAAATTCACCGTGATCTTTTCGCCGATGCCGCAGGCGATGGTGCGCCAACGCGCCGTGATCTCGCCGACGCCGCGGCCCTGGTCCCATTGATCAAGCACCTCCGCCATCGCCGCGAAGAGATGGGCGAAAAGCTCCTCCAGCGAGGCCGCACTTGCGTGCTGACGCAGGCAGGTGACGGGGTAGAGCGGATTGTCCGGCATCACCGAGACGTTGATGCCGATGCCGACGATCAGCGCGTAGCGACCATCCGGGAGCCCCTCGCCTTCGACGAGAATGCCGCAAGTCTTCTTTCGGCCGATGAGGATGTCGTTCGGCCATTTGATCTCGAGCGGCTCGGCGCCCGGCGGCAGCACCTGACGGATCGCCTGGTGCACGGCAACGGCAACGGCAAGCGGCAAAGAGCTCAGGCGCTCCATTGGCGCCGGGTCGATCAGCAGAAGAGAGGCGTAGAGATTGCCGCTTTCGGAAACCCAAAGCCTGCCGCGGCGGCCGCGGCCGCCGGTCTGCCGTTCGGCCGTCACCCAGAGATTGCCGCCATCACCCGCCCGAGCCCGGGCGAGGCATTCGCTGTTGGTGGACGATGTTTCCGACAGAGCCTCGTGCCTGAAATCGCCGAGCGATATCCGGCGCCGTCCGTCGGAAGTCATCAAAAGAGCGTCGCGGCGGCAAGCTCGGCCGCACCGCCGATCGGGCCGCCGATCAAGACATAGGCGGTGACGAATAGACCGGAGAGACCGAAGACCAGACGCAACGAACCGGAGACACGGGCGAATTCGCCGGTCGCCTCATCGAACCACATCAGCTTGATGACGCGCAGATAATAATAGGCGCCGACCACCGAGGCGAGAACGCCGATGATCGCGAGCGCATAAAGTTTGGCTTCGATGGCGGCGACGAAGACGAAGTACTTGGCGAAGAAGCCGGCGAGCGGCGGGATGCCGGCGAGCGAGAACATCAGCGCCGTCAGCACCACGGCCATAAACGGGTTGGTGGTGGAAAGGCCGGCGAGATCGTCGACGTTTTCGACGACGGTGCCATCCTTGCGGCGCATCGACATGATGATCGCAAAGGTGCCGAGCGTCATCACCATATAGATGACCATATACAGCATGACGCCGGTCACGCCGGTCTGGTTTCCGGCGGCAAGACCGACCAGCGCATAGCCCATGTGGCCGATCGACGAATAGGCCATCAGCCGCTTGATGTTCTTTTGGCCGATCGCGGCAAACGCGCCTAGCACCATCGAGGCGATCGAGATGAAGACGACGACCTGCTGCCAGTCTGCCAGAACCGGCTGGAAGGCCGTGATCACGATACGGGTCATCATCGCCATGGCGGCAACCTTGGGGGCTGCTGCGAGGAAGGCGGTGACCGGCGTCGGCGCGCCTTCATAAACATCGGGCGTCCACATATGGAAGGGAACGGCGGAGATCTTGAAGGCGATGCCGGCAAGGATGAAGACCAGGCCGAAGATCAGACCGAGCGAACGCGCACCCTCGACGGAAAGCGCTTGGGCGATCTCGGAGAAGTGGGTGTGGCCGGTGAAGCCGTAGACCAGCGACATGCCGTAGAGCAGCATGCCGGAGGAAAGCGCGCCGAGAACGAAATATTTCAGGCCGGCTTCGGTCGACTTCAGGCTGTCACGGTTGATCGCGGCGACGACATAGAGCGCCAGCGACTGCAGTTCCAGCGCGAGATAGAGCGAGATCAGGTCGTTGGCCGAGATCATCAGCAGGATGCCAAGGGTCGCAAGCACCAGCAGAACCGGGAACTCGAACTTGTCGAGCTGGTTTTCGCGTGCGTGGCCGATCGACATGAACATCGCGACCAGCGAACCGATGAGCGCCACCAGCTTCATGAAGCGGGAGAAGCCGTCGGCCATGTAGACGCCGCCATAGGCGAGGCCTTCAGCGGGCACGAAGAGCAGCCACAGGCCGGCGGCCAGCAACAGCACGATGGCGAGGCCGGTGACGACGAGGCCCGACCGCTCGCCTGAAAAGACGCCGACCATCAACAGGACAAGGGCGCCGACCGCGAGGATGAGCTCCGGCGCGGAAAGATGCAGACTGAGGAGAATTGTTTCAGCGGTCATGTCCGATAAGTCCCGTCATCAATTCATAGACAGCGCAATATTCTGCGCTGCGTGCACGGCGGCCGTGTAGTTGTTGACCAGCAGGTCCACCGAGGCGGCGGTCGCATCGAAGACCGGGGCCGGGTAAATGCCGAAGAAGATGGTCAGCGCGACCAGCGGGTAGAGGATCAGCTGCTCGCGTCTGGAAAGATCGAGCAGCGCCTTCAGCTTTTCCTTCTCCAGCGCGCCGAAGATCACCCGGCGATAAAGCCAGAGTGCATAGGCGGCCGAGAGGATGACGCCGGTGGCGGCAAACAGCGCGACCCAAGTGTTGACCCGGAAGACGCCGATCAGCGTCAGAAATTCGCCGACGAAGCCCGAAGTGCCGGGAAGTCCGACATTGGCCATGGTGAAGACCATCATCGCCACGGCATATTTCGGCATGTTGTTGACGAGACCGCCATAGGCGTTGATCTCGCGGGTGTGAGTGCGGTCGTAGACGACGCCGACGCAGAGGAAGAGCGCGCCGGAGACGATGCCGTGCGACAGCATCTGGAAGATCGAACCCTGAACGCCCTGCATGTTGGCGGCAAAGATGCCCATCGTCACGTAGCCCATGTGGGCCACCGAGGAATAGGCGATCAGCTTCTTGATATCGTCCTGCATCATCGCCACCAGCGAGGTATAGATGATCGCAATGACCGACAGGGCGAAGACGAACGGCGCGAAATAGTCGGACGCGACCGGGAACATGCCGAGCGAGAAGCGGATCAAACCGTAGCCGCCGAGCTTCAACAGCACGCCGGCCAGGATCACCGAGCCTGCCGTCGGCGCCTGAACGTGGGCATCCGGAAGCCAGGTATGAACCGGCCACATCGGCATTTTCACCGCGAAGGAGGCAAAGAAGGCAAGCCATAACCAGGTCTGCAGCGCCGGCGGAAATTTATAAGCGAGCAGCGCGGTGATGTCGGTCGTGCCGGCCTGCCAGTACATCGCCATGATGGCGAGCAGCATCAGCACCGAGCCGAGCAGCGTATAGAGGAAGAACTTGTAGCTCGCGTAGACACGGTCCTTGCCACCCCAGACGCCGATGATCAGGAACATCGGAATGAGGCCCGCCTCGAAGAAGACGTAGAAGAGCACGATATCGAGCGAGACGAAAACACCGACCATCATCGTTTCGAGGATGAGGAAGGCGATCATATATTCCTTCAGGCGCTTCTCGATCGAGAGCCAGCTCGCCAGCACGCAGAAGGGCATGAGGAAGGTCGACAGGATGACGAACAGCATCGAGATGCCGTCGACGCCCAGATGGTAGCCGATGCCGGTGCCGAGCCAGTCATGCTTTTCGAGCATCTGGAAACCCGGATTGGCATTGTCGAAACCGGTCCAGATGAGAAGCGAGACGACGAAGGTGAAGACGGTGGTGATCAGCGAGACCCACAGCACGTTCTTCCGGCCGGTTTCGCTTTCGCCGTTCATCAATAGCAGGAGCACCACGCCGACGAGCGGCAGAAAGGTGACCGTTGAAAGAATAGGCCAATCGGTCATCAGAAGGAACTCCCGAGCATCATCCAGGTGACAAGCGCCGCAATGCCGATCAGCATGGCGAAGGCATAGTGGTAGAGGTAACCGGTCTGCAGGCGGACGACGCGGTCGGTGACGGCGACGACGCGGGCGGCAACGCCGTTCGGGCCATAGGTGTCGATGACGCCGACGTCACCCTTCTTCCACAGGAAGCGGCCGAGCGCCTTGGCCGTGCGGACGAAGAGGAAGTCGTAGAGTTCGTCGAAGTACCACTTGTTCAGCAGGAACTGGTAGAGAATGCGGTGCTGCCTGGCGAGGGTGCGCGGCGTCTGCGGCGAGCGGATATACATGTACCAGGCGAGGACGAAGCCGAGCAGCATGGCGATGAACGGGCTCAGGCCCACGAGCGCCGGCACGTGATGGAACTGTTCGACCAGTTCGTTCTCGGCCCCGGTAAACAGCGCGCCCTTCCAGAACGCGGCATATTCCTCGCCGTAGAACCGTCCTTCGAAGATCACGCCGGCAAACACCGCGCCGATCGCCAGAAGATAGAGCGGCACCAGCATGACCTGCGGCGATTCGTGGACATGGTGCATGACCTCGTGCGAAGCGCGCGGCTTGCCGAAGAAGGTCATGAAGATCAGGCGCCAGGAATAGAAGCTGGTGAAGAGAGCCGCGATGACCAGCAGCGAAAAGGCAAAGCCTGCGACCGGCGAATGCGAAGCATAGGTCGCCTCGATGATCACGTCCTTGGAGAAGAAGCCGGCAAAGCCGATCGGCGTGAACGGAATGCCGACGCCGGTGATCGCCAGCGTGCCGATGATCATCAGGATGCCGGTAACTTTGATATGCGGATACAGGCCGCCCATGTAACGCATGTCCTGCTCACCATCGACGGAATGGATGACCGAGCCGGCGCAGAGGAAGAGCAGCGCTTTGAAGAAGGCATGCGTGAACAGATGGAAGATCGCCGCGCCGTAGGCCCCTACCCCGAGCGCCACGAACATGTAGCCGAGCTGCGAACAGGTGGAATAGGCGATGACGCGCTTGATGTCGTTCTGCACCAGGCCGACGGTTGCCGCGAAGAAGGCGGTGATCGCACCGATGACGGTGACGACGACCAGCGCATCCGGCGACAGTTCGAAGAGCGGCGACATGCGGGCGACGAGAAAGACGCCGGCAGTGACCATGGTGGCGGCATGGATGAGGGCCGAGACCGGGGTCGGGCCTTCCATGGCGTCGGGCAGCCAGGTGTGCAGCAGGAACTGCGCCGACTTGCCCATCGCGCCCATGAACAGCAGCAGGCAGATGCCGGTCAGCGCATGCGCCTTGTCGAGTTGCATGCCGAAGAGGTTGAGGATCACTTCGCTCGCCTCGCCGCCGCCTTCATGCGGGGCGAAGTTCGAGGCATTGGCGAAGATCGTGTCGAGATTGATCGAACCGAACAGCACGAAGACGCCGGCAATGCCGAGCACGAAGCCGAAGTCGCCGACGCGGTTGACGATGAAGGCCTTCATCGCCGCAGCCGTTGCCGACGGCTTCTTGAACCAGAAGCCGATCAGCAGGTAGGAGGCGAGACCGACGCCTTCCCAGCCGAAGAACATCTGGGCAAGGTTATCGGCGGTCACCAGCATCAGCATGGCGAAGGTGAAAAGCGAGAGATAGGCGAAGAAGCGCGGGCGATGCGGATCGGTATGCATGTAGCCGATCGAATAGACGTGAACCAGCGTCGAGACCGTGTTGACGACGATCAGCATGACGGAGGTCAGCGTATCCACGCGCAGCGACCAGGAGACGTCGATGCCGCCGGACTGGATCCAGCGCAGCACCTCGACCTTGATCGGGCCGCCTTCAGGATGCCCCATGGCGACGGTGAAGAACACCACCCAGGACAGGATGGCGGCGATGATCATCAGGCCGCTGGTGACATATTCCGAAGCCTTGGCGCCGATGGCGCGGCCGAAAAGGCCGGCGACGATCGCGCCGATCAAGGGAAGAAAGACGATAGCCTTATAGAGGA
Source organism: Rhizobium sp. NZLR1b (assembly GCF_019685155.1). Classification (NCBI taxonomy): domain Bacteria; kingdom Pseudomonadati; phylum Pseudomonadota; class Alphaproteobacteria; order Hyphomicrobiales; family Rhizobiaceae; genus Rhizobium; species Rhizobium sp. NZLR1b. The sequence continues at coordinate 29,768 of NZ_JABDWC010000002.1, forward strand.
ACATGAGCCACTCAGCCCTTCATCATATTGACGTCTTCGACCGCGATCGAGCCGCGGTTGCGGTAGAAGACAACGAGAATTGCAAGACCGATCGCCGCTTCGGCAGCCGCGACCGTCAGGATGAACAGCGCGAAGACCTGGCCGACGATGTCGTTCAGGAAGGAGGAAAAGGCGACCATGTTGATGTTGACAGCAAGCAGGATCAGCTCGATCGACATCAGGATGACGATGACGTTCTTCCGGTTCAGGAAGATGCCGAAGACGCCGAGCGTGAAGAGGATGGCGCTGACCGTCAGGTAGTGGGAAAGTCCGATGACCATGTTCTTTGTTCCTTGACCTGCCTTAAACGCCCTGCCCGGGCTTGACCGAAACCACCTCGACGGCGGTGGCGGGCGTGCGGGCAACCTGCCTGGGAATATTCTGCCGCTTGATGTTGGTGCGGTGCCTCAGCGTCAGCACGATCGCGCCGATCATGGCGACCAGCAGCACCAGACCGGCGATCTGGAAGAAATAGACGTAGTTGGTGTAGAGCACGTCGCCGAGGGCAGCCGTATTGGTGCGTTCCGTCAGCGCCGGGATCGGCATGGCGACCGTCTTGGCGATCTCGGGCGAGATGACGCTGCCGCCAATGACGACGATCAGCTCGGCCGCGAGGATCACCCCGATCAGCCCGCCGATCGGCGCATATTCGAGAACGCCGGCCCTCAGTTCGGTGAAGTCGATATCGAGCATCATCACCACGAAGAGGAAGAGCACGGCAACGGCGCCGACATAGACGACGAGCAGGATCATCGCCAGGAATTCGGCACCGAGCAGCAGGAAGAGGCCGGCCGCATTGAAGAACACCAGGATCAGGAACAGAACCGAGTGAACCGGGTTCTTCGCCCAGATGACCATGAACGCCGACGCCACCGCGACAAAGGCGAAAAGGTAGAAAAATAGAGCCTGCAGACCCATGTTGGTGCCTTTTTCATCTTCCCCCCGGGCAGCCGGGAGTTTTTCTGCCCGATAGAGTTTTGCGCGGCTGACCGGCAAAGCTCCTGTGCATATTGACCGCGACCGAAGCAGCTAAGCTCCCTTACGGCATTTCAAAAACTCGATCAGCGGTACGGCGAGTCGATCGCGATGTTGCGGGCGATTTCGCGCTCCCACCGGTCTCCGTTATCCAGAAGCCGCGACTTGTCAAAATAAAGCTCTTCGCGGGTTTCCGTCGCGAATTCGAAATTCGGGCCTTCGACGATGGCGTCGACCGGGCAGGCTTCCTGGCAGAAGCCGCAATAGATGCACTTCACCATGTCGATGTCGTAACGCACCGTGCGGCGGGTGCCGTCATTGCGGCGGGGACCGGCTTCGATGGTGATCGCCTGGGCAGGACAGATCGCCTCGCAGAGCTTGCAGGCGATGCAGCGCTCTTCGCCGTTCGGATAACGGCGCAGCGCATGCTCGCCGCGAAAGCGCGGGGAGACCGGGCCCTTTTCGAAGGGATAATTGATCGTCGCCTTCTGGCGGAAGAAGTAACGCATCGACAGAAAGAACGCGCCGACGAATTCCTTGAGAAACAGCGAGCTGATGGAGCCGGACAAGCTTGCCATCTTCAACCTCCAATATTGCCGGAAACGAGAGCTGACATTATCATGCCCAACCCATCAGTTTCAGCACGAATGCAACGATGACGACCATGGCGAGCGACAGCGGCAGGAAGACCTTCCAACCGAGGCGCATGAGCTGGTCATAGCGGTAGCGCGGGACGAAAGCCTTGACCATCGCGAACATGAAGAACACGAAGCAGGCCTTCAGCATGAACCAGATGATGCCCGGAACCCAGTTGAGGATCCAGATGTCGACCGGGGGCAACCAGCCGCCGAGGAAGAGGATCGTCGTCAGCGAGCACATCAGGCAGACGGCCGCGTATTCGCCGAGCATGAACATCATGTATGGCGACGAGCCGTATTCGACCATGAAGCCGGCAACGAGTTCGGATTCGGCTTCCGGAAGGTCGAAGGGCGGACGGTTCGTCTCGGCAAGTGCTGAAATGAAGAAGATGATGAACATCGGGAAAAGCGACAGCCAGTGCCAGTCGAGGAACGACGACGGCAGGCCGAGCATGGTGCCGAGGCCGGTATGCTGCGCATTGACGATGTCGGTCAGGTTCAGCGAGCCGACGCAGAGCAGCACGGTGACGATGACGAAGCCGATCGAGACTTCATAGGACACCATTTGTGCCGCCGAGCGCAGGGCGCCGAGGAACGGATACTTCGAGTTCGAAGCCCAGCCGCCCATGATGATGCCGTAGACCTCGAGCGAGGAGATCGCGAAGATATAGAGGATGCCGACATTGATGTTGGCGATCACCCAGCCATCAGCCAACGGCACCACCGCCCAGGTGGCAAGCGCCAGAAGCACGGTCACCAGCGGGGCGAGCAGGAATACCACCTTGTTGGCGCCAGCCGGAATGACCGGCTCCTTGAAGACGAACTTCAGAAGGTCGGCGAAGGACTGGAAGAGGCCGAAGGGGCCGACGACGTTCGGGCCGCGGCGCAGCTGCACGGCCGCCCAGATCTTGCGGTCGGCGAGCAGCACATAGGCGACGAAGATAAGCAGGCAGACGAGAAGCAGCAGCGACTGACCGATCATGATGATCGCCGGCCAGACATAGGTCGAAAAGAAAGAATCCATAGTCCCCTGCCCTTACTCTGCCGCGACTTTGAAGTTGTTGCGGGCCAATGCCGAGCACTCCGCCATGACAGCCGAGGCACGCGCTATCGGGTTCGTCAAATAGAAGTCTTTCACCGGCGACGCAAACCCGGATTTGTTCATCTTGCCGGCTTTTTTCGCAACTGCGGCAATTTGGGCGCTATCGGTTTCGGCGATCTCGTCAATGGCGGCGAAATGCGGGAAAGCGGCATAGAGCCGGACGCGCAATTCGCTGAGCGAATCGAAGGGAAGCTTCTTGCCGAGCACGTCGGAAAGGGCACGGATGATCGCCCAGTCTTCGCGGGCATCGCCCGGTGCAAAGCCTGCACGATTGCCCATCTGGACGCGGCCTTCGGTGTTGACCCAGGTGCCGGACTTTTCGGTATAGGCTGCGGCCGGCAGGATGACGTCGGCATGATGCGCGCCGTTATCGCCATGCGAGCCGATATAGACGGTGAGCTTGGCCTTCTTGGCGGTGAAGTCGAGTTCGTCGGCGCCGAGCAGGAAGAGCACATCCATCGCCGTCAGCATTTCGGCGGCATTGACGCCCTTGGAACCCGGCACGAAACCGAGGTCGAGGCCGCCGACACGGGAGGCGGCCGTATGGAGGACGGCAAAGCCATTCCAGCCTTCAACGACCGCGCCGACCGAACCGGCAAGCTTGGCGGCACTGGCGAGTACGCCGGCGCCATCGGTGCGTGACAGCGCGCCCTGGCCGATGATGATCATCGGCTTGGCGGCGTTCTTCAGGACCTCGGCAAAGGCGTGACCGCCGTCGACCAGATCCTTCAGCGTGTCCGGACCACCGCCGAGATAGTCATAGGTGTAGCGCAATTCGCTCGGCTCGCCGATCACGCCGATCGGGAACTTGCCGCGGCGCCAGCGCTTGCGGATGCGGGTATTGAGGATTGCCGCCTCGAAGCGCGGATTGGCGCCGATGATCAGCAGCGCGTCGGCCTGGTCGATGCCCGAGATGGTCGGGTTGAAGAGATAGCTTGCGCGGCCGAGCGACGAATCGAGCGCCGCCCCATCCTGGCGACAGTCGAGATTGGTCGACCCAAGCGACTTCACCAGTTCGGAAAGCGCATACATTTCCTCAACGGAAGCAAGATCGCCGGCGATTGCGCCGATCTTGTCGCCGGAGGTAGCGGCAACGCCAGCCTTGATGGCGCCGAAGGCTTCTGCCCAGCTGGCAGGCTGCAGGCGGCCGTCGCGGCGGACATAGGGCCGGTCGAGGCGCTGGGTCTTCAGGCCGTCCCAGATGAAGCGGCTCTTGTCGGAGATCCACTCTTCATTGATCGCCTCGTTGACTCGCGGCAGGACGCGCATGACTTCGCGGCCACGGGTATCGACGCGGATCGCCGAACCGACGGCATCCATGACGTCGATCGATTCGGTCTTGTTCAATTCCCAGGGGCGCGCGGTGAAGGCGAAGGGCTTGGAGGTGAGTGCACCGACCGGGCAAAGGTCGACGACGTTGCCCTGCAGCTCGGAGGTCATCGCCTGTTCGAGATAGGTGGTGATCTCGGCATCCTCGCCCCGGCCGATCAGGCCGAGTTCGGAAATGCCGGCGACCTCGGTGGTGAAGCGGACGCAGCGCGTGCAATGGATGCAGCGGTTCATCACCGTCTTGACCAGCGGGCCGATATACTTGTCTTCGACGGCGCGCTTGTCTTCCTGGTAACGCGAAGTGTCGATGCCGAAGGCCATCGCCTGGTCCTGCAGATCGCATTCGCCGCCCTGGTCGCAGATCGGGCAATCAAGCGGATGGTTGATCAGCAGGAATTCCATCACACCTTCGCGGGCCTTCTTGACCATCGGGGTGTTGGTGAAGACCTCGGCCAGTTCGCCGTTCGGGCCGCCGCGGATGTCGCGCACGCTCATGGCGCAGGAAGCCTGGGGCTTCGGCGGGCCGCCCTTCACCTCGACAAGGCACATGCGGCAATTGCCGGCAACCGACAGCCGCTCATGGAAGCAGAAGCGCGGAACTTCGGCCCCGGCATCCTCGCACGCCTGCAACAGCGTGTAGTGATCCGGAACCTCGATTTCGTTGCCGTCAATCTTCAGTTTTGCCATCGTCGCTCAGTCCTGTTTCCCGTTTGCCTGATGACGGCAAACAAACCTATTTTTGCAACACTCTCATTGCCAAGCCGGATCTTTCGTCCTGCCGACATTTGATGTCGCCCAAATTCTCTGTCGCGCGTTCCAGGTCCGGAACCCGCACCGGCATCTGCGGCGTGGGGCCCCCGCCCGTCCGCCGATCTGCCCATATTTCCGGCCGATTGCACGGCCGGACAGTTCATTTCCTTCGGCGCGCCCGCCCTGCCAGAACTTTTGCCTGGCCGATCCAGTCGTCACGGTCGATGCGGCCGTTGACGCCAAGCTCGGCGTCGAGCCGGGCGATGTCCTCGGTGCTCCAGGCAGCAATCTCGGCGAAGCTGCGAATGCCCCTGTCGTTCAGCACCTGCTCCAGCTTCGGGCCGATGCCGGCGATCAGCTTCAGATCGTCGACCTTTTTCGCCCGCTGGGCCGGTTTTGCCTTCACAGCCGGCTGGCTGGCAGGGACCGGTTCGCTGACCGGTGTTACAACAGTCAGTTTCGGCCTTGTCTTCTTCTCGACATCAGGCTTGGTCTCCGCCGCCGGCTTGTTCGCGGCCACCGGCTTGACCACAGCCTTGACCTCAGGGCGGATATTCTCCGGCCGGATATCGACGGCGGGCATCGGCTCGTCCGGCGGCGTATCATCGAGCGCTGCCGCGACCTTGCCGGTCGTTTCCAGCGCGCTCTGGAAGGCGCCGAAAAAGGCGCCCGCCATCTGGGTCGAGAGACCGAAGCCGATCGCTGTTGCGGCGGCAAAGGCTGCGGCGGGATGCGCCATCAGCGGATGCATCGGCATTGCCCGCGCATTTTCCAGCATCTCGGCGGCAAGACGGCCGAAGCCGGCCGCGAAATCGGCGGCGTCTTCCTTCTTTCCACTCTTCGATGCGTTGTCCGCCATGATTATTCAGCCGCCTCCAGAACCGCGCCGTGATCAAGGGCGCTTGCCGTATACTGGTCGATGCGCTTTTCGATCTCGGGACGGAAGTTACGGATCAGACCCTGCACCGGCCATGCGGCGGCGTCGCCGAGCGCGCAGATGGTGTGGCCTTCGATCTGCTTGGTCACCTGGAACAGCATGTCGATCTCGCGCTTCTGGGCATTGCCCTTGGCCATGCGCTCCATCACCCGCCACATCCAGCCGGTGCCTTCGCGGCAAGGCGTGCACTGGCCGCAGCTCTCGTGTTTGAAGAAGGCGGAGATACGGGCGATCGCCTTGATCACGTCGGTGGATTTGTCCATGACGATCGCGGCGGCTGTGCCGAAGGAGGAGCCGACGCCGCGCAGGCCGTCGAAATCCATCGGGCAGTCGATGATGTCCTTGGCCGGAACGATCGGGCAGGATGCTCCGCCCGGAATGACGGCGAGCAGATTGTCCCAGCCGCCGCGGATGCCGCCGGCATGGCGGTCGACCAGTTCGCGGAAGGTGATGCCCATTTCCTCTTCGACCGTGCACGGCTTGTTGACGTGGCCGGAGAGCATGAACAGCTTGGTGCCGACATTGTTCGGACGGCCGATGGCCGAGAACCAGCCGGCACCGCGGCGCAGGATCGTCGGCGCAACGGCGATCGATTCGACGTTGTTGACCGTCGTCGGGCAACCGTAAAGGCCCATATTGGCCGGGAAAGGCGGCTTCAGGCGCGGCTGGCCCTTCTTGCCCTCGAGGCTTTCGAGGAGGGCTGTTTCCTCGCCGCAGATATAGGCGCCGGCGCCGTGATGGACGTAGATGTCCATGTCCCAGCCGAGCTTGTTGTTCTTGCCGAGCAGGCCATAATCATAACATTCGTCGATCGCCGCCTGCAGCGCTTCGCGCTCGCGGATATATTCGCCGCGCACATAGATGTAGGCCGCATTTGCGCCCATGGCGAAGCTGGCGATGACGCAGCCTTCGATCAGCGTATGCGGATCGTGACGCATGATGTCGCGGTCTTTGCAGGTACCGGGCTCCGATTCGTCGGCATTGACGACGAGGTAGTGCGGGCGACCGTCGCTTTCCTTCGGCATGAAGGACCATTTGAGACCCGTGGGGAATCCGGCGCCGCCGCGGCCGCGAAGGCCGGACGCCTTCATCTCGTTGATGATCCAATCGCGGCCCTTTTCGAGTATCTGCTTGGTGCCGTCCCAGTGGCCGCGGCTCATCGCGCCCTTCAGGGACTTGTCCTTGAGGCCGTAGATGTTGGTAAAGATGCGGTCTTTATCTTGTAACATGCTTCACCTCTTTACCGCGGCTTCTTGCCGAAGACCTTGATATATTCCGCTTCGCCGCCCTTGGCGAGCGCCTTGGCCTGCTTGACCCAGTCGTCACGCTCGATGCGGCCGCGGAAGTTCAGGTAGCCGTCGACCCATTCGCGCTCGGCCTTCTTCCAGCCCGCGACCTGCGAGAAGGTGAAGATGCCGATCTCGTTCAACGTCGCCTCGATCTTCGGGCCGACGCCCGAGATCATCTTCAGATCATCCGATGCGGCGGGCTTTTCGATGCCGGCCGGACGGTTCTTGTCGGTGAGCGCTGGCTTTGCCGCCGGGGCGGCTTCGGCCTTGACGGCGGGTGCCGGCGCCGGTTCGGCAGCCGCGGTGCCGGAAACCGGCTGCTGCTCGGCTGCCTTGGCATTCCTGGCAGCCGCCTTCGGCGCCGTTGCCGGCGTCTTCAGCGCGGCATTGGTCTCGGCATCGGTGCTCTTCGGGCGGGCGGCCTCGGAGGGCGGGATCGGAGCGGCGTCGACGACCGGAGCCGACACGCTTTCGGCATCGGCCTTCTTGGCGCGCGTCCTTGTCTTCGGCTCTGCCGTCGTCAGCGAGGTCAAGCCGCCTTCCGGCGCCGAAAATACCCGGTCGATCTGGGTGCCCGGCTTAATGCTCGCGCCATTGCCGGCGGCAAAGGTATCGATGATCTCTTCGAGGCGCGCCGGCGTCAGGTCTTCATAGGTGTCCTTGCCGATCATCACCATGGGGGCGTTGACGCAGGCGCCAAGACATTCGACCTCTTCCCAGGACAGTGTTCCCTCGGCATTGCGCTCGAAGGCATGGGCGTGGATCTTGCTCTTGCAGACCGACATCAGCGCTTCCGAGCCGCGTAGCATGCAGGGCGTCGTGCCGCAGACCTGGACGTGGGCGCGGGTGCCGACGGGATGCAGCTGGAACTGCGTATAGAAGGTCGCGACCTCGAGCACGCGGATATAGGCCATGTCGAGCATGTCGGCGATCTTTTCGATCGCCGCGCGCGTGACCCAGCCATCCTGCTCCTGCGCCCGCATCAACAGCGGGATGACCGCCGATTGCTGGCGGCCGGCGGGGTATTTCTGGATCGTCTTGTCCGCCCAGACCGCATTTTCATCGCTGAAAGCGAATGCGGCAGGCTGAAATTGATCTTCGGCTAATCGACGAACGGACATTCTTCCTCACGCCTTGTCAGTTTAGGGTTCCACACCGCGAAGCGGTCAAAGACTGCATTTCGCAGGCATAGGCCGACTGGTCTTTCTGCATAAACACTACGAATTTGCCGCCATTCGGAATGGCAGCCTTGATCTGATAGCCCTTGGACAAAAGATCGCCCATGGATGTTTGCGCCGCCGGCGGCGTCACTTCCTTACGACCCAGCGGCGTGCCGAGCGTATCGGTCTCCTGGGCCGAAACCCCGGATGCCGCAAGAAGAAGGGCGACGGCAAGCGGCAGACGCTGCATCAGCGGTCCACCTCGCCGAAGACGATGTCGAGCGAGCCGAGCACGGCCGCGACGTCGGCAAGCTGGTGGCCGCGGCACATGAAGTCCATCGCCTGCAGATGCGCATAACCCGGAGCGCGGATCTTGCAGCGATACGGCTTGTTGGAGCCGTCGGAGACGAGATAGACGCCGAACTCGCCCTTCGGCGCCTCGACGGCGGCGTAAACCTCGCCGGCCGGCACATGGTAGCCTTCGGTATAGAGCTTGAAGTGGTGGATCAGCGCTTCCATCGAGCGCTTCATCTCACCGCGCTTCGGCGGCACGACCTTGCCGTCGATCGACGAGAAAGGACCGGTCTTGGCATCCGACAGCAGGCGATTGACGCACTGCTTCATGATGCGGACCGATTCGCGCATCTCGATCATGCGGATCAGGTAGCGGTCATAATTATCGCCGTTCTTGCCAATCGGAATGTCGAATTCGAGATCGGAATAACATTCGTAAGGCTGGGCGCGACGCAGGTCCCAGGCAGCGCCCGAACCGCGCACCATGACGCCGGAGAAGCCCCAGGCCCAGCAATCCTCCAGCGAGACGACGCCGATATCGACGTTGCGCTGCTTGAAGATGCGGTTGCCGGTCAACAGATTGTCGATGTCGTCGAGCGCCTTCAGGAACGGGTCGCACCAGTCGCCGATATCCTGGACGAGCTGTTCCGGCAGGTCCTGATGAACGCCGCCCGGACGGATATATGCGGCATGCATGCGCGAGCCACTGGCGCGCTCATAAAACACCATCAGCTTTTCACGCTCTTCGAAGCCCCAGAGCGGCGGCGTCAGCGCGCCGACGTCCATGGCCTGCGTCGTGACGTTCAGCAGATGCGAGAGGATACGGCCGATTTCCGAATAGAGGACGCGAATCAGCTGGCCGCGGATCGGGATGTCGATGCCGAGCAGTTTTTCCACAGCCATCGCATAGGCATGTTCCTGGTTCATCGGCGCGACGTAATCGAGCCGATCGAAATAGGGCAAGGCCTGAAGATAGGTCTTGGTCTCGATCAGCTTCTCAGTGCCGCGGTGCAGCAGGCCGATATGCGGATCAACCCGCTCCACAATTTCGCCGTCAAGCTCCAGGACAAGACGAAGAACGCCATGCGCCGCCGGATGCTGCGGTCCGAAATTGATGTTGAAGTTGCGGACGTTATGTTCGGTCATGGCGATTAACTCGCTTAGAGTGAGTAGTGATTAGTGAGTAGTAGTTAGTTTTCATCCGCTCACTATTCGTCAGCTTTCCTGTGCTGAACGCTTCGGATAAGCGATCCCAGCATCTTTCCAATTTCGTCGCATCGGTCGAGCAATTCGTTCAAAGCCGAGGCTTGAAGAAAGCCAAATCGTCCGGCGATGATCAAATGCGTCTCCAACTCTTTCAACGAGCCCTGTGCGATCTTGAGAAATTGGGCAAACGAGCCTCGATTTTCTCTTCCATATCCCTCCGCGATATTCGCGGTCACGGAAGCGGAAGATCGTCTAATCTGGCTGGTCATTCCATAGATCTCTTCCCGCGGGAAGGTTCTCGTCACCTCATAACAAACAACAGATCGCTCGATAGCAAATTGCCAGACTTTCAAATCACGATAGGAGCTGATTTTCCCGTTCGTCACCCAAATATCTGCCCACTACTCACTACCGACTAATCACCACTCACTGCTTGGCCTTCTCATCCCCAGGCAGCACGTATTCAGTACCTTCCCAGGGCGACATGAAGTCGAAGTTGCGGAATTCCTGCTTCAGTTCGACCGGCTCGTAAACGACGCGCTTTGCCGCATCGTCATAACGAACCTCGACGAAGCCGGTGGTCGGGAAGTCCTTGCGCAGCGGGTGGCCTTCGAAGCCGTAGTCGGTCAGGATGCGGCGCAGGTCCGGATGGCCGGTGAAGAGCACGCCGTACATGTCCCAAGTTTCGCGCTCGAACCAGTCGGCGCCGGGATGGACGCCGCAGGCCGAGGGAACCGGCGTATCTTCGTCGGTTGCCACCTTGACGCGGACGCGCAGGTTCTGCTTCGGCGACAGCAGGTGATAGACGACGTCGAAACGCAGCTCGCGCTGCGGCCAGTCGACACCGCAAATATCGATCAGGTTGACGAAACCGCATTTGGCGTCGTCACGCAGGAAGGTCAAAAGCGGGATCAGGTTTTCACCCGTTGCGGTCAGCGTCAGCTCGCCATACTTCATCTGCGATGCGGCGATCAGGTTACCGCGCGCTTCGCCAAGGTAGGACGCAAGCTCAGTCAGGGCTTCACTCATATGCCTTGTCCTTAACCCTTAGCGTTCGATCGTGCCGGTGCGCCGGATCTTCTTCTGCAGCAAAAGCACGCCGTAAAGCAGCGCCTCTGCCGTGGGGGGACAGCCCGGCACGTAGATGTCGATCGGCACGATGCGGTCGCAGCCGCGCACCACCGAGTAGGAATAGTGATAATAACCGCCGCCATTGGCGCAGGAGCCCATCGAGATGACGTAGCGCGGCTCGGGCATCTGGTCGTAAACTTTGCGCAGCGCCGGCGCCATCTTGTTGGTCAGCGTGCCGGCAACGATCATCACGTCGGACTGGCGTGGCGAAGCGCGCGGCGCAAAACCGAAGCGCTCGACGTCATAACGCGGCATCGACAGCTGCATCATTTCGACGGCGCAGCAGGCAAGGCCGAAGGTCATCCACATCAGCGAGCCGGTACGGGCCCAGTTGATCAGCTCGTCGGTCGAGGTGACGAGGAAACCCTTATCGGCAAGCTCATTGTTGATCTCGCCGAAAAATGCGTCGTTGCTGCCGATCGGCTTGCCGGTCGAGGGATCGATGATCCCTTTCGGCTGCTGGGCAACGAGCGGCTGATTGCTCACAGGGGCTACTCCCATTCCAGGGCTCCCTTCTTCCATTCATAGATAAAGCCGATGGTCAGCACGAAGAGAAAGACCATCATGGACCAGAAGCCGAACCAGCCGATGGCGCCGAAGGAAACGGCCCAGGGGAAGAGGAAAGCGACTTCAAGATCGAAGATGATGAAGAGGATCGACACGAGGTAGAAGCGAATGTCGAATTTCATACGGGCATCGTCGAACGCGTTGAAGCCGCATTCGTAAGCCGAGAGCTTTTCCGAATCAGGCGCTTTGAAAGCCACGGCGAACGGCGCAATAAGCAGCGCCAGGCCGATAACAAGCGCGATAGCGATGAAGATAGCGATCGGAATATAGGAACTGAGCAGTTCAGTCATCATGTTCATCCCTGCTTGCCGGAGGCGCCAGACGGCACATTTGGGCAAATGCCCGGCAAGCGAACGTGCGTTGCAACAAGCCGTGGTTAGCGCAGCCGAAGCCCCGGCGCAAGAGATTTACAGAGGCAATTCGACGCGTGGCGCGCGGACATTATCAAGCAGATGCAACGATGTCGCGACAAATCCGCCCAAGCCGTGTGAAGCTGCATGTCTGACCACTGGAAACTGCATGGCTTGGTGAAGAAAATGGCGCGAGTGACGGGGCTCGAACCCGCGACCTCCGGCGTGACAGGCCGGCACTCTAACCGACTGAGCTACACCCGCGCATTAATCGGCCATTTGCGGCCGCGAGGATGAAGAAAACCGGACAAACGACAAATCGCTTTGCGTTTTTACAAGACTTGAAATGGCGCGAGTGACGGGGCTCGAACCCGCGACCTCCGGCGTGACAGGCCGGCACTCTAACCAACTGAGCTACACCCGCAATTCATTTCAAGCAGTCCGGATGCCTTCGCACCCTTACCAAAACGGCTGCCCGTTTCGATGAGCGGCTAACTACGGGGTTCGCCATTTAGTGTCAAGCAGGTTTGGAGACAAAACCATGACAGCCGTTGAATTGTTTTGGCAAGGCCGCGCGGAATGAAGGAAAAGCCGTCAATTCCGTTTCCCGCTGCAGCACCGAGGCCGGATCGAAGCCGCCGGCACAGTCGAAGCCGACATGCCCCCTCCCCTTTATCCACAGCCTTGCCGCGCCCACCTGCCCCGCAAGGGACAGGAGCGCTGTCAAAAAAATCAAAAAATCTTCACAAACACTCTTGCGGTTTTGCCGCGATCCGCATAGATCACGGCCACCAACGCGGCAGGCCGATCCGGCTTCGTTTGCGATGGGCGATTAGCTCAGTTGGTAGAGCGCCTCGTTTACACCGAGGATGTCGGGAGTTCGAGTCTCTCATCGCCCACCATTTATTCTTCCCCTAAAGTGTCAAATAGCTGGTGTGATGTTGAGGCTTCGAAGGCAGACGCCCGCATGGCTTTGTCACCTATTTGGAATTCTAATCGGCCACTGATCCAGTGGAAGCGCCCAGCAGGGCCAGATGCGGCGCGCCGTCTAAAGCCAACGCTCCACCAAAACGGACTACTCCCGGCCGCTGCAGCCACCTCCTATTGGGCGAATGGATGGGGGCCGGCAAAAGTGGGAGAATTCGTCGCCCGGAAAATCTCCGCGCTTGAAGGCTTACGACGCCTAGAGGTGTGCCATGAGGACTCTCTGCTCCGCATTGACGTTGTGCATCGCAATCGCCCTTAGCACGCCAAGCGCCAGATACGTCAGCCTGCCCGGATACGCATTCAAGACGAATCCGGCATGCGAGCGCCACGAACCGAAGACGCGATTCGACAGAAGGTGCGACTGGCCGAGAGTGGGCTTCAAGGACTTTACGCCCCCGCTTGTGACCGTGCTTGGGATCTGAAGATCCTGCTCAGCCTCTTTGCGAATCATCGCGGTCCAGACGCGCTTGGTAGCCCGAGGGGATCCATGCTCTTTGACTGCGACAGAGTCTCTGATCGTGGTCGAACGCCTTTGCTCTGAACTCCCCACCAGACTCTATATAGCACTTCGGAATCCCGAAATTGGTTGCGGGATTGAAATCATTGCATGTTTTTTTCTGTCGGCACCTCGCGAAGCGCCGCGGATTTCGGAATCCCGAAGCGGGGAATTTCGGGATTCCGAAGTGGCGTTCTAGAATCGTGACAGTCGAGGCTCATCGCCCACCATTCACCCCTTCGCCAGTTCTTTATCCACCGCCGAAACCAGCCGCGAATCATCCGCCGTCACATCCGGCGCGAAGCGGGCGGCGACTTTGCCGTCGCGGCCGATCAGGAATTTTTCGAAGTTCCAAAGAATGTCATCCTCGTCGCCACCTGACATGCCGTGGGATTTCAGCCGTTCACGCATCGGGCCCTCGCCTGTCGTCTTCACGCCAGACTTCGTCAGTTGCCGGTAGAGCGGATGCTGGGCTTCGCCCTTGACCGAGATCTTCGAGAAGATCGGGAAGGTGACGTCGTAGGTACTGGTGCAGAAATCGAGGATCTCGGCATCGGTGCCGGGCTCCTGACCCTTGAAGTCGTTGGCGGGGAAAGCGGCGATGACGAAGCCGCGTTCGCGCTTTTCGCCATAGAGCTTTTCGAGCCCCTCATATTGAACCGTCAGCCCGCATTTCGAGGCGACATTGACGACCAGGAGCACGCGACCCTTGTATTCGTTGAGCGCGGTTTCACGACCATCCACTGTTTTCACAGGAATATCCAACACGTTCGCCGTCACGGGAACCTCCAATTTTGTGGGAACATATTCGCCAAACTTAGCGATATCGCCGCCGTTGTCATCAGCGTCGGAATCAATTCCGCGTCAGCAGCGGTTCCGGGATAGCGACATGCATCAAAACGAAGAGCTAAAGCGCCGCGTGAATCAGTTCCACGCGATGCGCTTTAGCGGCCTGTGCCGGGATGAGACCTCTCAGGCGGGGGATGTTTCCTTCACGTCGTCGAGCAGGAAGTGCACAATGATATAATCCGTCTTGAAATGGCGGCCGCTGTCCGACACGGATTCGACGCTGCCGCCGTCCTTCGGGTGCCAGGTGTGGTAATGCGGGTTGGTGGTGATCAGCGTGATGGCCTTGCCTTCTAGGGCTTCCTCACCAAGCCGGAAGCGCATCTCGGCAAACGGCCAGATCCGTTCGTAATCCTCCATGCTGATGCGTGCCTTCAGCGCCTTGCGGTGCAGCGGTGCTTCGCCGGCCTCGGCCGGTGATTCTAACATCACCTCCTCGGCCCCGTTAACGATGGCGTTGAACTCTTCAGGCCACATGCGTCTCATGAAATCGCTCCTCCCGAGCTCTCGTCAGTCCACATGTGAAACTTAGCGATTTGTTCGAAAGAAGCAAATTCCCGTCATGTGGTTGTCATCGGCGTCGGCTGCTCCTACGTTCGCCGCAAACCACATCAGGGCCGTCAGACGCCCGTAATCCCGAGATCAGAGATGAAGACACGTGAAGACAGGCAGGCGCTCCGGGCGAGCACGCCGCGCACTCCGCTCAGCGCCCATCATATGGAAAACGCCCGTCTGCTGCCGGATCGTGGCGAGTTGCTCTACCGAATCCCGAACGGCGGCATCGGCGTCGAAGTGGGAGCGGCCTTCGGCGAATATACGGCGGAGATCCTGGAAAAGAATCGCCCGGCGCAGCTCTACCTCGTCGATCCCTGGTCGATGGATCGCTACAGCTCCGGCCTCGACGCAATCCACACGACGTTTTCTGCCGAGATCGAGGCCGGCAGGCTGCATCTGATGCAGGGCACATCGCTCGACAAGCTCGCCGAGTTCGAAGACGATTTCCTCGACTGGGCCTATATCGATACCGACCATTCCTTCGAGCTCACCTGGCAGGAACTGCTGCTTTGCGACAAGAAGGTGAAGCGGACGGGGCGGATTGCCGGGCATGATTTCTGCACCGGCAATACCGTCAAGCCGATCGTCTATGGCGTCGTCGAGGCGGTCACCAAATTCTGCAAGGATTACCGCTGGCAATTCGAGTTCCTGACGGTCGAATCACACGCGCATTTTTCCTATTGCCTGAAGCGGCTGTGATTTAGCTCATGCCGGAATATTGCGCGTCGGTGACCTGCTCCAACCAGTCGACATGCTTGCCGTCCAGCGCCTCGTGAATGGCGATGTGCGTCATCGCCGTGTCCGCGGCGGCACCGTGCCAATGTTTTTCGCCCGGCGAAAACCATACCGTGTCGCCGGCGCGGATCTCGCTTATCTCACCGCCCCAGCTCTGGACGAGGCCCCTGCCAGAGGTCACGATCAGCGTCTGGCCGAGCGGATGCGTATGCCAAGCGGTGCGGGCGCCGGGTTCGAAGGTGACCGAGGTTGCCCGCATCCGGGCCGGTTCGGGCGTCTCCATCAACGGATCCTGGCGAACGGCGCCGGTGAAATAATCGGCCGGCGGCTTCATCGAAGGGCGAGAGCCGACAGGTTTGATCTCCATGATCTTTCCTTTTCCATTCATTGCGGTTGAAGCCTTGTCGCGGAACGATATTTCATCGAGGCAACCAATCAAGGCCGGATTGACAATTGCCGCATAGTTGTCCGCCTGATAGGCCAATATCTTTCATCACCTGGAGGATTTTTCATGAAACACCATGCTTTCGGCCGCATGCCTTTCACCGTCACCGATGTCGGCTTCGGCGCTTGGCAGATCGGCGGCTCCTGGGGCGATATCAGCGAGGTGGATGGACGCGCGGCGCTTAACGCCGCACTCGATGCCGGCATGACCTTCATCGATACGGCTGACGTCTATGGCGACGGCCGCTCGGAAAAAATCATCGCCGACGTGCTGAAGGCGCGCGGCGGCCAGCGCCCGATGGTCGCCACCAAGGCCGGCCGCCGGCTCAACCCGCATGTCGCCGAAGGTTATACCAAAGCGAACCTCGAAGGCTTCATCGACCGCAGCCGTGAGAATCTTGCCGTCGACAGCCTCGACCTCGTGCAGCTGCACTGCCCGCCGCGCGAGGTGTTTTACCAGCCTGAGGTCTTCGAGAACCTGAACGCGCTGCAGGCGGCCGGCAAGATCAAAGGTTACGGCGTCAGCGTCGAAAAGGTCGAAGACGGGCTGAAGGCGATCGAATATCCTGGCGTCGTCAGCATCCAGATCATCTACAATATCTTCCGCCAGCGTCCCGACCACCTGTTCTTCCAGGAAGCTCGCCGCAGGAACGTGGCGATCATTGCCCGCGTGCCGCTGGCCAGCGGCCTTCTCTCCGGCAAGATCACCCGGGACACCCACTTTGCCAGCGACGACCATCGCAATTTCAACCGCAACGGCGAAGCCTTCGATGTCGGCGAGACTTTTGCCGGCGTGCCCTTCGAGGTCGGCCTGCAAGCGGTGGAAGAGGTGCGCAAGCTGGTGCCTCAGGGCGCCACCATGGCGGCCTTTGCGCTGCGCTGGATCCTGATGGCTGAAGCCGTCACCGTCGTCATCCCCGGCGCCCGCAATGCCGAACAAGCCAAAGCCAATGCGGCCGCAGCCGATCTGGCGCCCCTTACGGCCGGTGTCATGGCGGCAACACGCGAGATCTACACGCGGCTGATCGCGCCGCATGTGCATCAGCGCTGGTAGGGCTGGAGCGTCGCTATTTTGTCAGGGCTGCGGCAAGTCGAGTCAGGCCCTCATCCGGCTGCCGCCACCGGCCGGGGTCGAGCCATGGGTTTCGGCCCGTCCCTCGTAAACGAGACGAAGGGGATGTGCCGCAACCACTCGGTTCCCTGCCCACATCTAGCATGGCACCTCCCCTTTTCCCCGTTTTCCGGGGGAGAAGGTTAGGGTACCTCAGGCGGGTTTCCGCTCTTTGCGCATCTCGTTTCGCATGATGAAGAGTGAGGCGGAAAGGATGAGCACTGCGCCTAGCCAGAGGTAGCCGGCCGGCGCATAACCGAAGAACAGCCAGCCAGCCAGCACATTCAGCGGCAGCTTCAGATCGTCGAAAGGTTGAATGTAGGCGGCATCCGCTGCGGAATAGGCAAGCGTCAGGAAATACTGCGCTGCGGCGGTCAGCAGCCCCGCCAGCAGGAACAAGGCAAGTGTTGTACCCGTCGGCACTGCAAAGCCTGCCGCAAGCGCCAGCCCTCCGTTTATCGGCGTCAGCAGAACGAGCAGCCAGACGGTGATCGTCTCCGGTCGTTCGATGCCCGTCAGGCTCTTGGTGATCAGCGACGAGGCGCCCCACAGCAGCGCCGAGAGCACCGGCAAGAGTGCTGCCCAGCCAAAGCCGTCCGACCATGGCTGCAGGATGATCATCGCGCCGGTGAAACCGGCTGCGGTCGCCGCCCAGCGGGCCGGACCGACGCGCTCACCCAGGAAGAGCCGGGCGCCGAGAATGATGAAGAACGGCGAGGTCATCACCAGCGCGATCGCCTGCCAGATCGGCACCGCGGCAAGGCCGGCGACCCAGGCCTCGACCCCGAGCGCGGCAAGCACGACGCGCGCCAGGTGACGCCAGGGATAGTGCGTGCGCATCGCCGCCAGGCCGAGCCTGCGCAGGAACGGCAGCGAAAACAGGAAGGCGAAGCCATATTGCCAGAAGGCGGCCGAGGCCGAGGGAAAGGCAAGCTTCATCGTCAGCCATTGGGTGACGACGTTAAGAAGCGAAAAGGCGATGCCGGCAAGGACCATCCAGAGTGCACCGACAATGGCGCGGGACGGCTCGACCGCAAGAGAATTCTGACTCATGTCTTTCATCCAAAACCAGGGACCAACATAAATCAGGACGCATGAGCCACGAACAGGCGACGCAGGACACCCCGCCCTTCGCACGGCCGACACTCATTCTCTTCCATCCGGACTTTAACCGTCGGCTCCGGATTCGCACCGGATCTGCTGACCCTCCCCCAGCATTGGCGCGGAAGGCGGCGCTCGCGGGCTCAGGCAGAAACCCATACCGCCGGTGGGGAGTTTCACCCCGCCCTGAGAACAGAAATGTCGTAGATCAAAGCCCGCATGGCGGCAAGCCACGAAAGCAAGGGCCCAGCAAAGCAAAAGGGGTCCGACAAAGCCGAACCCCTTTCCAAATCCTGCACAGCCGGTCTCCTTTACGGCTGGCGGATAATCTCAGATCAGCCGTTGACGGCGTCCTTCAGGCCCTTGCCGGGCGTGAACTTCGGCACGTTGCGAGCCGGAATGTCTACCTCAGCGCCCGTCGACGGGTTGCGGCCCTTCGATGCGGCACGATGAGAAACGGTGAAGCTGCCGAACCCTGCAAGGCGGATGTCGCCCTTGTTCTTGAGTTCACCCTGGACAACGTCGAAAACCGCGTCAACAGCGGAAGCCGCGTCAGACTTCGTCAGTCCTGCCTTTTCGGCGACTGCGGACACGAGTTCATTCTTGTTCATGTTTCCACCCCTTTCTAAATGGTACGAAACGACTCAATATAAGCTAGGCGCCGAATAGGTATCATCAGGCCCGCCGGGAACCCAAAAGCCCTGCAAATCAAGGAAAAGCAAGCGTCTACATGACGTTTTCACAAAAAAGGCTGGCGTTTTCGCCAGCCTTTTTCCGAGTTTTCAGCCAATGGGGCATAAATGTGGCCGAGGCCACTCAATGCGCTATGGTTGCGCCCGTCTCGTCGAGGCCTTCGACCGATGCGATGACCGGCGTTTCCACCGTGCCGTCCCATTCGATCGGCTCCGGCCGCCGGATCAGCGCATGCTTGATCACCTCGCCCATGCGGGATACCGGGATGATCTCCATGCTGTTCTTCACGTTATCCGGAATCTCCGCCAGATCCTTGGCGTTCTCCTCCGGAATCAGCACCTTCTTGATGCCGCCGCGAAGGGCTGCGAGCAGCTTTTCCTTGAGACCGCCGATCGGCAGAATACGACCGCGAAGGGTGATCTCACCGGTCATGGCCACGTGCCTGTTCACCGGGATACCGGTCATGATCGAGACGATCGCGGTCGCCATGGCGACGCCGGCCGAGGGGCCATCCTTCGGCGTCGCGCCTTCCGGCACGTGCACGTGGATGTCGCTCTTGTCGAAGCGCGGTGGCTCGATGCCGAAATCGACAGCGCGCGAGCGGACATAGGAGGCCGCCGCCGAGATCGATTCCTTCATGACTTCCTTCAGATTGCCGGTGACCGTCATGCGGCCCTTGCCCGGCATCATCACGCCTTCGATGGTCAGCAACTCGCCGCCGACCTCCGTCCAGGCAAGACCTGTGACAACGCCGACCTGATCCTCGCCCTCGGCTTCGCCGTGGCGGAAGCGCGGGACGCCCAGATAGTCGGAGATGTTGGCAGCCGTCACATGCACGGACTTCGTCTTGCCCTTGATGATCTCGGTGACCGCCTTGCGGGCAAGCTTCATCAGTTCGCGCTCGAAGTTGCGTACGCCGGCTTCACGGGTGTAGTGCTGGCTGATGGACATCAGGGCGTCGTCGTTGACCGAGAATTCTTCCGGCTGCAACGCATGTTCCTTGATGGCCTTCGGCAGCAGATGCCGCTTGGCGATCTCGCGCTTTTCATCTTCGGTGTAGCCGGCGATACGGATGATCTCCATGCGGTCCATCAGCGGCGCCGGGATGTTCAGCGTATTCGCCGTCGTAATGAACATCACATCCGACAGGTCGTATTCGACCTCAAGATAATGGTCCATGAAGGTCGAGTTCTGTGCCGGATCGAGTACCTCGAGCAGGGCCGAAGACGGATCGCCGCGATAGTCCTGGCCGAGCTTGTCGATCTCGTCGAGCAGGAAGAGCGGGTTGGACTTCTTCGCCTTCTTCATCGACTGGATGACCTTGCCGGGCATCGAGCCGATATAGGTGCGGCGGTGACCGCGGATTTCGGCTTCGTCGCGAACGCCGCCAAGCGCCATGCGGACATACTCACGGCCGGTCGCCTTGGCGATCGACTGGGCGAGCGAGGTCTTGCCGACACCCGGAGGGCCAACGAGGCAGAGAATCGGGCCCTTGATCTTGGTGGCGCGAGCCTGCACGGCCAGATATTCGACAATGCGCTCCTTGACCTTGTCGAGACCGAAGTGATCGGCTTCGAGGATCTTCTCGGCATTGTTGAGATCGGCCTTGATCTTCGACTTCTTGCCCCACGGAATGCCGAGCAGCCAGTCCAGATAATTGCGCACGACGGTGGCTTCGGCCGACATCGGGCTCATCTGGCGCAGCTTCTTCAGCTCCGCATCGGCCTTTTCACGGGCCTCCTTGGACAGCTTGGTCTTGGAGATACGCTCTTCCAGCTCGCTCATCTCGTCGCGGCCTTCCTCGCCGTCGCCGAGTTCCTTCTGGATCGCCTTCATCTGTTCGTTCAGGTAGTATTCGCGCTGGGTCTTCTCCATCTGGCGCTTGACACGCGAACGGATGCGCTTTTCGACCTGCAGGACCGAAATCTCGCCTTCCATGAAGCCGAGGGCCTTTTCGAGGCGAGCCTTGACGCTGGTGGTTTCCAGCATCTCCTGCTTCTCGGTGATCTTGATCGACAGATGCGAGGCGACCGTATCGGCGAGCTTGGAATAGTCGTCGATCTGGCTGGCGGCGCCGACCACTTCGGGCGAAATCTTCTTGTTGAGCTTCACATAGCTCTCGAATTCGGAGACGACCGAACGCGACAAGGCTTCCAGTTCGACCGGATCGTCGTGCGGCTCCTCGAGCACATGGCCGAGCGCCTCATAGAAATCCTCGCGGCTGGTATATGTGTCGATCTCCGCGCGGGCGCGGCCTTCGACCAGAACCTTGACGGTGCCGTCGGGCAGCTTCAACAGCTGCAACACGTTCGCCACGGTGCCGACCTTGTGGATCGCGGAGGGATCCGGATCGTCGTCGCTGGCGTTGATCTGCGTCACAAGCATGATCTGCTTATCGGAACCCATGACCTCTTCGAGCGCACGGATCGACTTTTCCCGTCCGACGAACAGCGGCACGATCATATGCGGGAAAACCACGATGTCGCGCAGGGGCAGAACAGGGTAGGCAGTACTGCTCGCTACAGACGTTTTCTTCGTCATTTTAAGTCCTTTCCATCGTCCCGTTACCGGGCTCTCTGCGCGGCCGCTTGGGACCGGCCGGCACTCTCACTTGGCTCTACAAGTGGAGGTTCTGACTACGCTTTTCAAGCCACGCTAACGCCCGCGTTCCCCGGATGTGACAGCTTCATTACAACGGAACGCCAACACTATGAAGCGCGTGGCTGGACCGGCGCTTACCACTTCCGACCCGGCTAAAATACAAACGCCAGCAATAGGCTTACGGAATCACGGCATCATTGCCAAGCACTCTCCCTTGCGCAACATCGGCAAAGGCAATTCCGGTTCCCACCGGCAAAATACTAACAGTGCCTCGGATGGTTTTTCAAATAGAAAGGGGCCCGCCGATGGCAAGCCCCCAAAATAATCGTGCGAAAGCGCAAAGGTTACGCCGAAGCGTTGGCCTTTTCTTCCTGACGATCGGCATAGATGTATAGCGGACGGGCCGAACCGCGAACCACTTCCTCGGAGATGACGACCTCGCGCACGCCTTCGAGCGTCGGCAGTTCGAACATCGTGTCGAGCAGGATCTTCTCCATGATCGAGCGAAGGCCGCGGGCGCCGGTCTTGCGGACGATCGCCTTGCGGGCTGTTTCGCGCAGAGCATCCTCGTGGAAGGTCAGTTCCACGTCTTCCATCTCGAACAGGCGCTGATATTGCTTGATCAGCGCGTTCTTCGGCTCGGACAGGATCTGGATCAGCGCATCTTCATCGAGGTCTTCGAGGGTCGCCAGAACCGGCAAACGCCCGATGAACTCGGGGATGAGGCCGAACTTGACCAAGTCTTCCGGCTCCAGTTCGCGCAGGACTTCGCCGACGCGGCGATCGTCCTGGGCCTTGACGGTAGCGCCGAAGCCAATCGAGGTCTTCTCGCCGCGGGCGGAGATGATCTTATCGAGGCCGGCGAAGGCGCCGCCGCAGATGAACAGGATGTTGGTCGTGTCGACCTGCAGGAATTCCTGCTGCGGGTGCTTGCGGCCGCCCTGCGGCGGAACGGAAGCGACCGTGCCTTCCATGATCTTCAGCAGCGCCTGCTGCACGCCCTCACCCGAGACGTCGCGTGTGATCGACGGGTTGTCGGACTTGCGCGAAATTTTGTCGACTTCGTCGATGTAGACGATGCCCCGCTGCGCACGCTCGACATTGTAGTCGGCCGATTGCAGCAGCTTCAGGATGATGTTTTCGACATCCTCACCGACATAGCCGGCCTCGGTCAGCGTCGTCGCATCGGCCATGGTGAAGGGAACGTCGATGATGCGGGCGAGCGTCTGGGCAAGATAGGTCTTGCCGCAGCCGGTCGGGCCGACGAGCATGATGTTCGATTTCGCCAGCTCGACTTCGCCGTTCTTCGAGGCGTGCGCCAGGCGCTTGTAATGGTTGTGAACGGCGACCGACAGGATTTTCTTCGCCTGCCGCTGGCCGATGACATATTCGTCGAGGACCTTGATGATGTCCTGGGGCGTCGGAACGCCGTCGCGGGACTTGACCATCGAGGACTTGTTCTCCTCGCGGATGATGTCCATGCACAATTCGACGCATTCATCGCAGATGAAGACGGTCGGTCCGGCAATCAGTTTCCGGACTTCGTGCTGGCTCTTTCCGCAGAACGAACAATAGAGTGTGTTCTTGGAGTCGCCGCCGTTGCTGCCGCTGACCTTGCTCATTTCACTTTCCTTCCAGCACGCCGCATTTCAAGGCGAAATCGCGGTCCACTCTATCAGCTCCTGGCGGCACTCCGTTTCCGGAGCCTTTGCCGAGAAGGGCTTCAGGGGCTACGAACCAGGCCCAACAAATCATGTCCGGCTCCCGGCGGCAACGAATCCCCTTCGAATGCCGAATGCTATGTCATAAAAATTCAACATAGCATTAATAGTTACTATTAGCGTCTTCGTCGCCTGTTGAAAGCCCTTGTTCAATCACAAATGGGATAGAACTGTGGCGACGAAAACACCATCCCTATTAATTACTAGGCCTGTTCGCCTTCCATTTCGATGCGCGAGGTCAGAACCTTGTCGATCACGCCCCAAGTCTGGGCCTCGTCGGCATCCATGAAATGGTCACGATCGAGCGTCTTTTCAACTTCCTCGTAGGTGCGGCCGGTGTGCTTGACATAGACCTCGTTCAGGCGGCGCTTCATCTTGAGGATGTCGCGGGCGTGGCGCTCGATGTCCGAAGCCTGTCCCTGGAAGCCGCCCGAGGGCTGATGCACCATGATGCGGGAATTCGGCGTGGCGAAGCGCATATCTTTGTGGCCGGCAGCCAGCAGCAGCGAGCCCATGGATGCGGCCTGGCCGATGCAGAGCGTCGAAACCGCGGGCTTGATGAACTGCATCGTGTCGTAGATCGCCATGCCGGCGGTGACGACGCCGCCGGGCGAATTGATGTAGAGGGCGATTTCCTTCTTCGGGTTTTCGGCCTCGAGGAAGAGAAGCTGGGCGCAGACGAGCGTCGCCATATGGTCTTCGACGGCACCCGTCAGGAAGATGATGCGTTCCTTCAACAGGCGGGAATAGATGTCGTAGGAGCGTTCACCGCGGTTGGTCTGTTCCACGACCATCGGCACGAGGGCCATTGCGGTATCGACTGGGTTTCTCATGTGCGTCCTTTGTCAACGTCTCGCCGGCCGGCGCCGGGAATCAAAGAAAATGTCTATCCCTACATAGAGTGTCACTGCCCTCCTCTTCAAGACACGCATGAGGATAACGTTAAGATGGCGGGGCAAGGCGGCTCTAGCTGGCAGCCTCTTTCCCCCAAACGCCTGTTAACGGCGAGGCCCTGGCAGCATCGCCCCCGGCTTTTCTCTACGACAGGATGAAGGAATGCTTACTTCATTCGAGAGCGCTTATAAGCGTTTACCCGACAGAAAGCCTACCGGCAGATATCAGCGCAAAAGCGTGCTGCGGCGCAAAAGCATTAAGGAAGTGGCGAGCTTCATCGGCAAGGATAAAGGCCAACAAATAGCGGCCGACAGATAAGGCCGACGGGCAAGGGGTTGCTGCCGTGTTCAATATTGCTACAGGTCTCGCCATCTGGTGTTCGGAGGCGATGACGCTCGCTTTGGTGCTGTTCGTCGCCTGGCGCCACAATGTCAGAAACGAGGCCTACCTCTATTGGGGCATCGGCTTTCTGCTGACCGGCATCGGCTTTGCGATGATCGCGCTGCGCGGCCAAGTGCCCAGCCTGTTGTCCATAGAGATCGGCAATGCCATTGCGCTGCTCGGCCAGAGCGCCTGGGTGGCGGGTTTTCTGGCGCTGGACCGCAAACGGATCGAATGGTGGGCGCTGCTGCCGCCGGCGATCTGGCTCGCCGGGGTCTTTCTGCCCTGGGTCAACAGCGACTATTCAAACCGGGTGGTGCTCTATAATCTCGCTTCGGCGACGGGTGCGACGGCGCTTGCCCTTGCGGTCGCCGCCGGCGACATGCGCCGCGAGCGTACCCGCGTCAAGCTGATGGGTGTGTTCGTCATCCAGGGCTGCCTGTGCTTCGGCTCGGCGGTGACGATGGCGCTAACGCTGCCGAGCGATGTCGAGGCGACCAATCTCGGCGGCGCCTCCGCCATGGCAAGCGCCTTCCTGCTGACCATCGCCTTCGCGTTCACCTGCCGGCTGATCATGGAGCGCTCCGAACGGCACCTGCGCGCCCTCACCCTGACCGATTCGCTGACGGGCGTGCTCAACCGCCGCGGCCTGCTCGGTTATTTCAACGCCATCCAGGAAAAAGCTCATGACGACCAGCGCCAGGTCGCAGTGATACTCTTCGATCTCGACCATTTCAAGCGCGTCAACGACCGTTTCGGCCACCAGTCCGGCGATGCCGTGCTGACCGAATTCGCGCGAATGGCCCGCCAGTATATTCCGAACCACATCTTCGGCCGTATGGGCGGCGAAGAATTCGCAGCCTTCGCCGCGGTCACCGACCAGACCGAGGCCGAAGCGATCGCCGAAGCGATCCGCACCGAATTCTGCCGTCTTCCCGTCAGCACCGGCGAAGCAATCGTTCCCGTCACCGTCAGCATCGGCATCGCGCTTGCTTCCTCGGTCGAAGCCAATATCGACAAGCTGATCTCGGCCGCCGACCGGGCGCTCTACGCGGCAAAGGGCGCAGGCCGCAACTGCACCGTCACCTTCGGAGAAGCCGAGGCAGCAGCGCCGGCGCCGGCCGCGCCGAGCAACACCGCCGGCGAACTCGTGCCGACGGTCGACGACCAGATCGAGGCCCTGCGGCGCATGGGCACGCTGTCGCGGGCCGGCTAGCGGTAACGGTGAAAACCGGAATCAATCCTCGGGGTTAGACTTAGATTTTAAAGTGATTGACGCGCCCGGCCGGGCGCGCATCGCTTCCGGGCGGCTCGCCCTCACCCCGCACCTTTCCGAGGCCGAGCAAATCCGCTAAGCCTTCGGGCATGATGATACCGCCCTTTCTCTCGATCGATCCGGCCCGCCGCCATGTGTCGCTGGACGCCCGCAACCCGGCCTTCTACAGCAATCCGAATGCCGTCTATGCCGCACTTCATGCGCATTGTCCGACGTTCTACTGGAGCGAGCAGAAGCAGTGGTTCTTCACCGGCTACGACCATGTGAACGGTTTGCTGCGCGATCGCCGCTTCGGCCGGCAGATCCTGCATATCGCCAGCCGCGAGGAGCTCGGGCTTGCCGAGCCGATGCCGCATCTTGCCAGTTTCGATCTCTCGGAACGCTATTCCCTGCTCGAACTCGAACCGCCGGAGCACACACGGCTGCGCACGCTGGTCAACCGCGCCTTCGTCTCCCGCCATGTCGAGAAGATGAAACCAGAGCTTACCGATTTGGCCAACCGGCTGATCGACGGCTTCGCGGAAAAGGGTGAGGTCGAGCTGCTCTCTGCCTTTGCCGACATCATACCGGTGACGATGATCGCCCGGATGATCGGCATTCCCGAGGAAATGGGGCCGCAGCTGCTTGCCTGGTCGCACGCCTACGTCCGCATGTACATGTTCGGCCGCACGCGCGAGCAAGAAGACGAGGCCGAACGGGCGGCGAAGGAATTTTCCGACTATGTCCGGACGGTGATCGCAGAGCGCCGCGCCGAGCCACGCGACGACCTGCTCACCCACATGATCCATACCGAGCACAAGGGTCAGTATCTGACCGAGGAGGAGCTGGTCTCGACGACGATCGTGCTGCTCAATGCCGGGCACGAGGCGACTGTGCACCAGATCGGCAATTCGGTGCGCATCATCCTCGAGAGCGGCTCAGATCCGGCTGAACTCTTCCGCGACGAGGCGACGACCGAGCGCACCGTCGAGGAAACCCTGCGCACCTGCGCGCCGGTCCACATCTTCCAGCGCTGGGCCCTGGAGCCTGCGGAAATCGACGGCGTCTCCTTCCAGCGCGGCGACAAGGTCAGCCTCATCCTCGCCGCCGCCAATCTCGACCCGGCGAAGTTCACCGATCCGCTGGCCTTCCGGCCCGACCGCAGCGAGGCGGCGAACCTCTCCTTCGGCGCCGGCATCCATTTCTGCATCGGCGCGCCGCTGGCGCGGCTGGAGCTCAACGTCGTGCTCCCGATCCTGTTCGCAAGGCTTGCCGGTCTCAAGCTGGCGAAGACGCCTGAAGTCAAGGACGTCTACCATTTCCACGGGCTGGACCGGCTGGATTTGTGGTGGTGATCCATAGCCTCGCAGATCAGCCGTAACGGCCGGTGATGTAGTCTTCGGTGCGCTTGACCTTCGGCGACTGGAAAATCTCAGCGGTCGGGCCGTATTCGATCAGCTCGCCAAGATACATGAAGGCGGTATTGTCGGAGATGCGGCTTGCCTGCTGCATGTTGTGGGTGACGATGACGATGGTGAACTCGCCCTCAGGCGGGCGACCCATCGATCGCGCGTCATGCGGCCGAGTCTTCCTGCAGCCTGCCGGATATGTCGTGCGCCGACATAGGTCTTCCCATCAGATAGCCTTGAAGCTGATCGCAGCCAGCCTCTCGCAAGATCGCCGCCTGGCGGCTGTTCTCGATACCTTCGGCGGTCACGGGAATCTTCAGAGCGGTCGCCAGCGAAATGGTCGCCCGAAGGACATCGGCGCCGTTGGCGCCTTCATCGAGAGCGGACACAAGCGAGCGATCGATCTTCATGCGATCGAACCCGAACTGCCGCAATGCGCCGATGCTGGCGTAGCCGCAGCCAAAGTCATCCAGCGCGAACTTTATCCCGACGCGCTTCAGCTGGTCTATCGACCGCCGGGCCTGATCCGGATTTGTCATCAGAACGCCTTCGGTGATCTCCAAGGTCAGGCGCTTCGGATCGAAATCGAGCTCGCGCAGGACCGAGATTACCTCCGCGGCAAATTCGGGATTGCAGAGTTGGATTGGCGAGACGTTCACCGACAGTGCCAGATCGGGCCAGCTCTTGGCATGCTCGATTGATGTCCTCAGCATGTGAACGCCGAGCGCATCGATGAGGCCGCACCTCTCGGCGAGAGGGATGAAAATCTCCGGGCTGATGTTTCCGGTTGACGTTCGCCAGCGCGCCAGCGCTTCAAGACCAGTGACAGCGCCTGTTGTGGCGGAAACGAGAGGCTGGAAAACGGCCTCGATCGCACCAGTGCTGATGGCGTGCTTCAACAGACCTTCCAGTTCGGCGACCCGTTGGCGTTCCTCGTCCAGTTCGGGGTCGTATTCGATCGCCTGGCCTCTGCCACTTGCCTTGGCGCGATAGAGGGCCATGTCCGCTCTGCGGAGAAGCTCCAGAGGCTCGATGCCTCCGTCGCGCGCGGCAGCTCCGATGCTTGCTCCAACTTCGATCGTTCGTCCGCCGATTTTGAAGGGCTCGGCAAACAGCGCGAGAATGGTCTTTTCCATATCTTCGCACGTGGCAGATCCAACATGCACCAGCGCAAATTCGTCGCCCCCCAGCCTAGCCGCGGCGACGACCTCGGGGTGGCAGGCCATCAGCGCGTTCGAAACCAGTCGGATCAAATCATCGCCGACCGCATGCCCCCAGGCATCGTTGACCGCCTTGAAGCCATCGAGATCGACCAGATAGAGTCGGGGTGGCGAAGAGCCCGAATTGTCCAACTCTTCCAGCAGGCTGAGAAGTCCATGTCTGTTCAACAGGCCGCTCAGGCTGTCATGGCCGGCTTCGAAAAGCGCTGCCTCCGCCAGCTGGCGCAGGCGCCGTGCCTCGGACGTCCCGACCATCAGAACGCCGATCAGGAACAGCGCAAGAATGGCGACGGCGGCAGCGACATAGGGCGTTACCCGATGAAACACAGTGCTTCCAGGCGCTTTGCTCGGCCATACGAGGTAGCCGATGACGGCCCCTTTCATGTCGGTGATCGGCGTATTCAGAAATTCCGGCCTGGGCTTCGTTTCAAGGTGCAAGCCTTCGAGTTCATGTTCGTTCGAGAGCGCGTCGAGAACCTCGGGGGTAAATTCCTTGTAGAAGCTCAGCGTGCTGAGCTTCGGAAGCTCTCCGGAGGCTTCGAAGGGCTGGATCGCCTGCGATGCGAGCAGGGCGATACCGCTTTCGGTCTTGATGAAGTTGACCATCGGCGCCCGCTCGGGATCGGCGGCTGCGTTGATCTGCCGATAAAAGCCTTCGCCGAAAAAGGCGCTCGGCTCGAAGGGCTTGCCCTTGGCATATGCGGAGACGATCGACGACCGGTCAGGGCCGATTACGATCGCGCCGTCATAGAGCGCGTAATCCTCGCTGGTCTTTCCCCAATTTTCATAGGCCCAGTCGGCGGCGGTAGGAGATGAGGCCGCACTATAGGCATCGTCCCATATGGCATTGTCCGTCGTCGTCCCGCTCAGACGAGCCACAAAGGCTCCGATCGCCGCGCGGGCGGCGCGCGTGGCCCGCGCATCGTCGATCTCATTCGCCGACCGGGTCATCTTGACGACGACATGTGCCATCAGGCCGGTCAGGATGAGGGCGACGACAAGGAAACAGACCGTTGTCGCAATGATGGAAGAGGTCTGGGTGCGAACGTGCCTACCTGCAAGATTCGACGACATGCATATTCCGGAAAGATTAATTGCAAGGCCATGTCTGTGGGGACGGCAGGAGACATCATGTCCGCTATGCGCTGCAGATAAGATATAGCATTTTGACGATGTAGACCCGATTAACGGGATTGGTTAAAAGCGTTCTATCCGGCAAAGAAGCGCAGCCATCCGCAGAAAGACGGGCCGTCATCGCCGCAAATCGGGACAGGCCCGCCATCGTCAGCGCCGGTTTGCTGGCGCTGCTTAAACCTTGATCACATAATCCTTGCGAGTCGTTTCAACGACTTCCCACGTTCCCTTGAAGCCGGGTCGCAAGATCATCCGGTCGCCCGTCTTCAGATGAACCGGCTCACCGCCCTCCTCCGTGACGATCGAATAGCCGGACAGCAGGCTGAAATATTCCCATTCCTCATAAACGATCCGCCACTTGCCCGGCGTCGCCTCCCAGATGCCGGAATAGAGCCCGCCTTCGGCCTCCTCCAGGTTCCAGGTGCGGAAATGCGGATCGCCTGAGATGATCCGACCGGGCTCAGGGGCGCCGAACTCGGGTTCGACGCCGTCAATGCCGAGGGTGATGAAATTTGCCATGGTCGTCAGGACCTCTGATTTCAGATGTTGTTCGCGGCCAAGAAAATGTGGGTTGGACGTACGACGGCTCTTACCCTCTCCATATGACAGCTCTTTTCAAAATCAGAGGCGGTGCTCGTGCTGTTCCATAAGGCAAGCCGCGAAAACCGGCAATCCTGATTGGCGCGAAGGAGGCTGCTCCGTGCCTTCCAATGATGGAACGATGTTCCAGTGGGAGACCGATGGATTGCAACTTTACGCCCATCATCCTCACTGCTAATGCTTGCACAAGGCGAGCGGGGGCTTCAGCGTGAAAATTTGGTATTATGCCGTTGGGCAGGAACATATGGGTCCTATCAGCGAGGGGGAATTGCGCGACCTGATCAAGCAGTGCCAAGCGACCTGGGAGACTCTTCTTTGGCGGGACGGAATGTCTGTGTGGCAGCCCGTCTCTGAGCTGCCGGAGTTTTCTGCTGCTTTTGTGACGCCGCCTACCCTCCCTTTGAAGCCGCCACCTGTGCAGGCGTTGCCAGTCGTGGCCGTGGCGAACGTCGCTATCGATGCCAAGCGTTCTTTACCTTTGCAGTCGCGGCCGTGGCCTCGGTTCTGGGCACGTTCGATCGACACCCTGCTGCTTGGGCCAGTCATCATCTTTGGTGCTGCGGTCGCATTCATTTTCCATGCCCCCGACCTCTATCTCCAAATGATGGCAATGAACGCGGGCCTGCTCGGTATCATCGTTTTACCGGCCTTGGGTCTACTGCTGGCCATCCTGATGGTTTTGACCGGAACCACCCCCGGCAAAGCGATAGTAGGTGTCCGGGTGTTAGTTCCGGAGGGCAGAAATCGTGTCGCATTTTTCTTTTCGAGGGAACTGAAGGTGCGGGCTGCCGGGTGGGGGTTGGGCATTCCGATCCTCAACCTCTACACCCAGTCACGGCAGTATAGCCTCCTCGCCGCCAGCCAGCCCGCTAGCTACGACAAAGATATGGGCACAGTCGTCAAAGCCAATCCGTCGAAGGCGAGGTTTTTTGTCGGATTGATCGTCGTCGCGTGTCTCGGCGCGGCAAACGTGTACTTGAGGGTGTTGGACCAACAGGCGACGACCGACCTCAACGCCAGGCAATCCTGGGTGAACCCGATCAACAACAAAACGGCTTCCATCGCGAAGGCTTGGGAGAGTCAGGAGATGAAGACCAACAGCGGTCGTGTCTTTTACTTTAACTCTCCAAGCGACCTTGTCGAAGTGTTGGTGGGTTATGAGCGCTTTGGTGCCGATGGTGTCACCAATGTCGCCTATGCCAACCCCATCATGGGAGCGGTGGCGTCGGATGTCAGCATCACATCGGACTGGATCCAGACGACGGTCCATGGAATCCCGGCTCTACGTGCGGATGGGAGAAGCGTGAAACTTGACGACACAAACGTGGAGGTCACGGTTGCTGTCGTCGGACGCAATGCATGGCGCACATTGGTGTTTGCTCGTGGGCGGACGCCCTCCCGAGTCCCGGGAAAGGTGCCTTTTGTCGACGCAATCTTCGCTACGGTCGATTGACGAGAGACACGCTCTCGCAGATCGGAAACCGTGGCAGCGCTATAGCCTTCCCTCTGTCCGCGCGAAACGCACGAAAAACCCTCAGGCATTGTCTAGCAAGTTCATCGGCCGGTGACCCATCTTCGTCAGAACGGTATATACGCTCGACAATTGACAACGACACCAACTAATTTTCTTTCGAGCCTGCGCCCGTTCGGTCTCCTCTTTCGGTTACCGCTTCTGCACGGCTGGGGGAGTCCAGGTTCCTTCCATCACTGCCGCTTTTGGCCAGTAAGACCTAATGTACAACGAAAAATCCTCCCGCGGCGCAGGTAGCCAGTTCGATTGTTTTTCGTCGCCCGGCGATGTCGCCTGCACGTAAAGCGTCAGCGAGCCGTCATCATTGTATTTCAGGTCTTTGTTCTTGGTGCCGAGCGAATAGCGCTTCAATTCGTTCGGAGAGAAGAAGTGATGTTCGTTGTAGAGTGTCATCGACCAGAATCCATTGACCGGCGGGGTCTCGCCTTTCGGGAAGGTCACCGTGTAGCTCTTTGCTCCGTTCAAGCGTCCACCTGATGCGTCAAGGTCCTGATAGAAGTACTTGGTCTCGTTCGGAGAGTTGACGAAGATGTTCGATTTGGCGACGGCGGTACGGGTGAAATAGTCGGTACCGAACGAGGCCTCGTTGGAGATCGTGCTCCAGTTATGCGGCAACTGCTGACCGTAATTCCGGAACTGGAACAACGGCGTGACGATCTTCTCGTCTGCTTCCTTCGCCCCTTCGGTCAACGCCGCCTTGATCTTGGCGTCGGCTTTCGCCGCGACCAGAACCGCCTCGACCTGTGCATAGCGGGCTTCTTCGCCGGGAAGCGGCGGGGCGTCACCGAGCACCATCGGCAACTCGTCAAAGAACTTGTCCGGCACCACCCATTTGACTTCCTGGTCAGCGGTCGGAGCCGCCGTTTCATCGCCGCCCGGCAGCTTCGACCAATCGGTCGATTTCATCGTCCCGTCGAACTGGGCGACCGGATACATCATGACCTCGTGCAACACGCTCTGGACAGCCTTTCGGTCCTCAGCCGTGTCATCCATGAAGACGCGAGGGGCTACGAAACCCGTTTGTGTCGGCGAGCGGAAAACCTTGGTGATGCCCTTTGGGACCTCACCCTTCCATTCCGGTCCGACGAGCAGGTAGAACCCCGGCGTCGTGCCATACATCTTGCCAAGCTGCACAAAGCTGTCGGTGCGCAGATCGACCATCTGGTAGACCCAGAAGCGGTCGCCGAAATCGGGCACCTGAACGACGACAGCCGACTTGTCGAGGGCAAGCGCGCCTGCACCGTAGACGACATCCTGGTTCGGGCAGGCGACGATGCGCTCTTCCGGCACCACGTAGTCGGTCAACATCGCGAAGGTGTTCAGCGGAGCCATGACCAGCGGGCCGGATTTGGCTGGCTCTTTAAGCGGTGCATAGGTCAGCCGTCGATTGTAGACATTCACCATCGGCCAAGCCCAGAAATAGGCTTCCCGCCCGATCTGCCTGGCATATTCCTCAGTGATCTTGACGCGGGTGTCAGGGCCTGGTGGAAGCGCCCGCCCCCAACCCGGCGACGGAGCGAGCTGCTCTTGGGCATGCGTTCCCGAGACCGCGGAGATGGAAGCAAGAAAGAGCGCGGCTCCAATCTGCAGACGGAAGGTGCGCATTGTCTTTCCTCCACTCATGTCACTTGATCTCCGTCACAGGTGCCGGCGTCCAGTCGCACGTTTTGACGATGTCCTTCGGCACGTAGGTGCGGAAGGTGAGCGAGAATGGCTTGCCATCCGCCGATGGGAGCCAGTTCGTGTCAGGAATGCCGGCAACCGGCTTGGGGCCGATGGCGATCTTCAGCGACCCGTCTACTTCCTTCTTCAAGTCGGAATAGCTGTTGAAATTGTAACGCCTGAGATCGTTGGGAATGACGCGGTAGTCAGGCACGCTCACGAGAATGACCGACCAGTAGGCGTCGACGACTTTGTCAGGGAGGGCGTCTGCCGGGAAATGAATCACGTAGTTCTTGCTGCCGTCGAGCAGGTTTTCGTTGGAATCTCGGCTTGCAGGAAAGTAGATCGCCTCCGCCGGATTGTTTGCCCAGATGCCCGCATAGTTCGCTGCGGTTCGCTGTTCGAACTTGGTGCTATAGTTGCCGCCGAATGCGCCGCACAGCCAATGGTTCTTGTAAGGAGCCGTCGTGGCTAGAACGTTTTTCTGGAAAGTCGGTACGATCGTTTTCAACTGATCGGCGACGGCAGTACGGGCTTCCTTCCCCGATGACACATAGTTTGCCACCGCATGCACCTTCGCCTGCAACTCCGCGGCATTGGGCGCGACGTCGAGGGCGCTGGCAAGCAGTCCGTCCGCATTGTCGAAGAGGTCCACGCCGATCAGGCTCCTATTCTCGAAAGGGGCCAGCGCAGGCGGCTTGGCAATCTTCGGCTTGCCGATGACACTGACCTTGAAAGCATGCTGAAGTTTGGCCGCCCCTTCGGGATCACCCTTCAGTTCAATGCGCCCAAGCATCTTGGCCTTGTCAGAGTGCAGAATGATCGGCATCACATTCTTCGGCAGCTTGACCTTCGAGCCCGGAGAAACAAGCGCGAACTTCCCAAAGGGTTTGGTCGGCATGGTTCGCTCGTTGATGTTGGCGATCACTTCGCCCCATTCGTCGAGAATCTGTGCGGTGTAATAGCGATCCTTGATCTCTGGCACCTCGAGGATGACGGCCGAGTTGTCATCGACCGCGAGCCAGGCCTCCAAATAAGCGACGTCGAAGTTCGGATTGACGAAGTCCGCCGAGCCGAGCGGATTGTACTTGATGGTATTGAACTGGACGCCTTTCTCCTTGAGGTCCCCCACCTCCTGTCGAACCACCAAAGCGCGGCCGAGAAGGTAGACATAGGCATCTGTCAATGTCTTGGCGTCTGGGGCCATCTCCGCCGCCAGAGCCGCTGAGGTGCCGAATTGGGACGCGAGGATGGTGGCAGCGAGCAAGGTGGCGTTGACTGTTCGCCGGGAAAGCAAGGACATGATGCGGTCTCCGTTCTGGATCAAGGTTGCCAGATCGCCGTCGTCCCCGCCTCCCGTTTCCGGAACGGTGCAGGTCTTTGTGAACAATGGCACATACCGCCCCTTGGGAAGGTGAAGCCTGATCGCATCGACCTCTCCGTACGCCTGATAATAATGATCGAGGCTGTTTCGCAGTCGGTTCGCCTCGATACGAACGATGGGATCGATACTGCCGTTGAAGCTGGCAGACCGCCCGAAGACGTCCACTGCGATGGTATATGCCTTGATCCCGGCCTCGCGACCTTCGAAATGCTCCCGGCAAATGTAACTGAGAAAGGCCTTGTTCCGGTCGGTGGACTGGAACCTATCGTCCGCCAGGCAAGCTCCGCCTTTGCCTCGGCGATATCCGCCTGACGCGTCAGCTGCGGTACGCTGTCTGAGTCCATGGTCGCCTCCCCATGTATCATCAATCGCTACATGAGCAGATCGAGTTATTATTCATAAGCCGACAACCCGCAAGGGAAGTTTCGATAATTGGTACCGCGGTGGGGGCATGGCTTCGCACTATTTGCGAGGCATCGACCTGTCTTGGAGACAGATGAGGATGATGTCGGATTCGATATTCGAACAGAGGGTTTCGTATTCCTCGATCACGGCACGCTCCTCCGGACGTTTGCTGGCCTTGAAGCGCTCGAGCGCCACACACGCCTCTTCATAATTGGCACAGAGACCGTTGAGCGTTTCTCCATGACCGACGCGCACCTGCAGCTCCCCGCGGATTGCGGGCAGCTTGAGCATCAGTCGAAGAAGGCCACGCTGGTGAAGTCGCTGCTGCATGTGCGCGCTATCGTCCCCGATCTTTCGCCCGTTCCATTCGCTGCGGTGCGTTCAACGGGATCGACGGATTATGCATGAACGCGATGTGACAGGGAGTACGTTACGGTAACATTGGCCACGAAAACGCCCGAGCGCGATCAATGTTGCCGTAACGCGCTTATATCGCCGACCCAGTTCTGCGTTCATCGAAGGCTGGGTGAACACTCCGGTGCTAGCGGTTCCCAACAAGGGGTAGACGGCACGATCGGCGTCTTTGCATGGATCGCCTTGTTAGTCCTGGTGGCGAGCACCGTCGCCGTCGTCGTATTCCTCGTAATGCTGCCGGGCATGATCGCCAAGAAACGCAATCACCCTTGGGCGCAGGCCGTGACCGTAGGCGGCTGGGTGACGCTGCTTCTCGGCTTCGCTCTTTGGCCTGTCGTCCTACGAGGCCGTCCGCCGGCAATGGGTTTTAGTGGACATGAAAGCCGACTGGAACCCAGTGTTCGATCGCTCTGGTAAATGAGCGGTCTGCGAATTGGTGTCTCGCCTGCCAAACGGGCGGGTGAGAGTGAATGCGATGATTCATCAGGCCTCTATAAGGCACTGAAACATGATTCGTTTCATGGCCGCACAAGATAAAAAGCCGCGCCCGCGATCCCTCGCGGGGCCTTTTTGTTAACGCAGGCTTAAACTGTCGGTTGGATTTGCGTAAAAACGTGATCAACTCCACTCGAAAAC
Organism: Rhizobium sp. NZLR1b; assembly: GCF_019685155.1. Classification (NCBI taxonomy): domain Bacteria; kingdom Pseudomonadati; phylum Pseudomonadota; class Alphaproteobacteria; order Hyphomicrobiales; family Rhizobiaceae; genus Rhizobium; species Rhizobium sp. NZLR1b. The sequence goes on from NZ_JABDWC010000002.1 coordinate 65,750, forward strand.
CAACTCAAAAGGCCGAATTTTGGCGTCCTGCGCCCTCACCTTTTGTCGAAATGATCCCGCATCAGCCAAACTTCGTTTATCTCGCCCATCGGATGAGCGTGAGAAAAAGTAGTTTGCGAATCTCAGACGTTTGTTGCGGACGTCATTTCAGATGTGGTTCGTCATAAACCTCTGACAACTTCCCTATTGAAATCATAGAGCTTTTCCTGCGGAAGCGTCACGTACGTCTGGCTGTTTCCTCACATACCTTTGCTCAAGTATGTCCCTTACGTCAAATACCCTTGACCAACTCTACAACCACAAATTAAATCATTGTTTTCACGGATATATGTCGCATCTGGAACTTGCTTCGAACTGGTTGTCGGACGCAAGGGGAGGACCGCAGGCGAACAGCCATGACCATATGCCCGGGTTCTTGAAGACCAAGCAGCTGCTTCCGCGACTAAGTGCGAAGTGTCTGCCGTCGTCTCAGCGCCCCTTGAATCGACAGTGGAAAGCCGGCAATGACCGCAATTGTAGTTGAAATCGATAAAAATTCCGCTTGTATCTTGATCCGCCGTCCAGACGGAACCGAGCAATTGCAGATCAATGGAAAGCCTCATCTAGTTTATTGGGTGCGGACCAGATACGGACAAGTCCTGGAAGGCATGGATGCCGACGGACTAGCGAACATTTTGGGGCATCTAGCGTCAATAGATGAGGCAGCAGCTTTGGAAATTGTGTCCGAGGTCGACGCAATTGCAGAGCTCGATCTTCCGCCGACCACTGCGGTCATATCTCAAGACGATGGCGTGAAATTCGCTATAGGCTCCTTCGAGGACGCGGACGGACCTTGGCTCGACTTTAAGGGTTTTATGGCGGACGAAACTGTCACGAATTCAAGTTCAACAGGATGGAGAAAATAGCTGCCCGGTGCTCCTCGCACGCATGATGATCTCCTCTGGAATCAAGGAATGTTCCATCAAGGCGACAATCGAAGGGTCGTCTAGGACAAGAGCGGACCCCATGCCATGAACCGCCTCGATTTCTTCCATTCTTGCGATGTCGCCTGAACAACGCTCAAATTCAGCGCGGCACTCTGGCAGTTGAAGACTACCGAGAACATCGGCCTTCTTCACAAGCCAATGCTTCGCGAGCTGCAGGTGCCCCATCGCTACCGACCCCGTTATGAGGCGGATGACCGCACGTTCCCTTCGCTGCTCTGCCTCAGTTGAAACCATGGCGCTCCCTCGATCTTGATATCGAATATTTTGGGAGAGACTACGGCCGGCGGAAAGCCCCTCAAGGGTCCGAACCGATTATACTGGAAGCGGCAGCTTGATAGTCGGAAACTTCGGCTGAATGAGTTTGATCAGACGATCAAACGGCTTTTTCGGCAAAAATAACCCAAGAGACTTGGCTCCAGCGAAGAGCTCCCTGCTGCCGAGGTGAAGTTTGGTGCCGACGTATCGTGAGGGTCCGCTAACACAATGTGCATGGGGACGAGAAGGGAACGGGTCAGCGTCGGTCTTATGTACCTGCCAGACAATCCCATCGACCCGGTAGTCTTTCTGGATTAACAGCCGGCCCTCAGCATTTTGAAACGCGATCTCCTCCCCGAGGTCGACAGTAACGAAATCATCGGTGTCCTCCAGAATGACCCCACCAGGCCATTCAGACTCGTCACTAGCATCCAGTATTCTGATGATCCTTAAACCAACCATAGCCCCACCCCGGATTGAAGGCGCAACCCTACGGTGGCTCTGCATGTTTGTCAGCCGGTTCATTTCGCGATGCCTCGCGGGATAGAGTCTCCGCCTTATCGCTGATATCGATTTTCTTCAGGTCACGCTGAAAGGTATTGCGCGCGCATCCAGAAAATTCGTAATTGAAGTATCGAATTCAGGGTTCGGCGTTAGTGACCTTGGGTTTCACCATCGGAGATGTCGGGGCGTGGCTGTTCCCCATCTGGCTCTGCATTGACTGGTTTCTCAACCTTGATTTGCGAACGGAGGGGTTCATGAAGGCAGCGCTCAGAACTGGATTGGATGCTCTAGCGGTACTGTGGGGCCAAGGTGGGCGAGCAGCCACGCCATCGACAAGATGATGTCTGAAAGCCGAGGTTGGCCGGAAGTCCCGCTGAGCGGTTCGATTCCGCTCCCCCACACTAATTCGTCGTTTCGAAATGTAAAAGGCGCTTCGCGGTAGAGCGTCATTTGAAGCACGAATCTCCGCGATCGCCTACAGGGAGCACACTGGCCTATAGAAGCGGTCACATATATCGCGTGTAGTCGGAACTGACCTTTCCATCGCCGACGTATTTTAGAACCTCACCAACCTTTCGGGCAGCCCGGATAGGAATGGGCAGCTTCTGGTTCATCTGGGTCGAATTCCAGTTGATCTTTGTCATCGACAGCACCTCCTTGGCGATCTGCGCGACGGTGCTGTCGCTGCTCTTGTGCGGACATAGCAGCAGCGGCCTCGGGTCATACTGGCCCGGATAGGTTCCATAGTAGGGAATGCTCCCGTTCGTATAGAGAAGCCCCTTCCCGTCGAGTTCGACAAAGGTGCCGCGCATCACGGGATAGTTCCCGTCGCGTAGGACTTTCACCGACGAGGATTCCTGGACCCATACGAGGTCCTTCATCTCCGTGCCCGCAGAGTCGAGCGCCTCCACGATTCCGTCCGCTTCCTCGTCGCGGAAACGCGAGGTCTTCAGGACGGCAACACGGGCCGGGTAGTGCCGATGATGGTTCTTGTAGGCGGTTAGCACTTCCTGCACGAGGTCTCGAGAGTCCTCGTGCGTCATATACGGATGCCTGCCACGGGTCTCCGTCTGAGCGCGACGGCCTTTCAGGATGAATCCCCGGCCCCGCTCGTCGAACATCTGGGCCGCGCTGGTGAAGAGCTGCTGCCCCCCAGCTTCACGGTAAAAGCTGATTCCGATGTAGCATGCGGAAAACTCGCCCTCCTGTGGCATTCGCCTCCAGGGAATGCGGCCGGACCCTTTGTAATAAAGGGACGTCAGAAGATTCCAGGTCCGGTCTGCCTCGTCTTGGATTTTGCGCGCGCTGCTCTCCTTGACCTTCCGGGGAATGATAGTCTTCTCGTCCAGGGCATCCTCCCACACGATCTGGATCGGGAAACTCAGATGCATCGTCCGGGCTTTCAGCATGCCACGGAAATTCGGTGCGTCGGAACCGCTGCTGTCCTCCCTTTCGACGGTGCCACCGCCATCGACTTTGGCGTTCCAGACGCGCTCGATAAGGCTGACCGGAAGCGCTACAATGGCCACGTTCGGTCGATTGCTGCTTTCGTCGATCGCGAGGAGTTGCTGATAAATCTCCTCGACGGCCATTTCGACCGCCTTCTGATGATCCGGTTCTTTCCGAATTCGGTCGATCTTGGATTGGGTCACAGTCGCCGTGGCCCCATCCGCAATCTCGAACTTGCAGCGGAAGGGGTTCTGATTGCCGAGCCCGGGGAAATCGGGATGCATGTTCGGGTGCTTGTCGGTCTTTCCGGTAAAGCCCACAGAGGCGGCGGCCAGGAATTTCGCCGTATCCTCCACCGTCTTGGAGCTGCCAACGACAGCGATTTTCAGGACGTCACCAACAGGCGTCTGCAGTGGGCCGGCCATGTACAGCCCGCGCCGGGGATCGGGGTTCTGATACCTGTCGCCGAATTCCAGTTGTGGCTCTTCGAATATCGTTGTCTCGAATTTCAGGCCCAATTGAGCAGGTCCTCTTCATCGTCGCCATCGGCCTTCTTCTGGCTTCCCCAGACGTCTTCGGGGACCCGCGTCGGCAACGCGATCGAAGGCGGTTCTCCGAACGAAATGCGTGGCTCGTCGGCCCTCTCGGCAAAGAGGTCGCCCGTTTTGGGTTCCAGGCTGGCCAGGAACCGATGCCACATGATCACCTGCCCGCGGAGTGCCGAGCTGTTGTCCAGCCGTTTCTTTCCGGAAAGCAGCGCGTCGGGGTAGGAATGCGGGGTAAAGCCGTTCGTTGTGAAGAAATAGGTGGGCTCGATCACCAAGAACCATTCGGTGAAGAAGCTTTCAAATCGCGGCACGAAGGCGTGGTGGCGAACGAATTCGACCCTCGTCTTATCGATCTTGTTCAAGGCAACATTGACGACCTCTGCCTCGGTGTTCTTCTTCGACGATTGGTATTTGAAAATCCGGCTCTCATTCTGCGCCCTTGCCCGGAAATAGAAGAGCTTCCGATCCTTGTTCCAGGCGAGTTCTGCCCGCACCTGCTGATCCAGCGTCTTCCGCAGGAGATGGGCGAATGTGTTCCTTTCATCTTCGTCGTCGTGATAGGCCAGATGTTCGACATCGATAGCCTCGACCTGGTCGAGGTCGACGATCTTACTGCATACCGTCGTTCTCGGGTCGTGGAAGGACCAGAACGCGCCGCCCTTGATTATCCAGTCGAACCGCGCTGGCTCGTCGTCATCGAGTAGTATCGCGATCGCCTGCTTGTGCGAGTGGGGCGTGGTCGATACGAAGACTTCCCGCGGCAGAGCGATCGGGAGAATGTTTACCAAACCCTCTTCGCCGCCTCCCAGCGGAGGGACGTAGTATCCGAAGCCTGCTTTTGGAACTGTCAGGGCGGCGAGCCGATCTACCGACGAAGCGTCAAGCACATCTTCCCGCTTGTTGAAATTCAATCGACGTTCGGCTGGGGCGTCGCCGATCGGGACTTCTTTCCAGTAGAAACTATCGTCGGCCTCGCGGAAGACGACGATGATCACCGGAAGGTTGCTCCCTCGCCAGTAATCGAGGTCCTCCGTCCTCAGGAGGTAATGGAATCCGTTGTCGTCTTCGCCCGGATACAACCCGGTCTTCGTTGCTTTGACCTGAACGGCAATCATGTGGGCGAGTGGCCGTCCTTCGATCATCACCTCCGCAATAGCGTCGATGCCCGCTTCGAGCCGCGAGCGGACGTCGAACTGGAAACCGATTTTGAGGAAGCGCAGGCGGACCGCCGCCTCCCCAATCTCACCAGTCAGTTGATTCTGCGTGATGTTCTTGGCCATATGCGGATGATAGGCAGACGAATCCGTGACTGCCAATGCCTCGGAACACGCCGTTCCCGTGTTTTTTGTATCCACGACCCGCTCAGGTCACATTTTTTGGGTGCCAGGGTAGTTTCCCCCTCTCGCGTTCGCCTAGCCGTTAACCCGCGTCGCTGATTTTCCAAGCGTCATGAATGCGGGAATTGGCTCATGAGGAGCCCGGCCGACGCACGGGGAACCATGAGCAGCATCATTACCAACAACGGCGCTATGGCGGCGCTGGGCACGCTTCGTTCGATCAGTGGGCGGCTCACCGACACCTCGCAGCAGATGTCGTCCGGTCTCAGGGTGAAGACAGCGGCAGACAACGCAGCCTACTGGTCCATATCCACCACGATGCGCTCGGACGTGAAGGCCATGAACGTCGTCAACGACAGCGTCGGGTTGGCTCAGGGCGTGGTGGACACCGCCTATGCCGGGATGGAAAACGTACTCGAAAGTTTCGTCGAGATCAGGAACCTCGTCATCACCGCGACCGACATGCCGCAGCCGGGCTTTAAGGACGTGGTCAAGCCGACATTCAGCCTCGACCCGGAATACGCGAAATCCGACGTCTACAAGATCGACCAGCGCATACAGCAACTCCAGGATCAGGCGAAGGCAGCAATGCTGTCCTCATCGTTCTCGGGCGTGAATCTCCTCTATCACGGCAAGAACGAAGCCGATAAGGCCAGCCAACAAGTCTTCTCTTTCACCGTCGGCTACGTCGGCGGCACGGTCCAGACCCTTGGCATCGACGCCATGGATTCACTGCTTCTCAACGACGACTTCGGAAGTTTTCCAACAACATTCCCGGGTGAGTTCAATCCGGAAAAGACGTTGTTTGACGGAAGCGACATCATCGACGCGCCGGGATCGTTCACGCCGGCCTCGATCTACTGGTACAACATTCCGGTGTCCAATCCGACGACCGGTGATCCGGAGGCCTACCCGGTCGACCAGACCTATGTTCTCCAGTCGATCGAAAACAACGTCGTCCGCTTCGGATCGGACCGCAAGGGGCTGTACAGCAACGTCGTCGCGAGCATCGACCAGAAAATCCAGCAGCTGACATCCAAGATGGCGTACGTCGGCACGGTGCAGAAATCCCTCGAGATGTACGAGGACCTCAACCGCAAGATGATCGACTCCGTGACGAGCGGCGTTGGCCGCCTGGTGGATGCCGACATGGAAACCACGGCGAGCAGGCTGAAGGCGTTGCAGACCCAGCAGCAGCTCGCAGTCCAGAGCCTTGGCATCGCAAATGCCGCACCCGGAAACCTAATTCAGCTGTTCCAGTAATCAGCGCATGCGACGAAGGTGCCGGGTCAGAGTTCTGGGGTGAACCCGATATCGTCTGGCGACCTCGTCGACGTCCTCTCCCTGCAACACCACTGCGTTGTAGGCCGAGCGGCGCTGATCTTCATTTAGAGACGGTCGCCGACCGAGGCGCTGTCCACGGGCACGGGCGGCTTCAAGCCCCGCGCAGGTTCGTTCCCTGATCAAACACCTTTCGAACTCTGCCATAGAGGCCAACAGGTGAAAAACGAGGCGACCGCCGGCGGAAGTGGTGTCTATGTTTTCGGTCAGGCTCTGGAAATCTACCTGCCGTTTGCCAAGCCTTTCGATGATGCCAATTAGGTCTTGGATCGAGCGACCGAGCCTGTCGAGCCTCCATACGACTAGTGTGTCGCCGGGTTTCAGCGAGCGCAACACGGAGATCAATCCAGGTCTTTTGTTGGTCGAACCCGAAACACCTTGGTCCTCGACAACTCGGTCGCACACCGTGCGCAACGCTGCGAGCTGAAGATCAATGCGCTGATCGTGCGTCGATACCCGGGCATAACCGACTTTAGTCATCGAATTCCATTTCCCGCGCGTTGACAGAAACGACCGTTTTCGACGGGCGGATGCGCGGAACTGCATGATTACAATCCGGGAATAGTTGCAATGATTTAGGCAAGGGACAAAAACACGGACGACCGATGACAAAAACGGTCGTTTCTGGCCACGCCTGCAAACACTTTACGGCACACCATCCGCCGATGAGGTCCGTTTCTTTCGGCGAGCTCGCCCAGCGGCTGATCGACGTCTGGATTTCCCGCGAGGTCGAACGGCCAGCCATACTCTCCCATTTGGTTGGCGAGCAGCTTTCCGCGAATATGGCGCTTGCCGTCATTGAAGTGGCCGACAGCGGCTCTACTGAGTTTGGAGTGAACCTCGTCCGCGATTACAGCATCCCGACGAGCTATGCAGACGTGCCTGACGTCTTGAAATCACGACTTCCGTTGTTGCCTGGCGGACATCTTCACCCTTCCATCCAGAAGGCGATCGCCGGCCGTCGCCCTTCGCTCGTCTCTGAAACACTGCGCCACGACAATATGCAAACCAACTTCGAGATGTTGTCGCTTCCGCGGAAGACGGAGCAATCAGGAGGCGACTGGTGCCTCGTCTTCGGTGTCGTGAATTATATCTTGAGGCCTTCCGCAATACCGAAGGACCTCGACGGCATCGATCTCGCAATCCTCCAGCTGCTTCGAGAAGGCTTGCAGATGCGGGAGATTGGTCATCGGGTTGAGTTGTCTCCACGCACAGTGGAGCATCGCGTCGAGCGCCTCAAGGCGCTGACTGGAGCGAGAACGCTCCACGATCTCGTCGCGCGTTCGATCTGACTGACAGACTTGACCGGGTTGGCTTCAGCGCGACGATGGTAATCGTTTCCGCTGGCTGCCATCACGCACCTCAAGCGTAGCCCCTTGATCGGAAAGAATCTGCGCAAGGAGATGGGTAATCTCTTCGGGATCAGTGCCGGCCGAAAGCAGCTCGTTACGAATTTCGTTTGCCTTCCGAAGGTTATCAAGTTTGTCCGAGATAACGCTCTGACGGACTTTCGCAGCCTCGGCCGACCGACGCTCTACTTCGGTCCGGTAATACAGCGTCCGGTCGAGAACTTCGACAGCCAAGCCCACCGGAATGCTTTTGAAGAACGCCCAGATGTCGAACGGATTGGAGAATGTAATCTGGTCTACTTCGACCAATACGCCTATGTCATCGGCCGCCCTCCGGAAGCCCTTGGAACGCCAGGATGCGCAGGCATAGTAGAACAGCTCGATCGCCAGAATGTTTAGTTCGATATCCTGCGGCAGCAGCGCCCCGGCTACCGAATTTCGAGTATCCATTCTGATATTAACAACGGCCATCGCTACCCTCCCGGTTCTCGACTCTGGGAACAGACCCTATTTAATGATCGATAACCTTGCTACCTGCTGTGGTGTCTTGAATTCGCGCAGAGGGTGAAATCCCCGTCAAAAATTGCCGAAAACAAAACTCGAATGAGGGATTGTCTCCACGTTCGGGCGCACTTCGATGCGACCGATTTCAGACCTCAACAGAGACACCGGGGACATCATGAAAATCACGTTTCTCACCGCCATTGCCGCGATACTCCTCGGAGGAGCGGCTGCGACGCAGGCGGCCGAAATCGACATCAACGGAATGGCTCTGGGTATGAGCGCCGACCAGGTCATCGCGAAATTCCAGGAAGTCCGGCCAGACGCGCAATACGAGTTTGTGAAGTGGAAGTTGCCGGAAGGCACTGAATGGGTCGCAAATGGGAGGACCCTGTATAACGACCTCGCCAATCCGGATGATATGGAACATGAGCGGATGCAATTCGCGTTCACAGGATTGGGGTCGGGAAACAAGCTGTTTGCGGTCCGCCGAGAGTTGAAGTTCAGGCCGTCGCAACGACCGACGACCAAGTCGGTGTTTGCAGCAGCCATTCAGAAATTCGGCGAGCCTTCAGTAACGGGTAAGAGTTCCACCGGCGGCATCTGGGCAGCGTGGAAATTCGCTGCCGAGGGCGCAACGGCCGAAAAACTGGAATCGCCATTGGGCTGCATCGGCATCAGCGACTTCCCGGTCGGCCTTGACGAATTCACGGCGAAGAAAGCAAAGCAATCCGCAAGCATGTGCGGCATCTATATCGACTTGGACGTCCGGGGAGACGAGACGGGCCTAGCGACCGAACTCAACATGAAGATGATGGACCAGCTGCACTTGGAGCAGGATTTCGATGCGGACAACATCGACGCCCGAAAACGGATCGATGCGGCGAAAGCCAAGAATGTCGGGAATGCGGCCCCGAAGCTCTAGCGTCAATGGCGAAGCCGACGTGACGCCAACAGGGTTGCGGCCTCATCCTCCCGCGCCGCAGGCTCGTTGACCTGGATGATGAGGCAAGAGTACAACCATTCCAACCGTTCATCTGGCATAGGCAACAGCATGGACATCGGACATCGTTCAAGACTTTCGCTATGTCAGCTGATGGACGCTGTCTTGAGCCGAGACGAGTGCATCGTCATCCTTCGGAAGTACGGCATCTCGACGGACGACATCGATGGGTATCATACCGGTTACCCACTGCTACGCGCTTTAACGGATGCGATATCGGCCGCAACCCCACCGCAAGTCTGGGAACTGGCGCAGGAATTGGCACGCACCCGTCAGTCGATCCGACACACGGTCTCGCCTAGAAGCTTGTTCGACGAGCGGTGGGAGGATTTCACCCTCTGTGCGAAGCTCGATGGCATTTGGTTGGCCGTGGATGACTACGGTCATGAGATTGCACCATTCGTGCCACTCGAGCCGACGATAGAGGGTTCGCACCCTGTCGAAGACGACCTATCCAGGGAGCTTAGACTGTCGCAGCTTCCCGATAGCGACGAGATTCTCCGGCTTATCGATGATTCCGCGAAAGCCTTTCTGGGCGGGGATAATAATGGATGTCTGAACAACGCGCGCGTGGCTCTCGAGACAACAGGAAAATCGATTGGTCGCGAGATATCACCGCCTGGCTCGACCATATCCTCAAAATGGGGAGAGGCACTCGCTGGGCTTCGTGAGGCAGGATTCATTTCGCTGGACCAAGAAAAGGGGTTGGCTGGAGTTTATCGCTTCGTCAGCCCGGGTTCTCATGTCCCCGTAGGATTTACCGAGTCTGAATTCGCTCGCCTGGGTCGCACCCTTGCGCTATCGTGTGCCTACTTCCTCGTCAAGGAATGGAACGGTATGCGCAGCACTGGACTATCTTTCCCGAGATGAATCATGACGCCCTCTTGGGTGAATGCATTCGTCGCGGCGACCGCCAGGCTAAAGAGGATGCAAAGAGCCCGGAAAAGGATATGCAGGGGCCTAACCGTTACCTTCAGCATTCAATGGTTTACCGATTTTAAAATCGTAGGCGACGCAGGGGCGGCGTCGGCCGACGAAAACCTCGTATGGATGCGCCAGTAAGCAGATGGTCAATCACGCTCTGCCGATGCACGGGGGTCGAGATCACACGACCGCCAGGAACGTACTTTAGCCACCACACCACTCCTGTCGAAGAAAGCCATGAGAACGGGAATACGGCATCTCCGAAATCCACGAACACCGGCCGGCTCCCTCCCCTCCATCGTTCGACGATTTCCGTTGTCCGATCCGATAGTAGCCAACCGCGGGCCTCAGTGTCGGCAGAAGGGGCATAGGTGAGCGCGTCTCGAAATGACGGCAGATCGCGTTTCAACCGAGCGCCGTCCACGATCCACACCATGACATTGTAGAATGCCTCGCGGGACACCCTTTCCTGCGGCGTGATCGCCGAATGTTGGAACTCGACCACGGTACCGCTTGCCGTTTTCACGTCGGCGATATGAATCTCGCTATCAATCGCGACATGGCGGATTTCCTGCCACTCAGCCGGAAACAGGTTCTTCCATGCCCGATGCCATTCGGTCTCGGCCTCCCACCATCGATCGCAAACCACCGTACTTGCATGCGCCCAATGATGCAGTCGCTTTAAACCGCACTTGGCAATCATCGGCGACCCGCATCCAGGGCATGTTCCGCGGACACCTGTTGTTGCTTCCTGACGGATTCCGTCTATGAGGGCGAATTTCATGTCATCTCCAAACAGCCATGAGCAACGCCCGAAACGACGCAAGCTCGGTTCACAGGGAAAAATGGCGGGCGGCTTGAGTACCGCTTGGAGGTTCTTCGGGCAGTTTCGGCTGCCTCATGTTCTTATTCGTCTGGTCCGCCTGACGAATAAGCTGAGGCTATTGGCCCGTACTTCAGAAAGCAACTGCATCGACCGGATTATGCACTAATCAGTATTGGCGATGCCGTCAGTAGCGATAGCCCAGAGGGCTTCAGAGTTACCGGATTACCATATACCCAGCGATATATCCGAGAGGGAGCATTGCCGCTACGATGTAGCCGGGTCGGTAGTTCGACATCATGGCAATGACGCTGGTTACTAACCCGGTTGCAATTCCAACCGCGAGGACAGCTGGAACGGCATCCGCCGCGAACGCGCCTGGGCCATCCCCTGATCCTCTGGAAAACAAATAGACAATAATCATTGCGACAGTTGCCGCCATAAGCGTCCACCCCTGTCGCCAGAAAGCGAGCGCGACGAAACCGACGATGTACGGCAAAACAAAAAGAATAAAGAACAACATCAGCATATCACTCTTGGTACTTAGGAGAATAAGACCCTCGCGCTGGGCACAGGCACTTTTCCTGTCACTGCCATTCGTCATACCTTCCGGCGTCGTGCCGCCTAGCGGCTTTCCCGATCATTTCAGGTTCCCAAACAACTTTGTGCAGGGGCCGGCTTGGGTGAAGGCGAACCAATGGGCTTCGTCGTGCCTCATGTTCCACAGCGTCCTAAGCAAAACTTTCGCGACTTCCAGGTCTCGGTTCCTGAAATCGTCTGCGGTGTTATCGCCAATCTGAACGACAAGTAAGCGTAGCATTTCGTAGATGTCGTCGTAGCAATAGAGAAACGGATACTTGAAGGTCAGGCTAAGCCTGACATCGTCAAGGACGCCATCGAGGTTGACATCGGCTCCCATCACGAGAGCCCCTGCCCTGAGCTCGTTGAAATACAAATCAAAATGTCGACCGACGTTTCCTTTGCCGATATGTCCTGCCCATCTTTCTGCCAAAGCCTTGTCGCTTTCGACGACGGCCCATGACGAGCGGACCATCAGTCGGTTCAATAACTGCCCAAGGCCTGTCGTCCTCGCGAAAAACTCACGATCACCGTCCGTAATCTCGCCGAAGCCCATCCCGTCAAGGTCGACTGGCTGTTTTGGATCAGGCAAATGGATATCGAAAGGCGGGTTTTCGATGGCTTCCCTATGCGCGGCGATGTCGCGCTCAAGCTCGCTTGTTGGTTTGCTGCCGAACACCATCCCAATCCTCCGCCGTAATCGCATCATGCCACAAGCGTTCGGCGGTTCAATGAGTGACCACTGGCCCCTGCGCGGCCTCATGAATTACCATAGCCCGAGCGCCCCGATTACCGCTGAGAGACTTTGGCTTAATTCCAGGACGCCTGCCTGGCCGCTACAAAGGCTTTCTCGACGGTTCGGTGAAGCATTGGTAACCGGTCGTGATCCGTGGAGCTGCCAGGCCCTCCGATTGCAAATGATCTTGCGAACGCCCCAGGTTCCCAATCCGCCTGAAGCCAGTAGATGCCATCGTCACGGCGATCCTCAAGGATACGATACTTGTTTTCAGGCCTTGCAAGAATTGTCGCGACTGGAACGTCTGGTTTCCACTCCTTGAGGAGGATAATCGGCGAGGCCGCCGGATGGGGAGCGCCCATTGCGATCCAGACGTTCAGGTCCGGTTCGTCCTTTGAGAGGAGACGTGCCTTCGCCGCCTCTTCGGTCACGATTTCATCGTTGTCCGGTTTGACTTCGATGAAAGCTTGCCAATCATCGACATAGAAATCCGGTAGGTACCATTGCCCGTCGGAGAGCGTAAATTTCTCGGGCTCGTAGTGAAAGGAAACACCGAGTACATCGAAAAACACCCCCCACCTGGCTTCGGTTCTTGATCGGTAATCTACCCCCTTGTACGTTGTGGGTAGAACACCTTCCCCGCGATCGATTTTCATCGCCCTCCGCTCCTCCTGTTTTTTGTCCGACGCGTTTCCAAGCTTCGACTGGCGAAAATTTCAGATCATACCAGGAGGCACGTCACTACTACCTGACTCAATCCAAACAATAAAACGGGGAATGATTGGCTCCTTCCCATCTTGCAACTTTAAATTTGGATTTAGTCCGGCCATATTGGCGTTCCGCAACGAATTCTCGCAGGCATTGTGCATGTATAACTTGCTGATGAGTGGCCTCGATACCGCCTTTGACCAATCTCCATGGGAACTGGAAAAAGGCCGCTTCGGCGAATACACGGACGAAGATATCCTCCTCCAGTTCGATAAACTCGACGAGACAGCAATCGACACTCTTCTGTCGCTGCCCGCCCTGTTCTGGTACGAGCGTGCGAACCAAAAGGGTGCGAGAGTTGGCTGGCTGGAAGAAATCAAACCCGCTGGCCGCAACCTGCAAATCAAGTTTGCTTTTGATCCTTTCGTCCCGGAAATCCCCTTCCCCATGGTTATCGAGCTTGCTCCAAATCTCGATATCGGAATGGGCAAACGTGAATTCGAAGGGCATCGAACACATTGGGCCGTCAAGAATGTCGATCTTATAGGACTGCTGCATGATCGACGGATTATTGACAGAACGCAAATCAGCCCTCAAGCGCCCTACTCCAGGCCGAAGAGAAGCCCTCGCGACGCGATACAGGTGCGGCCCCAATTTTTCGAAGTCCCAGACCAACCCATAGACCGCAAGCTTGTTGCCGTCATGATGCCGTTCTCGCCGCCCTTTCACGGGGTTTACGGAGCCATACACAATGCGGCCCAGAATGTCGGGCTTCACGCCCAAAAAGCGGACGATATCTGGAACCACTCGGTACTAATCCAAGATATCTTCGGATTGATATACCGCTCACACATCGTTGTCTGCGACTTCACCGGAAAAAATCCCAATGTCTTCTACGAGGCCGGAATAGCGCACATGCTGGGCCGACATGTCGTGCCGATAACGCAGTCGCATGAAGACGTTCCGTTCGACCTCCGCCATCACAGGTATATCCCTTACCTCAACAACGGCGAGGGTCTTGCCGGTTTGACTGCCCAGTTGGCTCCAAGGCTCGCGACGCTCGCTGGTTCGTAATCCACGAAAAACCCATGCGATATGAAGGCGATAAAAATGTATGTCGATCCATCAGTGCGCCGTGCCCTCCTGCCGATCAAAGAGAAGATCAAAACACTTTTCGACGATACGAACTGGATTGAATTAGCGACGCTCACCGACTCTTACGAGCTCGTCACGAACCATCCACGACTGCTCCGAAGCCTTTCGTTTGGCGACCCTGATTATGAAGGTAATGTCCTGTCGGTTCTGAATGCAATCGTGGGCAACGATCCCGCGAACTTTCAGATCATATCCGATTATGTGGACGAACTTCAGGGCGGTGGTGTTTCCCTTTCAGGGAATGCTGTTGAAGGGCCGCGCTACTACATCCAGCCAAATGTATTCAAGCTCCAGAACGTCACCCTGGAGGCAGACTTGGTCTCGGTGATGATGCCATTTTCCTCGCAGTTCACTCCGGTATACGAGGCCATCAAGCGCGCTGCTGCGAGCGTGTTTTTAAGATGCACCCGCGCGGACGACATCTGGGAAAACTCGGTCCTGATTCAGGATATCTTCGACCTAATATTAAGATCGAACATTGTTGTCTGTGACTTCTCAGGGAAGAACCCGAACGTCTTCTACGAAGCCGGCATTGCCCACACGCTCGGGAAGCACGTCGTGCCGCTTACTCAGAATGATGGCGACGTTCCAGCGGACCTGCGACATCACAGATATCTTGGCTACCTGAATAATGGCGAAGGCTTGGCTAGGCTTGAAACTCGGCTAGCCTCCCGGTTCCGCTCGATTGCATCTACGGGCGCATGATTCCGGCGCTAGTTCGGAGCTGGCATCGGTTTATCCATGGGCAGGTGGGACACTCAACGGCGTATCGGACGAACAGACGGTAAGATTATTTCAGACACCCGGCAGCCCGTTCGTCCGTCTTGAGAACCAGCATGTGTAGCCCTTGGCTGCCGTTTATAAGCAACGCCTTGTTTTCCGCGGGAAGGTGAAATGCGTTAGGTGGCGACCTCCTCACTGCCATTTCACCACTCCTGTCTACGAAATCCCATTTGTCTTCGGAGTTCAGCGTGTAGATGCCGTTTTCGGCAGGCTTCACCAAGATATCGCCGACTGGAAACTCCATGGGCGGCGGATAATCGGTTCTGAATGGCAAATCGATCGAAACCTTCCGCCCATGTATGGCCACGATGTCGCCGACGTAGACCGTGATGCCTTCGAAGTTTTCATAGGTGCTCGTGCCTTGGTGTGCCGGAAGGCGTGTCGGGTCAGTCGGTGGCCAAGGCACTGTGAAATTGTCATTGCTGGTCGGCTGGATGAAGATTTCCTTTTTGGCCGTGACTCGCGCGGCCTGAATCCCATTGAAGCCCTCGTCGAAGACGGTAATCTTTCCGCTATCGTCCCTCAGGTAAGCGTGGCCGTAATCGGTGAAGAGGAGAAGGTTCAGTTCGGGAAGGCCAAACACTCGACCAGGTCCACCGGCTGCTACGCTTTTGTCCCATGGCAGGTTCTCGACTTCGCCGGACGATTTCAGGAGATACAGTCCCGAATTATCCGAGATCACAGTTCCACCGAACCTGGCAACATAGACGGCCGAGAAAGGACGGACGAACGGCTTTCCGTCGGCAGCATAGATACGCTGGAATTCCTTCTCGCCCCGTCTCAGTCTGAACACACCCAGCTTGTCGCTCACGCCGATCACGTCTCCGTTCGACGTGTCCGATGCATACTCATCACCGTAGTGGTTGGGAAAATCGCCGCCGAATGGCACGAAGGACCCGGTGTCGTCTATTGTCCAGACGCCGCCGCGGTTCCTGGGGAATATGATCGGTCGGTCCAGTCCGGGGACGACGACCACTTTCGATATCATGCGGAACGCCTGATACAAATCCTTCTTTATGGGCAGGCCGTTTTGGACGGGTACCAGGCAGAGCGGTGACGATTTTCCGGAGAAGCCACCATCGGCCATCACGGGCGAATTGACCGCCACACTTGCGAGAAAGACAGCGGCAAAAGCCCTCGATAGTCCACGCATCTTCGTCCTCAAGGCAACAACGTCTCAAGCTCTTCAAATGAGGCGGTGCCGAGCATACTCACAGCTTCCCGTAAAAAATTCAACTTTGCCGCGTGCGGCCTATTGACTGTGCACGCGCCGTTCTCTAAATGTTCTCCGCATGAAACAGCGCCCTGCCCTCATACGAATACGTTGATCTCTGAGCCGTCGGCGGCGGCTCCGGTCATCTATTGTAGCTTTGAGGTGCCTTATGGGTATTGCGTCCCGCGCATTGACGTTGCGCGCTAATAGAAAAACCGCGTCAATCAGAACCTTCTATCCAACCGGTACCATCAAGTGTGACGGCGTCACCATCTACCGATCCCAAGTGTCCCGTGACGCCGCCTGCATCTTCGATTTCGATCCGACCGTCGTCCATTGGAAATGTCTGCCGCTCTCCATCCCATATGGGGGCGAAGCTCATGTCCCCGATTTCGAAATCCTCGATGCCGACGGCTGCCTGGAGTTGGTGGACGCCCCTGACAGGGATGTCGATGTAGATGTGCTGATGGCATCCGCTCGCAGGATGGGAATGTCCTACCGCCAGCTTCGGCGAGACGAAATCTATGGCGGTCCGAGACTTCGAAACGCGAAGGACCTTTTGAGATATGCGAACCATCCGGTGTCGCTCGGGGATCGGCTACGTTTGCTCGCCGGGCTCGACGAAAACGGAACCCTGACAGTTGCGGAAAGCCTGGCCGCCTTCACTGAAACGAAAGCAGTGGCTGGCCTTGCAACCCTGATCATTCAGGGCTTCATCTCGGTGGACCTCGATGCTGGCCTGATCGGTCCCGAGACGGCGGTGCGACGGATATGCGCGTGACTTTTAATCCGCGCTCCAATCCCGAACACCGAGGCAACGATGACCGGCAAGAACAGCAAACGTCTACCGAAACGATATCTCGACCCCTATGGCGACGAAGAAAGCGATGCCCTCTCGTTGCCTACCCATCTGGCGGTCATCACCATGTCCCGTGTTATCCGGCTCTTTCTAAAGAAGAGATCGGGGTTCGTAGTGGCATTCGTTTTGCCGCCGGACGCTAATTTCAATGCCTATCAACGGGCGGCCCAATTTCTGCTCGAGGGAACCCTGCCCCTCAGCAAGGATGAAGGCTACAACTACGTTGTTCCGGTGCTTGACGAGACCGACTTGGACGAGGGCTTCTCGGAATACAGGAAACTGAAGAGGCTCCGGCGGGCCATCATTCTTGTAGCCAATAAAAAATTGGTCACCGACGAAATCAGGCTGGCGGCTGACGTCGTCGCGGAACTCCCATCTCCCTCTGCTGGCGATCATCGCATCGCCGCACGCAGCATGGGCTTCGGGAATCTCACCGACGAAGACGCTGCTCTCCTCGCCAGCCAGCCGGCGGTCCGCGCGGCGATCGCCATCCGCCGGGATCGTCCGTTTGCCGCCGCTCTTCGAAGGCTACGCCTCTATCCCAATATGGGTGTTCCGTCGAACGTCCCCGCAGGACCGAGCTTGCAAGAGTTGTCTGGCTACGGTGAGGCGAAGGCATGGGGTCTGGAGCTCGCCGACGACGTGGAGGCGTGGCGCGCTGGCAAGATTACCTGGGACGATGTCGATCGCGGCGTCCTTCTGTCGGGACCTCCGGGGTCTGGCAAGACTTCGTTCGCTTCCGCCCTTGCGCGCACTTGCAAGACGAACTTCGTCTACGCTTCCGCGGCACAATGGCAATCCTCGGGAGGCGGCTACCTCGGAGATATGCTGTCAGCGATGAAGAAAAGTTTCGATGACGCCGAAGCTGCGAAACCGTGTGTCCTCCTGATCGATGAACTGGACTCCATCGGAAGCCGAACCGAAGACGTCGGCCGCAACTCGTCCTATGCTCGTCAGGTGATCAATGGTCTCCTCGAGTTGCTGGACGGCGGTCGTGCGCGTGATGGCGTCATCGTCCTCGGCGCAACCAATTATCCGCTCTTGATCGACGCCGCATTGCTGCGCTCCGGCCGTCTCGAGCGCCATTTCGAAATCGGCCTTCCCGACGAGAAAACGCGCGCGGACATCTTCCGCTTCTACCTGCGCGGACGTCTCTCCGATCAGGAGGTCAGGACGGTGGCATCGGACTCTGAAGGCTGGTCGGGCGCGGACATCGAGAAGTGCGTTCGTCAGGCAAGTAGAACCGCGAGGCGACAGGGCCGCGAGATCATTGTTTCCGATGTCAAAGGGGCATTGCCACCGACGCAGCAAATCCCGATGGCCATGCAGCGGCTGATCGCAGGCCATGAATTGGGACATGCGATCGTCGGGGTGTTGGTGGGGGCCGACCCGCTTATCTCGGTATCCATCTGCGAGAAATTCAGAGACGACGGCCAAGCCCAGTCTCTTGGACACGCCAAGTTCATGGAACGCGCGTTCGACAGGAAGACGTCTACCTACTTCCTGGACAGGATCGCAATTCTGTTGGGCGGCATCGCGGCGGAGGAAGTGCTGTTTGGCGACTTCGGCAGCGGAGCGGCGGGACACAAGGTAGCCGACCTCAATCTCGCGACCGAGCTTGCTACCATGATCGAAGTCAAGTGGGGATTTGGCGGCAGTCTTGCAGTTGAATTGGTGGACTCACCGAAGAGCCTGGAAAAGATGCGGATGAAGCGCAAAGGTTTGCAGCGTGTCGTCGACAACACGTTGAAGACCCAGTTCCAGAGGGCGAAAACCCTGCTCGAAGAAAACCGGGGGGCGCTTCTCGATCTCCATGGCAGGCTGCTCAAGGACCGTGAGTTGTCGGCGGAAGCCATCCGGGAGGTGATCGCCATCAACAACGAACGTGGGCTCAAGTGTTTGCTTCAGCATTGAGAATCCGGGCAAGCCGGCTTCCGAATAAAGCCGCCTCCGCTTATACCGAGACCAAAAGCAATCCATCTGCATGGAGATTTCATGACACTCGAAGAGTTCACCGCGCAGCTCAACAGCGCCACCTTCTGGAAAGAGTTCACGTACTCGGAGACATGGTTCTACCCTCGCCCCAAGGACAAGGTGGAGCTGGCCGATGGGATAGTGCTGATTGGCCCGCTGGCCTACGTGTACCAGTTGAAGGAACGGACAGACGCGAGCGACGACCCGGAAGTCGAGCGCCGCTGGTTCAACAACAAGGTACTCGGGAAAGCGACGAAACAAATCCGCGATTCTCTTAGATATCTCGCCGACAACGACAGTATCACTCTGAAGAACGCTCAGGGTCATACCGTTGACGTAAAAGGACCAGAGCTGACCGACATCAACAAAGTCGTCATCTTCTCGGCGACCAAGGCGCTTCCAGCTGATTGCTGGGAGACCCAGTATTATATCAGCCGCTCAGCGGGATTCATCCATGTGCTGGCCGCGAACGATTATCTGGGCATTCTGGACAAGCTTCGCGTTCCGAATGACATCCGTCTGTACTTTGAGTACCGACAGTCCGTGCTGCCCCGCTTGCGAGAGCAGGACACGAAAGTCGACGAGCCGGACATAATGGTCGCCTTTCTCACCGAGAAAGACCTTCCCGAGCCAGGGTCGAAAAAGCGGCTCCGCTCATTCGTGCAGGATTTGGATGCATTCGATCTAAGTCCCATTCTCGGTGACTTGGCATCCCACATTGTGAAGCGCGATGACGACAACGATTACTACCGTATCCTCATCGAGTTCGCCCGCTCCTCCCGCTCGGTTTGGCGCGAATTCAAGCTTCGTCTGGTGAAATCGCTTGATGCCGCACGTGCGGGAGAAGCCATCAAACCATTCCGGTTCACCTGGCCGGAGAACGATTGCACGTATATGGTTGCCGCCATGGACCCTGACTGGCCGTCGTCTGGTCCTGATGGAGAGCGCATGCGCATGGGAGCGTTGGCGATGTTCACGGAAGCAGCCAAGTATGACGCGAAGGCGACCAAAGGCATCGGTCTGTTGATTTCGAAAGACGGTCAGCACGTCAATCTTGACTGGTGCCTTGTGGACCGCGTCTGGGAGAAAGACAGCAGGATCGAAACGGTGTTGGCAGACGGCGAGCTATTCCGGCCAACGACCGAACGGAAGGTGGATAGCTTCTATTTCCGAGGGGACCAGGAATAGGGACAGGCTGCAAGTATGCGGCCCCAGAGGTTGCTTTTTGGGTTTCGAACGTAAGTGTCCATCGCATACATGGCTGGATGCCGTCGGCTCCAATACTTGCGTCTCGCTCAATACGTGCTGTAAACAAATTGCAAAAAACGTGAATTACTGCGTTAACGCCTTCCGGTCTCTGACTTTAAGAATCGAAACCGTTGAAGCCGGTCGTTTCTACCCTGACTATATGCTTTCTGAATATTGAAGCGAGCTCAACTTTAGATAACAATAAAGTTCGAATCGCTGGGCGGGGACGGTTGTGATTTCAAACGATATTGATGACGATGGACTGCGCGCAGAATTCAGGCGCTGCTACCATCATCTACCAACGCTTGAACGCCTCAATGAAGTTTTAAAAAAGCGGTACTCCGACGCCGCCAACGAACTGCAGATGCTGGTCGTCCGGCGGCTCAGAGAACTGCGAACCTCGGCAAGCCCGCTTCCATCGAGCGCCGATCCAGCCACGAACTGGATGAACGCATTCCTGCAAGCCCGTGGCCTTGGCCAACCTGACGGACGCCCCTTTCACAGATACAGGATGACGGATCGGGAGTTCGAAGCCGGCAGAACGCTACTTCATGTGCTCGCCACCAGCGGCAAGCTTGTCCCGGGCAACCGCAACGCCTGTGGTATCTTCGCCGCGTTCTGCGCGGAGTGGTTCAGGCGAGAGGCGAAGTCGACCTTTCGCAAGTGGGACGCCCTAGCACCGGATATCTTTCCCGCCATCCACGGAAACCAGAAGCGGGAGATGGCGGAGGTCGGCCTTCTGTTCTGGCGTCGTCGTGTAATTGAAATCGACGGAGCGAAAGAATACTTGCTGTCGCTTGCCCTCGAAGGTGGCGTCCCGGTTAGAGTCATCGCCGACGAAGGCGCTGGGTGGCTCCGGGACTATCTGCGACGGCTGCTGCGCCACGCGATTGCAGCCCACGAACTTCAGGCTGTCCGCAGCTTCGCGCATGATGAGTCCTACCGCGTCAAGCCGAGCTATAGGCACGACACTTTTGTCGACCTCTGTGCCGAACTTGCCACCGAACTCGCAAAGTGGCGCGCTGTCGTGGAGAGCGAAGCACTTTCAGGCATTGATCCTGTCTCCTTCCTGGATGCGAAGTACCCCACGTGGAAGGACACGATCCCGGTCTACCTGCCGCCAGGAGAAGACTCTGCGACACGAGCCCTGTTGACTGGCCTCATTGCCGAGAAAATTGAATCGTTCACGGGTGTGGGGATCGGCTGCGAACGATATCTCAGCCTTGAACCCGGCGGTTGGCAACCTGCATTGCGCATTCAGGCAACGGGCGATATTCCTGTCGGCAAGCTCCAGGGTGTTTCGACGGGACCCCGTTGGCGGGCCATTCCCACGGGCGCACTCGCCGACTACCTGCCCAGCCAGTTCGCACTCCTCGAGCCGCCGTCAGAGGACCAGCAAACGTGGCGCGTCCGCCCCCTCGCTGACCTGAGCCGGTTGATTGTCGGCTTCCCCTTTTCAGCGGCGGTGAGTGTCGACCTGAGCGCCAACAGCAGGTTTCACACGTTTGATTGGCCGAATGGACATCGGGTCTCGTCGGAAGTCCTGGTTTTCGAGGAAGATGAGCCGACAGAGAACCCTTCTCTGTTGCGTTTGGTAAAGACCGGGTCAGCCAGCCTGCCCTCAAAGAAGCTTTACGTCCTCGTTCCCGCAACGTGGACGGTAGACGGCGACGACAACGCCTTGGGACGCATTTGGTCGATAGATGACAAGTCTCTCGTCGAGGTGCTTGGAACCCTTTACTTCTCGGAGCCAGGCGCTTCCGCGGACGGGAGATACCGGGTCGTGGCTGGCCGGGAAGGACGAGAAGAAACCCTAGATTTTAACGCGCGTCATTCCGCGGGCGTGATGGCGAACGGTGACTTCGACATCCTGGAAACACCTTTGACGTTCAGGATTCTACGAGACGGGGTGCAACGATCCATCGAGCGCGATGAGCTGTTCTACCGTGTGCCTGGCGGCCAGTGGAGGGCTGTTCTCCGCGGCGAGATCGCCGATCTCGGGATGCTGGAGATATCCTGGCGTGATCCCAAGGCGAACATCCAGATCGAGAAACGCAAAGTCGCGGTCGTTGCGCACGGCGCTTCTGTTAAGGGCAAAATGGCCGCCCAGACTCGAGGGCAGCTGTCCATCACCGATCTGCCCGGGTGGAAAGTCCGCCTACAGGATAGCGCGGTCAGAACCGTAAACGCAGACTTGACCGGTAATAGCTTCGAATATTTGGCGACCCCCAAGTACCGGATTTCTGCCGAACTGGTGCCAGCATTGGGCCACCCTATTCCGATCGTCGTACCTGTCTCGGCACGCGAGGCCATGGTGGTGGACGGCGCGGGAAAACTGGTGCGGGAAGGACAGCAGATAGACCTAGCATTGCTGCGTGGGTCGCGGGCGGTCTCGTCCCATAAAGCCACTCTCGTAATTTCGAGAAAAGGCTCGAAGTCACAGGACATCTGCGTGGAAGTCGATGGTGAGCTGGCCATCTCCGCTTTGAAGCCGTCGATCGAGCAAATTCTGGCGAGCTCCGACCAGCAGGACGTACAGCTCGATTTACATTTTGTCGGCGATTCCAAGCCGCCAATCCGGTTGGCGAGATATCGCTTGGATCGCCCACCCATCCAGGGTGGCGCGGTAACCCTCCCATCAGTCGGCTCAGCAGTGTTTCGGGCGGTTCTAGCGCCGGAGCTTGAACGAAGTCTGGTTAGGGATGCTGACGGCAGGTACAGGCTGCCTGACGATGCGTACGGACCATGCCTCGCTTATCTGCGGGACGGACCCGATATCTTGACTAGGCCCGCGCTCTTGTTTGGTGCCGCCGACCTTCCGGATTTCCCGGCAGGCTCCCTGCGGTGCGGCCTCGCCATTCGGTCCTTCAACGATCTGCAAGCGGCCATTTCCAAGCGCTTGGAAAAAATGGGCACCGAGACGGATGCCGTCGACGACCTCAAATACCTCAGGTCGATGATCACCAATCTCGCGGGCTTGCCGCCTTCTGCGATGGAAGCCTTGCGTCATCTCCCTCAGCATCCAAAGACCCTGGTGCGCGCCCTCTTGGGGGCTGCCGATACGCAGGAACGGTTGTCGGTGTGGGGACTGCAGGGGCAACTTCCCTTTATCTGGCTTGCTATCCCACTTCGCTGCTGGAAAGAGGCATTCGATATCGAACGCACGATGCTCGAAGAAGCGCTCTCGCAAGTTCCCGGCACCGACGAATTCCGGATGGAAATTCTCGTAAAATATTTCCGGGATAAGGTCGCCGATCTCGTCGAGATCGAGCCGGCCTTAGCTGTCATCGTCTCAGCAATCGGATTTCCGCTCGCCACCTCGGCTAAGTCTATCGAGAGCATCTTCGAGAATTTCATCAAAGACGAGCGCGAGCGCGAAACCGAGGACACCCGTGTTCTTCGAGCCTCTCCTCTAGCAGTTCGGCTGGGGGAACTCCGCATGGCACTGCCCAAAGAACTCCAGACCCGTTTCACCCTTTCAGAATTCGATGCAGTAAACGCGCCGATACTTCTGGCCGCCGCGGCGCTGGGCCGAGCTACTATCGACCCAGACCTCGAGGTTCTATTACGCGTAGCGCTCCGTGATCACGGCGGTTTTGTCTCCCAGGCCTACCCCCATTTCTTCAGCATGCTCAGGACCAAACAATGAAGCCTTTCGAAACCCTGTCCGACATCAGACGCCGTTCGGTCGACGCTGTCGTGGCGCAGCTTGGCACCAACAACGATGACCTCAACAGGCATCTGCGCGCCATGCTGGGCAGCGAGAGCGCCGCGGAAGGTTCTGTAATCCAGGACCCCGTCATCGAGGGCGCGCATCCATTCGTCGCCGCCTCAAGAAACATGGAGCAGGTCCCGGCAGAGGTACTACACCCGAAGCTGGTCTCCATTCTCGATGGGCTTGCCGAAGATGACGAGTATCGATTTCCCAAATCCAGGAAGCCGTTCCGACACCAGATGGAAGCCTGGGAAACGTTGTCCCGACCGGGGACCCCACAGTCAGTCTTGGTAACGTCCGGTACGGGTTCCGGAAAAACGGAGTGCTTTCTGTTTCCGATCCTGAGCGATCTGGTGAGGCAAACCGAGGGGAATTCCGCCACACTCGAGGGCGTTCAGGCAATCCTGCTTTATCCCCTTAATGCACTGATCGAGAGCCAGCGTGCACGTCTTTCAGCATGGACAAGACCTCTCAAAGGCAAAGTTCGCTACTGCCTGTACAACGGCGACCTGCCCCAGCCTGCGCAACCCGAGAGTGAACGCAAGGCCAATCCGGAACGACAGATCGACCGGCACCAGTTGCGATCCTCTCCCGCGCCGATCCTTGTCACCAACATCACGATGCTCGAATACATGCTCGCGCGTGCCGAGGATCAGCCGATCATCGAAAAATCCCACGGGAAACTCCGCTGGATTGTTCTCGACGAAGCTCATTCTCTCGTTGGTGCCGCCGCCGCCGAGACGGCACTGCTCATCCGCCGCGTTCTACTCGCCTTCGACACCGCACCGGAGAATGTGCATTTCGTCGCCACCTCGGCCACGATCGGCGATGACCGCGATACGGACGATAAGTTGCGGCAATTCCTCGCGGAGGTTGCCGGGGTACCCGATAGTCAGGTCCACGTCATCAAGGGAGAACGGACACTTCCGCATCAGCCACACGGCGGCACGGTTCCGCAGCTGGATGTGTCCACGGCGTCGCCTGCCGCACTATACGACCATCTGGGCGGTCAATCCCAGGTATGGGATTTCGTAAAAGCCCTCAAGGAGAAGCCGCAGCCGCTGACCTCCCTGGCAAGGTTGGCGAAGTCGATGGGAACCGATGTCGAGGCATTGCTCTCTCTTCTTGCGTCGGCCGAAAAGCCGCATCCGGAAACCGGAGAGCCCGAACGGCTCGCACCGATGAGGGTGCACAGCTTCGAGCGCGCGATCCCGGGCATCTGGGGATGCATCAATCCTGGCTGCGGCAAGTCTCCAGCGGGGTGGTCTTTCGGGAAGCTGTTCTCGGTCAAGTTCGACACTTGCGACGTCTGCGACGCCCCGGTGGTCGAGTTGATCACATGTACCGAGTGCGGAGAGCCGATGCTGGAGGCGGAGGAGGACCGAACAGCCGGGAAGCTCCGCCCGTCCCGACGAGGTCTCGCCCGTGATGAATTTCAGTACGAGGCCGAACGCGACGGAGGACTCGACCCCGAAGAATCCGATGATGACGATGACAGTGAGGAGCCGGCCACGCAGGCGCAGTATGTGGCTAAGCAAACGATCCTTTTCGCTGCCAAACCGTCGCGCGCGTCACGTACGATCACTCTCTCAACGACGGACTGGCGCGTGTTGGCGGGCCCTTCCGACGGCGCGATAACCCTGCGTTACGAGGAAAAATCGAATGCCGACGGAGCATGCCCATGCTGTGGTACGAACGCGCTACGCGGGATCGACAATCTCCTTCGACCAGTAAGGTTTGGCGCGCCATTCCTTGTTACGGCGGCAGCACCGATCCTTCTTGAAGCCGTCGATCCGAGGCCGAATAGTCAACGTACTCTGCCGTCGTCGGGAAGAGGCCTGATTTCGTTCACAGACAGCCGCCAAGGGACGGCCCGAATGTCCGCGAAGTTCCAGGCCGAGTCCGAACGCAACTTCGTCCGCTCGTTCATCTATCATGCTGTTCAAGGTTCGTTGTCGGACACCGCCGACACTCCGGAAGTCGCAAATCTGCGAAATGTTATCAGTCAGATGGAACCGATGGTTGCCGCAAACCCCGGACTTCAACAGATTATCGACCAGCAGCGCGCCGAGATCGCCAAGCTGACTAGCGCCAGTATGGCTGGCGTCGGATGGAACGAACTCGTTGACCGCCTGTCCAAACGCCCGGAGATCGAGTTCTGGCTCAAGGAAGTCTGGGAACCGCGCGATCCCGACCGCTTAGGCGATCCGCGAAAGCTTGCCGAATTCCTTGTCTTGAGAGAGCTGTTCCGGCGGCCGCGCCGCGCCAACTCGTTGGAGACCCTGGCTCTGGCAAGCCTGAAGTTCCCATCCATCGAACGTGCTACCACAATGCCTCGCTCGTTCACGGATCGCGGCAAGACGCTGACAGACTGGCGTCATTACCTCACAGCCATCGTCAATCATTTCATCCGGGCGAAATCCGCGGTGGCAGTTGATCCTCGCACCATGCGGTGGATCGCCCCTCAAATCAGATTGCGCCCCCTACTCGGCCCCGGACGATCAAGCGGCGGCGACAAGCGCTACGTTCTATGGCCCAAGGTGCCGCGGAACCTCTCGAGCCTGTCCACGCCTCAGACGCTCCTAGTCCTGGGCCTGAACCTGAACATCGCCGACCCAGGCGACCAAGACGATATGGAAAACTGCCTGCAGATGGCTTGGGACCAGCTGCAACACGTTCTGAATTCCGACCGCGACAATCCCGCGCTCGATTTCAGCAAGGCGGTGATCGCTCCCGTGACCGAAGCGTACAGATGCCCGGTGACGAGGAAGGCTGTGGAGATCGCACCATTCGGACTTTCTCCGTATGTTCGTGTCAACGCTGCGCCGGCTTTGGTTACCCCTTTGAAAATGCCGGTGATGCCGGTGCAGCTCATTGCGCCGGATGACCCAGCCTCGGCAAGGTCGACTGTTTCGGAATGGTTGACTGCAGACGAACGTGTTGCCGACCTGAAACAGGCGGGAATCTGGATCAACATCTCGGACCGCCTCGCGCTGTTCGTGGATTATTTCCGGTCGGCCGAGCATTCAGCACAGCAGGAGAGCCAACGTCTCAGGGACTACGAACGGGATTTCAAAGACGGACGGATCAACATCCTGAATTGCTCGACGACCATGGAGATGGGCGTTGACATCGGGTCGGTGTCCACCGTGATGATGACAAACGTTCCGCCATCGATCGCCAACTACCGACAGCGTGTAGGTCGAGCTGGCCGCCGCCGCCAACCCTTCTCCATGGCGTTTACGTTCTGCCGAGATAGGCCGTTGGATCGCGAAGCGTTCAGTAATCCGCTCGCCTATCTCGAAAGATCGATGTCCCCGCCTAAAGTGGCGCTCAACAGCCGCCCTATCGTTCAAAGGCACGTGAACGCCTACCTACTCCGTCAATATATGCTGTCACGGGGCGGTGATGCGCTCAAGTTGACCATCGGCGCGCTGATGGGATGCCCAGTGAAGGTGTTGGAAGGCCGGGCCGAAAATTCTCCGGTATCGCAATTCCTGCATTGGCTGGGAGAACCGTCAACGGCCGTTGCCAGCCAGCAGCACCTCAAGAAACTCGTCGCAAGATCGGTATTGGAGACGGAAAACACGCTTATCGAGGACTGCAGGGTGGCGATGCAGCAGGTCGAGGAAGTCTTCGTGCACGAATGGGAAGGCCTGCGTCAACTCGCCCGCGACGAAGGCGAGACGATGAAGGAAGCTGGGCGCGCCCGCATGTCTCTTGAACTCCAAAGGCTGTGCGGCGAGTTCCTGTTGAGCGCACTGGCCGACCGCGGGTTTCTCCCAGGCCACGGCTTCCCGACGAACGTAGTGACGTTCATCCCACATCGATCGAAGAAGGCTAAGGACGAGGAGCCGTCAAAAGACGGTCGCAGGCATACCCGCCTGTCGGGACCACAACGATCGCTCGATCTAGCGATCCGCGACTACGCGCCGGGATCGGAAGTGGTCTTAGACGGTTTGGTCCACCGATCGGCCGGCGTGCTGCTCAACTGGAAGAGACCCGCGACCGAGGAGAAGGTAAGAGAAGTTCAGAGCATCAAGCGGCATTGGCACTGCGCCCAGTGCGGAGCTGCCGAAACCAGCCTCCAGGATGTCCGCGCCTGCCGGGAATGCGGGTCTCAGGTTCTCAGTGTCGAGTATCTCCGCCCGAGCGGCTTCGCCGTGGACTACTGGAAAAAGGAACATGCCGACACCGACAGGATCGAATACGTTCCGCCAGAAGAACCAATCGTGTCGATCTCGGACGAGCAGTGGGTTGCTCTCCCGATACCTTCGCTCGGGCGATATCGTGGCAGCCGGGAAGGCAGCGTCTACTATTCAAACAATGGCCCATCCCAGAACGGTTATGCGGTTTGCCTGCACTGCGGGCGCGCCGAACCCGAGAAGGAAACGGTTCCCGCCGCCGACGGACAGATTTCACCGTCTCCGCTCGACGGCCATCGCCCGCTGAGACGCAAGGCCGCCGACGGCCCGATCGTCTGCGAAGGCGTCGAGAAAAGGTGGAAAATCAAGCGTCATCTCGCTCTAGGCTATGAGATAACGACCGACGTCTTCGAGCTGCAGTCCTCGTTCCGGATTTCAGACGCTGCAGCAACAGCTCTGGTCATCGCGCTGCGCGAGGCGCTCGCACGTGCTCTTGGCGTCGAGGCCGATGAGATGGGATACTCGGTTCACCGGTCGAAAAACGAACTCGGCGGCGACTGCAGCTCGCTTCTCGTTTTCGACAGGAACGCAGGCGGTGCCGGCTTCTCGATCTCGATGGGCGACGATATCGCGCAAGTCCTGCGCGATGCGGAAACTATTCTCGACTGTCGTAACCCGGGATGCGTCGATGGCTGCGCCGCATGTGTGCTGACGCCAGACGCACCGTTCGAGGACGGCAAGCTCGACAGAACGACCGCGCTCGCCTTCGTCAGATCGCATTTGAGCTTCGGAGTTGCGGTTGACCCAGCGGAACGTTTCTCCGACGACACCAAACTGTCCATTTCCGTCACTGACGAAATCGACCGGGAACTCAAGCGTCGACACAATCCAGTCGTCCGCATCTACTTCCCGGAGGACGCCGACTTGGGCCAGGTTCCATCCTGGCCAATCATGCAGACCCTGAGTACCTGGGCGTATCGAGGATATCGAACCGTCGTCGTGGTGCCGCGCTCAGCGATCGCGCAGGCTGATCAGGCTTCCAAGCTCACACTCCACGCACTGGGTCATCGTCTCTCCCAAGCCGAGGGAGACTTCGCGATCCATATTGGCCCCGCGCCGATCAGCAGAAGCGGGGCACCGATTTTCGCCAGCGTCACCGGTGGTCCGGATACCGCAGTCTGGGTGACGCGGGACGGAGCGTCGCGCTACCCCGGGGTAGCGTGGGGTCAGCCGAGCGAAAGCTCGATCTACCGAGGCACGGTCTCGGAAATCGAACCCACGTCCCCAACCCCTCCATCCGACCTACTGCCCCAATCGAGCGCCAAGGTGCTTCTCATCGAGAACAATCTCGACCGAGCTATGAGCCTTTTCGGAAGTGGAATGGCAAGCCTTATCCGGGCGAACCTGCTCGAGCTCGGCTTCGAGGCTGGTGCGTCAATCACCCGGATCGAATACAAGGACCCCTATGTCCGATCGCCCCTCACAGCCAAGTTGCTGATCGACACCGCGTCTGCGCTGCTAAAGGGATCAGCTTCCGGGTTCCTGAAAATTACGACGTCGCCACCAAAGCCCGCAGTATTTCCCCCTAAGTATCTCTGGAATGACTGGCCGGATCAGGTGGCGTTGTCGTCAGTGCAGAAGCAATACGGCTTGCTCAAGAACGTAAACGTCGATGTCGTCGTGGGCGAGTGCGGCCATGGACGTTTCCTGGACTTGTCCTTCGCGGACGGACGCACGGCCTCCGTGATCTTTGATCAAGGGTTCGGCGCTTGGTCCCCGACTGTCCGCGACAGTCGCACGACCCACGACTTCAAGCAGTCGGACCACGCTCAAGCGGTGTCGATGAGCAAAGCGAACACTATGCTGTCTCGAAAGGGAGTATGGCCTACATATGTCGTGCTGAAGGCAATGTAACGGCTGGCAAACTGTGGGCCAGGGCAAAGTCGACTCTCTGGCCGGCGGTCGTTGGTAACTCTCGTCAGAGCTTCGCCTCTCTTTTTCGATGATAGCTCTCCCGAACTTTCATGCGGCTGAATTCCTGCGATCGCTCGATCGAAAGGACGAGCCCGTCAAGAAATCGGTCGACCTCACCGCGATCGGCATGTTCCGTCACGTCTAGCTCAATGAACTCGCGCTCGTTTCCATAAGGGACCATCTCAACGAGCAGCCGCGACCAAGTGGGATCGTAACAGAACACCGCAGAGAACGTCGAGTTCTGCCAAGCCCTCTGCCCGCCAAACGGCAGGGAGTCCGGCATGAAAAGATACGGGCAACGATTGCGAACCTTGGCTACCAAAGAGGTCCAGTACTCGACCAGCTTAGGATTGTGGACCACGGAGGGATCGTGATCGAGGCCAAGCGCGGCTACGACGTCTTTCCGACGCACAACCGTTTCCGTTCGCTGCCCGTTGTGGTTCCAAGCGATGACGGGTTTCACCCCTGCTTTCGATAGCTTTTTGAAAAGCTGGATGGGATGAAGGCCAAGCGCCGGAGCGAAGTCAGCCACCTTCGCATGACGCTTGGCGAACATCGAAACAAGCGAGCGATGCAGGAGGGTAAACCTTGGCCGCCGATCGATTGAACCCAGAAGTCCCCTCTCGACAAGGATCATCACGGTAACATGGCTGAGGTTCAGGATTGCCTGGGCTTGCCCGATTGTCACCATCTTGTGATCTCGTCCGAAAGCGTGCCTTTGCCGTCTGTGGGTCGTCTCGATCATGAGGCTTTTGAAGCCAGGAGCGTCAGTCCGCCTATCTGCGAGCGTGTGCAGTCCTTCCAGGACATCGGTCGCGAGCTTTCCGGGGACTAGCTTGTTTCGCTTGCGATAGAGATCGAACGTGATGCCGAAATCCGGTTTGCCGTTGATGGGGAGGTCCCCGATAATCGAAAGAAGCTTGTTGACCCTGCCAAGGTCATAGCGAGCCCCGTTGCGCTTCCCCGGGTTCAGTCCCTTGAAGACTTTGAGGTGGCCTGCATGGACTAGATGTCTGATGGCGTCCTTATGGATACCCAGCCGCTTTGCCGTCTCCTCTGGGCAGATCAAGGACCCTACGAAGGCCCTGATCCGATCAGCGTCGCCCTTTGCCACCTGATCACGCAACCGCGCGGTGTGGCGGATACCCAGTTCGTCAGCGATGGCAATGAGGCCCGCGGGCTGCAGCCCGAGATCACGTGCCAGGTGTGCCGGCGAAACGTATTCGACAAGAAAATCTGCGGCCCTGATATGCCGCTTCACGCCCGAGACTTCAAAAGTCCTCGCCTCCTTGAGCGCTCTTCGAAGCAATCGTTTGAGACCGGGGTCTCTGATTGCCGACGTCTTTTTGCTGAGCCAACCAAACTGGGCGTCGACTGCCGGGTTGCTGTCGGCAGGAGGTGGGAATCGTCGGAGCCAAGCACGTGCCGCCTCTGCGACGGAAGGCCCTCCTCCGCTCAAGGCATGAAAGCCGTTGTCGATATCGTCGACGCCAGGTTTCGGGATTTCCTCCATCCGCGGGTTCGCAAGGAATTTCCCGAAGATTTCGGAAACGTCGATGACATCCCTCAACGCCACGCCGTTAAAAGCGTCGATCTGGATGGCTTCCATATATCCGAGACGTCCGAGCACATAGCGACCGATACCATTAGTCTCGACGCGGGCCATCCGTTTGCCAAGGTCCCAGCCTGCTCGGGAAAACCCGAACTGAGGCCACGTCCAGGAGACGGCGTTGCCTTCCGCGTCCTTTTGAACGAGTTCCACGCCGTGCAAAGGGCACTTGCGCAACGCAACGATGTCCCACCAATTTCGATGGTAGGCCTTTTCGGCAATGCATCCCGGACACCAGCGTCGGTTCCATTGCGAAATCTGGGCTGCCGAGAACGTCTGCCCGCCCATATGTGCGACCTTCGGTTCCTCACGAGGCGTCGCCAGACGAAGGGTCGCCAGCCAATCGGCGGGAAGCGGATGCGCCTCCAGCAAAGACAGGGAACCGTGAGGGCTCACCGCATCGCTCTCGATGCCGTTCCAGATGTTGAAGGTCACGGCGCTGTTCACGCCGTGGGCATCGATCAGCCGGAGGCTGTATCCGTGGGCGGGTTCATCGTGCTCAGGCGCAAAATTCCACCGACTGAAGGGAAGAACACCTTCGATCATTTTGGCTCCTCCCGGTCACGAAAGGGGACCAACGTCTGGCCGCTCGGAAGACGGTCCTCTGCGGCGATGCGCAGGAATTCGCGGGTGATGAACGGCGATCCTCGGTTGATCGCCATGTAGCCGGCAGGAATGATCAGGTTCATGACGATCTTCCCAACGGAGCCGCCGCCGAACGTGATGAAGTCGTGTAGGTATTCCTCCTTATGGAGATTGGAGAGCGACGGGAACGGCAGACGGGCGTCGACGTCCGCGAGGAAAATCTTGAGACGGCTGCGCCCACTGGGCTTACCATGGTCAAACTCCTTCATCGTAAACGAGGGGAACTGTCCTCGGCCGTAGAGCTGGTCGTTTGCGACAATGGCCTCTTTGACGTTCGGCAGACCTACCAACAGAATGTTGCATTGCTTCTGGTTCGCGATGTGCTGGAGCAACGACGCGTGAGAGCTCGACCGGAATCTCGACACCTGGAAAAGAAAATGCGCATCGTCGATGATCAGCAGTTCTGTCTCCATTTGCCGGAGTCGACGTGTAACAGTCGAGTTCATGGACGCGATCGTCATTCGGGGGATTGTAGACGCCCCCGTAGCTGTGAAAATCTGGCGGGCGAATTCGATGCGATCCCAGTCTTCTCTCGCCTCCAGATAGGCAACAGGGATGCGCCAACCCCTCTCGCCGAAAACCGGCGGGTTCTTGCTAGCGTAGTACTGGACAAGGAATGACTTACCCGTCCGCGCTTCTCCGATCACACCGCCAATCCAACCGGCCGCGTGATTCCCACCGTCAACAGGCCGGTGGAATCTGTCCCTCACGAACTCCAAGCCGTTCTTGAAACGACGGTGCGGCACGATCAGGTTCGTAATCATTTTCTGTCGTTCCGTGACAGAGAGGCTGGCAGCGGCCCGCCTTTCCTCGTCGGTCTTGAAGGCGGTGATGTGGAATTCCGGGAAGAACCTCAACTCCGGCCTGCTGAGTGCTGGGGTGATCATCAATCGTCCTCGTCGTTTTCGTAGAGTTTCCGCAGGAATTCGATGTCGTCGGTGTTGTCGTACCCGGACAGGTGTTCCCTCTGTTCGGCTACGCCGGCTTTCGGCTTGCGTGATTTCCGGGCGGCATGTTGCTCGACCTTCGCCGCAAGAGGATCGCCGGGGATGAGCTGACCGTTCTCGTCGCGCTGATGGATTTCTGGGGGCGTATCTTCGGGGCGGTAGTCATTGGCGGCCGGAGAAGCCCGCTTCCGGCCGGGCGGCGAAAACGGGTTCGCTGGATCGATGAAGTTCGAGCTCGCGGCGGCGCTGGTGACCGTCTCGACGATACGGCTACGACGGGTCTTGGTGGCAACGCCGCGATAGAAAGCCGCAAGCTGATCGGCTGTTTTGTGCTTCCTTCGCTCGGCGTGGATGTTGGTCAGGTCGTCCCCAT
This sequence comes from Rhizobium sp. NZLR1b, assembly GCF_019685155.1. Taxonomy (NCBI): domain Bacteria; kingdom Pseudomonadati; phylum Pseudomonadota; class Alphaproteobacteria; order Hyphomicrobiales; family Rhizobiaceae; genus Rhizobium; species Rhizobium sp. NZLR1b. The sequence continues at coordinate 99,433 of NZ_JABDWC010000002.1, forward strand.
CAGCCGCGAGGGAAGCTTCGAGGTCCCTGATGTTGGTCACGGGTCGTCGACTGTGCTTGTTGTGGTGTTGGATGGCCCGCTTGTGCTGGTAGAGCCGAAGGCCGCTCGCATAGCTCAGATCGGCGGCGACCGCGGGCACCTTGACCGCCAGGTCTGCACCCGGAACAGTCACGTAAATGAAGCCAAGGTCGGAAGGATCACGACAGCACTGGTAAAGCGTAGTCGGCTTGCGCGGCTTTCTGGCATTTGCGCGGTTTGGAGGCGTGCTCGTCGGCGACGTTGCCATGACCACCAGTTCGGGTGATGAATAGCGGATGTAGTCCCAGACGATGCAGCCGTCTTGAATGGCCGCCTCGTGTTGCTCGCCCGACAGCCTGGCGAAGATTTCGGGATTGATCGGCTGGCGGTTGCCCGCCTTATGGATGTTGTCGTCGAAGAGCTGCTGCGGAACGCCCTTGAGGCTTCTGAGGAATCCAAGGCCTTTATGCGACGACCTGTTGTAGTCGCAGGCCCAGGCTGTCACGTGCTTGACGAGTTCGCTGAATTTGATTTTGGGCTGACCAAGCTCCTTTTCCTTGCCGCCCTCCTTGCGCCTCACGACGTTGGAAAGAGTGGTCCCGGGAAGATTGTGGATGAGGCTGTCGTTCAGCGTCCTGATCGTCCGCTCGAGGCCGCCTTTCGAATTAGGCTCGCCGGGGCGGACCTCGTGTAGCGTGACGCCGATTTCGTCACAGAACGCGCGCATTTTGTCGCTCTGCAGATGGGTGTCGGCATCCACGACGAGCACGCTCATCAGACCGTGCATTGTCCAGTCGAGGCCGGGGTATTCGGACATATCCTTGGGGTAAATGGCCTGCTTGAAGCCGTGCAGAAATGCCTCGAAGCTGGGTTTTCCGAAGAAGATCGTGAAACCCAGGATACCGGCGCACATGCGGTCTCGGAACAGAATGATATTGGGCCGGCCCCAGATGAAGCTGTAGAGGTCATCAATGACCGAGACGTCCAGCTCGGTGTAGTCGACCTCGACAACTTCCAGCGGGACGGTTGGCTGGAGCTGTGGAATGCGCAGGTCGTGGATGCGCATCGCGCTCTCGAGGTCCTTGCGCAGGACGTCCCGGGTAAAGTGGTCGACACCGTAGAACCGCCGCTCGATCGTTGATTGGCTAGGCTTGACGATGTTGCCGTCCTCGTCGGTCACCAAGGGAATGAGGTCTCGGTTCTCTGGCAGGAGCAAAAGTTCTTCGTATCGCCTGCGTGCGTCGAGTGCCGTTCCTTTGGGCAAAGACCAGGCGTACTCGGCCGCCTCCCTGAAGCGGTCCTCAAGGCGATCGCAATAGGTGTGTTCACGGTTGCCGCGTGTTCTCCCGGGAGCGACCGCCAGCAGGCGATTGAAAGGGTTGTCGATGTAAGCCCTGATGGCGGTTTTGAGGGTGTTGTAGCAGAATGGTTTCTCGTCCCCTGCTTTCTGCGCGTGCTTGAGGGCCGCCCGGAGGACTGCCTTCCGCCTCGGCATCACGGTGCCTTTGCCGTTCTCCCTCAGGATCGAGACGACATAGTCGAGCTTCCGCTGCGCCTGTTTGGTCTGCTCCGGATCGAGGGCAATCGAGGTGTCGATCTGCCGTCCGGTCAGCTTCGACTCGTGGGGGATGAAACGTCCCTGCCGTTCGAGCTGGCTGATCTGCCAGTTCGAAAGATGGAAAGGCTGATCGCCTGATACGTTCTGGACCTGGAACTTGCCGCCGAGGCCGTCCCACTCGCCGTAGGAAACGACGATGCAATGTCCGATCTTCGAACGGTCGGAGTTGAGAATCGAAAACCGATAGCCCTTCGGGAAGCTGTAGACTTGAGACTTCCCACCGGCCTCTGGAGCCGTAGGGAGGTCGAGCTGTCGGAAGTCCATTGCTACCGGCAACCTGTCCCGCTTGAGGAAATCGTTGTGCCTGACCAGAGACATCTCAGTCCTCTCCGGCGTCAACGATTGGGAAGCTGACCGTCGTGCCTTCCGAGATCGGACGGCCAAGTTCGATGTTGATTTCTCCCGCGATGGCTAGCTGGAGGATGCACGCAACCGCCACCTCGCGATCCTGCCAGCCAATCATGTCGACGAGACTGCCGACGGTCGTTGCTGTCCCGTCATGGCCGTCGACCACTCGGCGCACCGCGCGCATCGCCTCCGGGGCTTTGGTGCGGTTGTCCCGCCAAAGCCGACGGACGTTGTCCATGCGGGGCTGGATGTGGATTGCGAGTTCGGTGAGGATCGAATAGCTGGCCCCGAACTGATCTGCATAGGCCGCTTCCAGTAGTGGCATGCGCCGCCTGCGATACCACTGTTCCTTTAGGATCGCCTCCGTGACCACGTCAGAATAGATCACCGTCCCGTCCATCTTCAGAATACCGAGCGTCGGGATGTGTGTGGCCGTCCCATTCGGCCCGTAGCGGTCGAATGTCTGATACTCGATCTCCATCGGATACGGAGAAATCAGGCGGATGGATGGATCGACGTCCAAGTGCCAGATGTAGTCACGCATTAACGGGTCGGCAGCACGGATGCCTTTCCCAGATACCGATTTTCGCGACGGCACGTGACTGGGAGTGGTGCCTCCCTTCTTTCGTTTTGGCACTTTATAGACAGGTTCGTGGCCGAATTCGAACCCATATGGCAACCTACTTCCTGGCATCGGTGCCTCCCCTCGCCGCACGTTCGGCGTCGCCCTTCTGGCTGGGAGTGAGAACCGCGACTGCGGCGATCGTTTCGGCGGGAACACCGAGCTCGTGGGCGAGCGCGGTAGAAATTCTGAATGGTGGCGGGTTTGGTTTGATCCGAACAAACATACGCAGTTCTCCATTCCGGCGCGCATCGCGGCCGGTTACGCTGAACAAAACAGAATGGCGTCACGTCAGGCCGCTTAACGGCCTATTCGGAACAGGGAGATGGGAAGCTTTCTCATGGAGAACCCGCTGTGAGCTAATAAGACTTGTCATTCAGATGGCATCCGAAGGCGTCCCAGTTTTCTGGGCGGCACTATATTCGGACTATCAGGGCCATCGTGTGCGACATTGCTCTTCCTGCGGTTGGATCGGGGCGCTATGGCCCTCAACTGACGATCGCAGGAACAAATAGCGAACACAACTGAAATGTCAAGCGGGATCAAACGAGCAGGCGCAGAAAACCGGTCACGCGCACGGACAGCAGCCGTGTCAACGATCCGTTAACCTCCACCGGTCATAGTGAGAGAGCTTACAAAAGCATGCATACCTCCTTTCTTTTTCGCGGAAGGATGGCAATGAGAGAGCCGGGCCGGTCGCCAAACCAGTTTGGCCGGCTCTCTCCTCCTCCCCGAAAGTCACGATGGATAGTGATCGAGTTCGTTTGCCGAGGTCGAGCTTGTCGACATCTGCTTAAAGAGAACTTAACGGGTTCCGGGCCGATTTCGGCTTCATTGGCACCACGACACCGCCGCGTTAACTTTTCCGCTCGTGAACATCATCACACCGCACCTGCGAGGCGACCGTCGCAGGGATGTAGGCGTTTGAAGGTCGAGCACTGCGAGTTCCAAATTTACCCGAAGAGCCCGCTCGCCGCGCGCTCTTGCATCGGTGTCTTCTTTTAACTGCGGCCGCATTGGCACCGGGGCTGAATGATGCACAGGAAGCGTGGACGATCTCCCAGTCGCTCTTTGACTACACTTTTCAAGTCAGGTGAGCCGGGCGTACCGGGGAGGAACGAAAACTTCAGAATTAAAGACGCCAGTCGGGGTCCTTAATTCTGGTTCGACTTCAAGTCTTCGAAAATAGGCTCTCTTTCGCTCGGGACGAACCGTCTTTTGAGCGCGTCCGCCGGCCTTGCCTTCACCGCGAGTTCTACAATTCTTTGGGGTGTGTCTCGATGTGGTCCTCCCCCGCCGAGGTGGTATTTTCCCACGATTTGGGCTCGTGGACCACCATCCCAAAAGCTCTGTCGCGCAGCAATGAGTTAACAAAACGGCCTTGGAGCACAACCAAAAAAAATTTCAAAAATCTGCTTTTTTCAAAGTTTGACCGCCGAAAGCACCCTGTTTTCAGGGGTTTCGCGGCGGCCGAATCAATACAACCTGCTCAAAAAGCTGTCAAAGGTACTGACGTAGGTGTCAGAGGTATGTGACGAACAACATCAGATCTTCGAGAGCGCCTGTTCGAGATCGGCGATGATATCCTTGACGTCCTCGATGCCGACGGAAAGGCGCACCACATCGGGTCCGGCGCCGGCGGCAATCTTCTGGTCGTCGCTCAGTTGTCGGTGCGTTGTCGAGGCTGGATGGATGACGAGCGAACGGGTGTCGCCGATATTGGCAAGATGGGAGAAGAGTTCCAGCCCCTCGACCAGCGTCTTGCCAGCCTCATAGCCACCCTTGACGCCGAAGGTGAAGACGGAGCCCCCGCCCTTCGGCGAATAGCGCTGCTGCAGGGCATAGTTCGGGTCGTCGTCGAGGCCGGCATAATTCACCCAGGCAATCTTGCTGTGCGCCTTCAGCCACTTCGCGACGGCGATCGCATTGTCGCTGTGGCGCTGCACCCTGAGTGGCAGCGTCTCGATGCCGGTCAGGATCAGGAAGGCGTTGAAGGGCGAGATCGCCGGGCCTAGATCGCGCAGGCCGAGCACGCGGGCAGCGATCGCAAAGGCGAAATTGCCGAACGTCGCGTGCAGGACCATGCCGTTATATTCCGGCCGAGGGCTCGACAGCATCGGGTAGTTGCCGGATTTCGACCAGTCGAAGGTGCCGCCATCGACGATGAGGCCGCCCATGGAATTGCCGTGACCGCCGAGAAACTTCGTCAGCGAATGCACGACGATATCGGCGCCGTGCTCGATTGGGCGGATGAGATAGGGTGTCGCCATCGTATTATCGACGATCAGCGGCAAGCCGTTGCGGTGCGCGACCTCGGCAATGGCGGCGATATCGACGAAGGTGCCGCCGGGATTGGCCAGGCTTTCGATAAAGATGCCACGCGTCTTGTCGTCGATCTGGCTTTCGAAGCTTGCCGGATCGGCGGGATCGGCCCAGCGCACCTGCCAGCCGAAATTCTCGAAGGCATGGCCGAACTGGTTGATCGAGCCGCCGTAGAGCCTGTTGGCGGCGATGAAATTCTCGCCGGGTCGCATGATGGTGTGGAAGACGATCACTTGTGCTGCGTGGCCCGAGGCGACGGCAAGGGCCGCCGTGCCACCCTCGAGCGCTGCGACGCGCTCCTCGAGCACGGCCTGCGTCGGGTTCATGATGCGGCTATAGATGTTGCCGAAGGCCTGCAGGCCGAAGAGGGCCGCGGCATGATCGGAATCATTGAAGACGAAGGCGGTGGTCTGATAGATCGGCGTTACCCGCGCGCCGGTCGCCGGGTCGGGCTGGGCGCCGGCATGGATCGCCAACGTGTTGAATCCCGGATCGTTCTTGGCCATGTCGTCCTCCACTTGTTGCTGACGGGCAGGATCATAGCCTGTCGCTTATGAAAGTTAATCGCGATCCATTTCAACCCATGGGCGTTCGGTGGAAAATCCGTCTCAGCCGACCGCAACTCAAGCAATGAGCTGGACGATGAGGTCAGGCAATGAGACGGGGATACTCGATCGCCGGGCAGCGGTTCATCACCACTTTGATGCCGGCCGCCTCCGCCTTTGCGGCAGCCGCATCGTCACGGACGCCAAGCTGGGCCCAGATGATCTGCGGCAACGGCCTCAGCGCCAGCGCCTCCTCGACCACCCCATCCAGATATTCGGCGGCGCGAAACACGTCGACCATGTCGATCGGCACCGGAATGTCGGCGAGTCGGGCATAAACGGTACGGCCCTGGATCTGTTTGCCCGCCTGCCCCGGGTTGACGGGAATGACCTCGTAGCCGCGCGAGAGCAGATAACCCATGACGCCGTTGCTCGGCCGGGCCGGATTGGGCGAAGCGCCGGTCAGCGCGATGGTCTTTACCGAATGGAGGATTCCGGCGAGATAATCATCCGTATAGCTGTCGTGGTTCATGTTGCTTCTCCACTCCCGAAAGCCCAAGAGCATGATGCCGAAAAGTGTAGGCGGTTTTCGGACGGCATCATGCCCCAATTTTTGATTTGGATCGGCCCGCAGTTTTTTTCGTTGCCGTGAAACCGGCTGCGTTTCTTTTCCGTATATATCAATCGAGTGCTCCCGGAGGATGATTCGATGAAAAAAATCGCTCTTGCCCTCATGCTCGTGCTCGCCGCATCCCCTGCGCTGGCGATCTCGCGCTACAATCCGCTCACCATGAGCTGCGCCAACGTGCGTGCCGCCATCCACAATCGGGGCGCCGTCATCTTCCGCTACCAGTCTCCTCGCGGCTTGCCGCTTTACGATCGCTATGTCCGCAACAGCAATTATTGTGATGCGACCGATTATGCGGAGTGGACGCATATCCCCTCGAAAGACAATCCCCGCTGCCAAGTGCTGAACTGCCAGAACATCGACAACCTTGACGGGATGCTGTTCGTTCCCGATTATCAACTCTGATGGTTTCGCCGTCCTAGCAGTGGTAGGAACGCTATGTCTTTCGCGCTTGCGAAAGGCCGGGGCTCATCCCGCGCTGCGACTTTTCAAAGAACGCACAATCAAAAGCTTTAAATTTCCCGTGTGTCAAAGTTATAGAATAATATCTACATTTCAGCAACATAGAATAATCGGCCGCCTATATCCCTCAGATGGTTTCCCGTTTTGTTCGCGATAGTACCGCGCTACGTTCCCGCATCCATTAGAAACATCTCATAGTTGAAAGGATCGCGTGGATTGAACGCATGTCGCGCGCACGTAAAAATTGCCCCAACCGGCCGCGATTGTTTCCATACTGAAAGAATGTTATTCGACATATGCACGCGTCTGCGACCGCTGCCCGTGCATTTCGTGCAAATCCCAGTTGTCTTTTCAGGAATTTGAAACGCCGAAGGCGAGGCGTTTTCGGCTTCCCTCATCTTTTCCGGATTTACTCCCTTGCCGCTCGACGTCATTCTGCTTGTTCTCTTCGGCGCACTGCTGCACGCGATATGGAATGCCATCGTCAAGGCGGGAAGCGACAAATCCCTCGATGCGGCATTGATCTCGGCCGGTGGCGCGGTTTCGGCGCTGCCGTTCCTGGCATTCCTGCCATTGCCGCAAGCCTCGGCCTGGCCGTTCATCGGCGCCTCGGCCATCCTGCAATTCGTCTATTTCCAGTTGGTGGCCGCCGCCTACCGGGCCGGTGATATCGGCCTCGTCTATCCTCTGATGCGTGGCTGTGCGCCGCTGCTGATCGCCGCTACAAGCGGTTTCATCCTGAAGGAAGATCTTTCCGGCGGCGCTCTTGCCGGCACGATGACGATCTGCGCCGGCGTCCTGACGCTCGCTCTGGAGGCGCGACGCGGCAGCAGCCACGCCGTCATGCTTTCGCTTCTCAATGCCTGCGTCATCGCCAGCTACACCTATGTTGATGGCATCGGCGCACGCCTTTCCGGCAATGCGATTTCCTACACGTTGTGGATGTCGCTACTGCCACCCGTCCTATTATTCTCCTGGGCGGTTTCGCAGCGCGGCACCTTGGCCGTGGCGCGTCATGTTCGTCGCAACTGGTGGCGCGGCCTCCTCGGCGGCGCCGGCTCGATCGCTTCCTACGGGCTGGCCCTCTGGGCGATGACGAAAGCCCCGGTCGCAACTGTCGCAGCCCTTCGCGAAACCGCGATCCTCTTTGCGCTGGTGATCTCGATTACCGTCTTCAAGGAAAAAGCCAGTGCCTGGCGCTACGTCGCCGGCGTCGTCATCGCGATCGGCGGGCTGGTTCTGAAACTGGCGTGATCACTCGCCCTTCCATTCCGGCGTGCGCTTGCCGAGAAAGGCGCCGATCCCCTCCTGCGCATCCTGCGTCAACATGCTGTCGACCATCACTTTGGTGGCATAGTCATAGGCTGCCTGCACCGGCAGTTCGAGCTGGCGGTTGAAGGCTTCCTTGCCGATCTTCAGTGTCAGCGGCGATTTGCTGGCGATGACAGCTGCATATTTGGACACCACCTGCGCCAGATACTGCTTCGGCACGATACGATTGACGAGGCCGAAATCCTTGGCGGTCGAGGCATCGATCGTCTCACCGGTCAGCAGCATCTCCATCGCCTGCTTGCGATGCGCGGCACGGGAAACGGCCACCATCGGCGTCGAACAGAACAGGCCGATATTGACGCCCGGTGTGCAAAATGTCGAACTGTCGGTGCAGACCGCCAGATCGCAGGAGGCGACGAGTTGGCAGCCGGCCGCCGTTGCAAGCCCGTCGACCTCGGCGATGACGGGTTTCGGCAGATGCGCGATCTTGAGCATTAGATCGGCGCAGGCCCGGAAAGACTTGTCGAAGAAGCCGACCCCCTGATCGTCATCGGCGCGATGGGCGGTCATTTCTTTGAGATCATGCCCGGCGGAAAAGACATTGCCGGTCGAGGCGATGACGATGACGCGCACATCCGAATCCGACCCTCCCGTATCGAGCGCGATCATCAGCCTCTCGAGCAGCGCGATCGACAGCACATTGGCCGGCGGGTTGTTGAGCACGAGGCGCAACACGCCGTCGCGCAGTGAGCGGACCAGCAATCCATCCGCCTTGTTTGCGTCCGGGAAGGCTACGATTTCGGCCATGATGCTGCTCCCTGCGTTCGATTGCCAGACGGCACGTATTGCCACAAGGCGCCGGCAATTTCGAGCAGGATCCGCGTTTTCCGCACAAGCCGCACAGTCAGCACCAGAACCAGGACTTTGCTGTCTCATCCTTCGCCTGCGCACGGGTCAGACCGACATCGCAAAGCTCGTTGTCGGTGAGTTCCGACAGCCTGCGGCGGCTCCGTCGCTTTTCAAGGCGATGCGCGACGGCTGCCAGCAGCCGCCGGCCCCAGCGCGCCGTTCCGCGAAGTCTCGACTGAACGATATCGCGCGGTGTCGCAAGGATCTCGCTAATCTCCAAGGCCATCTCTTTTTCCCTTTTTTCGATGGATAAAAGATGCGCTGGATAATGCAGCGAATGAAGCTTATGGATATTATGATATGCATAAGGATTTCCTTGGTATGGCGCTCAACCTCGATCAGCTCGCGACCTTCGTCAACGTCGCCGATCTCGGAAGCTTTACGGCGGCAGCCGACAAAGAAGGACTGACGCAACCGGCTGTCAGCCTGCAGGTCAAGGGGCTCGAGCAGCGGCTCGGCGTCCGGCTGATCGAGCGCATCGGGCGGCGGGCGCAGCCGACCGCGGCAGGCCTCGACCTGCTCGTGCATGCAAGACGACTATTGCAGGACGCGGGGGCAGCTGAGGAAGCGATGATGCCCTACAGGGATGGCGCCAGCGGCCGCGTGCGCATCGGCAGCGGCGGCACGGCGTCGATCCATCTGCTTCCTCGCGCCATTGCCGCCGTCAGAAAATCCATGCCCGGTCTCGAAATTGTCGTGCGCATCGGCGATGCCGACGACATCTTGCGCGATCTGGAGGCCAACAGCCTCGACATCGCCGTTGTTGCCCTGCCGGCTTCGGGACGCAACTTCGAGATCGAACCATTCTACGAGGAGGAATTGCTGGCCGTCGCGCCCGCCGGCAGTCTCATGCCCGACGGCGGACCGGACGCCGCCTTCATGCGCGACAAGACACTGCTGCTTTATGAAGGCGGCAATACGCGACGGGCAATCGATGCGTGGCTTTCCGAACCGGATAGCAGTATCCGACCGGCGATGGAGTTCGGCAGCATCGAGGCGATCAAGGAACTGGTGGCCGTCGGGCTCGGCTGGTCGATCCTGCCGGGACTGGCGCTGAGGCGCGACCGGGCCAGCCTCGTGACGACGTCATCGCTGAAACCGAAGCTCACGCGCCGCCTCGGCATGGTTCTGCGCCGCGACAAACACCTGACACGCGGCCTCCGCGACATCATGAAGTGCCTGCGCGAATTTAAAGGTTAGGGCCTTTTTCAAACCCGGAGGACATGAAAAACGCCCCGGCATAGCAGTCCGCCACCCAAACAATATGTGGTGCCATAATACCTCATACATAACCAATTGTTTTTGCTTGTATTTTTTTCACCTCGCCGGAACGACCGATATTGACCCAATGTCACATTCCCTTTATACACCGCGCAGAACGCAGCCTGTCCGGGCTGCTTTCTTTTTGGCATGGCGCAAGCCTGCCAATCCAAGCAACAAGAAACGCCCTTCAAGCCTTCGGGCCAAGGGTCTCAAAAGAGAGTATTCACTATGGCAACCTTCTCCCAGAAGCCTGCAGAGGTGGAGAAGAAGTGGGTGATCATCGACGCCGAAGGGCTGGTCGTTGGCCGTCTCGCTTCCATCATCGCTATGCGCCTGCGCGGCAAGCACAAGGCAACCTTCACGCCTCACGTTGACGACGGCGACAACGTCATCGTCATCAATGCCGACAAGGTCGTTTTCACCGGCAAGAAGTATTCCGACAAGGTCTACTACTGGCACACCGGTTTTGCCGGCGGCATCAAGGAACGCACCGCGCGCCAGATCATCGAAGGCCGCTTCCCGGAGCGCGTCCTCGAAAAGGCCGTCGAACGCATGGTTCCGCGTGGCCCGCTCGGCCGTCGCCAGATGAAGAACCTGCGCGTTTACTCCGGCGCCAACCATCCCCATGAAGCCCAGCAGCCGGTCGCCCTCGACGTTGCCGTGCTCAACAAAAAGAACGTAAGGAGCGCCTGATCATGGCTGACCTCTCCTCCCTGAAGGATCTCGGCACGGTTTCCGAAGCTGCTGCTCCGGCCCATGTCCGCAAGGTTGATTCGCTCGGCCGCTCCTACGCGACCGGCAAGCGCAAGAACGCCGTTGCCCGCGTCTGGCTCAAGCCGGGCTCCGGCAAGATCATCGTCAACGGCAAGGAATTCGCGGAATATTTCGCCCGTCCGGTGCTGCAGATGATCCTGCGCCAGCCGATCGTTGCGGCTGCCCGTGACGGCCAGTTCGACATCATCGCAACCGTTGCCGGCGGTGGCCTGTCCGGCCAGGCCGGTGCAGTTCGCCACGGCCTGTCCAAGGCGCTCACCTACTTCGAACCGGGCCTTCGCCCGGTATTGAAGAAGGGCGGCTTCCTGACCCGCGACAGCCGCGTCGTCGAACGCAAGAAGTACGGCAAGGCAAAGGCCCGCCGCTCGTTCCAGTTCTCCAAGCGTTAATCGCTTCGGACAGACGGAATTACGAAGGCCGGGGCAACCCGGCCTTTTTCTTTTGCGCTGTTTAAACCACGCGAAAGCGTGCTGGCATGACGTTGTCGCAATCGGGTTCTGCAGATAGAAACGCGGCAAAGCGCTTCGGGAAGAGTAAAGCCAAGTCAGGGGCGCGTGATGGGAACAACCAAGTCCGCGGACAAATAGGCCGCAACAAACGGCGGCGCACTCTATTTCTGCATCGAGAGCATCATCGTCGGCTTTGCCGGAACCTTCTTCGTGCTTCTGCTCGGCGGCGACAGCGCCTGGCCGCTCGTGGGTTATGTCTGTGTGACCGCGCTGACAACGCTTTCTGGATTGTGGTCCCTGCGAGAACCGGCTTGACGGGCAGACGGCCAAAGGACGGCCGCTCGATGACACCGAGCGGCCGTCATCCGAACGATTGCTTGAAATCTTTCCGCACCTCGCCTACCCCTTTCTGCGCGCGAGCGGATCGGCCAATTCCTCCGCGCGGATCCCGCCGCCGACACTCCGGCGTCGGACGCGACAATGGTTCTGCGACCGAAAAAGGAGCATGACTTGGCGAACAGATCGATCGACCACGCCTTCACGGCGACCAGCCTCACCTCCGCCGCCAGCGACCCGACCTTTGCCGGAGCGCTGTCCTTCATGCGCCGCCGCTTCACCAAGGAGCTCGCCGGCGTCGACGTTGCCGTCTGGGGTATTCCCTTCGACGCCGCGACCTCGAACAGGCCGGGCACGCGCTTCGGGCCGCAAGCGATCCGGCGCGCCTCGGCGATCTTCGACAATGATCCGCAATATCCCTTCAACCGCGATCTCTTCACCGAGATGGCCGTCATCGATTACGGCGATTGCCTGCTCGACTACGGCAATCATCAGGATACGCCTGATGCCATCGAACGCCAGGCCAACGTCATCCTCGACAGCGGCGCTTTTCTGCTGACGCTCGGCGGCGATCACTACGTTACCTGGCCGCTGCTGAAAGCCCACGCGGCAAAACACGGGCCGCTCGCGCTTGTGCAGTTCGACGCGCACCAGGACACCTGGTTCGACGAAGAACGGCGCATCGACCATGGTTCCTTCGTGGCACGGGCCGCCCGCGAGGGCATCATTGATCCCGACCGCTCGATCCAGGTCGGTATCCGCACCCATGCGCCGGAGGATTTCGGCGTCAATATTCTCTATGGTCATCAGGTCGAGGAGATGAGCGCCGGCGATATCGCCTCGGCGATCATCTCGCATACGCGCGGCGCGCCGGCCTATCTCACCTTCGATATCGATTGCCTCGATCCGGCCTTTGCACCGGGCACCGGCACGCCGGTTGCCGGCGGCCCATCGAGCGCCAAGATCCTCTCGGTGCTGCAGCGCCTGCACCAGCTCGATATTCGCGGTGCCGATGTCGTCGAGGTGTCGCCACCCTACGACCATGCCGATATCACCGCCATTGCGGGGGCAACGGTGGCGATGTATATGCTGGGGCTTCATGCCGAGAGACGCGCCATCGCCGTGTCACAAGGCTGACGTATCATCCCAAAGTGAATCCGGAAACCTTCTGAACCCATTGAAAGCGCAGGTCTAACATGGCACCGAAAATCTTCATCGACGGCGAACACGGCACGACGGGTCTGCAGATCCGCACGCGCATGGCTGGCCGCCGCGATGTCGAGCTTCTGTCCATTCCAGAGGCCGAGCGGCGCAACGCGGCCATGCGCGAGGACATGCTGAACAGCACCGATATCGCCATTCTCTGCCTGCCTGACGACGCTTCCAAGGAAGCGGTGCAGATGGTTTCGGCCAACAATAACGTCCGCGTCATCGACACCTCGACCGCCTTCCGCGTCAATTCCGGCTGGGCCTATGGCTTTGCCGAAATGGACAGCGCGCAGGCCGACAGGATCAAGGCGGCCCGTTTTGTCGCCAATCCCGGCTGCTACCCCACGGGCGCGATCGGCCTCATCCGGCCGCTGCGTGCTGCCGGCATGCTGCCGGACGGCTATCCGGTGACGGTCAACGCGGTGTCCGGCTATACCGGCGGCGGCAAGCAGATGATCGCGCAGATGGAAAACCCGGATCACCCGGATGCGATCACCGCACCACATTTCCTCTACGGCCTGCCGCTGACCCACAAACATGTGCCTGAAATGACCGTGCACGGACTGCTCGACCGCGCGCCGATCTTCTCGCCGTCGGTCGGCAAGTTCGCACAGGGCATGATCGTCCAGGTGCCGCTGCATCTCGGCGACCTCGCCGAAGGCACGACGATGGAGAGCATCCATGCAGCCCTCGTCGCCCATTATGCCGGCCAGGATATCGTCACCGTCGTGCCGCTCGCCGAAAGCAAGGTCCTGCCCCGCATCAACGCCGTCGAGCTCGAAGGCAAGGACACGATGAAGCTCTTCGTCTTCGGCACGCCAGGCACCTCGCAAGTCAATCTGGTGGCGCTGCTCGACAATCTCGGCAAGGGCGCCTCGGGTGCTGCCGTGCAGAATATGGACCTGATGCTCGCCTCCTGACGTCATGACGCTCGATGTGCTCATCGCCGGCGTGCACGCCTGGTTTGCCGCCGCCCTGCCCGACCATGGCATCTATGCGCTGATGGCGTTCGCCGTCGTCGCCGGGCTCGCCCGCGGTTTTTCGGGCTTCGGCGCCGCATTGATCTTCATTCCGCTCGCCGGCGCGATCGTCGGGCCGAAGCTGGTCTCGCCGATCCTGCTCGTCATCGACGGCATTGCGACAGTCGGGATGATCCCGCCCGCATGGCGCGGCGCCAACCGACCCGAGGTCTTCGTCATGGCGGCGGGTGCGGCCCTCGGCGTCCCGGCCGGCACGGCGATGCTGGCGCTGCTCGACCCGCTGCTTTTGCGCTGGAGCATTACCATCATCGCGATCGCCCTACTCGCGCTTCTCGCATCGGGATGGCGATACCACGGCGCGCCTTCGGCAGCACTCAGCAGCGGCATCGGCCTAATCGCCGGGCTTTTCAGCGGCGCCGCGCAGCTCGGCGGGCCGCCTGTTGTCGCCTACTGGCTTGGCGGCAAAAGCGACTTCACGCGCGTCAGGGCGAACGTCGTTCTCTATTTCTCGATCTCGTCCGTCTTCAGTGCCATCAGCTATTATATCGGCGGACTGTTCGTGCCCACCGTCTTCGCACTGACCGCCATCATCCTGCCGAGTTATGCGGTCGGGCTTTACGGCGGCTCGAAACTGTTCGGACTCGCCGAGGAGCGGACCTTCCGCATCGCCTGCTATATCCTGATCGCCGCCGCCGCGATCATCGGCATGCCGTTGCTCGATGGGGTGCTGCGTTAGAACAGGATGATTCAATCGCGCTCTGTGATCATCGTCCCATGCGGATATTCGCCGTAAAAGCCGCGCCAGTTGGCGACGGCGAAACCGAAAACCACCAGGGCGCCGGCCTGATGCAGCAGGCCCCAGTGAAGCGGCACCTGCATCAGCAGCGTGGCGATGCCGACTGCGGCCTGCAGGGTCACCAGCGCGAAGAGCACGACGGCGCGGCGGGCATGGGTGGTCCATGGTGCGGCGCGCAGCGCGATCACCATGTTGATCAAGGTCAATGCGAAGAGCGTATAGGCGCCGATGCGGTGGATGAATTGCACCGTCTTCGGGTTCTCGAAGGCGTTGATCCAGAAGGGCTGCTGGATCAGCAGATCCGACGGGATGACGGCGCCATCCATCAGCGGCCAGGTATTGTAGGAAAAACCGGCGTCGAGCCCTGCCACCAGCGCGCCGAGATAGATCTGGAACAGTGCGAAAACGGCGATCGCGGCGGCAAAACCGCGCGAGCTTCGCGCCGGCGCCGGATCGCTGGAATGCCTGGAAAGCCCGCGCATGATCCACATGCAGCCGGCAAAGATCAAGCAGGCCATGACGAGATGCGTCGCTAGCCTGTACTGGCTGACGTCGGTGCGGACAGACAGGCCAGACGACACCATCCACCAGCCGATAAAACCCTGTAGGCCACCAAGCGCCAGAATGCCGACGAGCGGCCAGCGCAGGCGCTTTTCAATCCGCCCCGTCAGCCAGAAAAAGATGAGCGGCAGCGCGAAGATCACGCCGATGCCACGGGCGATCAGCCGGTGCGCCCATTCCCACCAGAAAATGCCCTTGAACTCGTCGACGGTCATCGAGCTGTTCAACTGCTGAAACTCAGGAATGCGCTGGTAGAGGCGAAATTCCTCCTCCCATTCGGCAGCCGACAGCGGCGGGATGACGCCGTGGATCGGCTTCCACTCGGTGATCGACAGGCCGGAATTGGTTAGCCGCGTGGCGCCACCGACGAGCACGAGACAGAAGAGCGCCAAAAGCACGAAACCAAGCCAGAAACGCAAGGCGCGGCGGTCGCGGTCCTGCTTGCGCACTTCGCTCAGGATCGCCTGTTCCGTGGTCGGGTTTGCGACAGCCATGATGTCTCCTTCTATCCGGCAGTTGATTTGCCCCACCGGCTCATGCAAAACAAGCCCCGAACCTTTGCGGCATGCCGTCGCGCCGGCTCGCCCTGTCCATGCCGAGAGATAAACGATGCCCATTCGCCTCCGCAAATTCATCGGCACGATCCTCATCGTCGTGCTCGTGCTGGTCTATGCGCTGGTGGCGAACACGATCGCGGTGGCAGCGCTCGGCAACGCGCCCTGGTGGGGACACCTGCTCTATTTCCTGCTCACCGGCCTGCTCTGGGTATTGCCGGCAATGGTGATCATCAAATGGATGGCCGGACCGCCGCAGCAATAGGCCATTAACGGCCGAATAACCGTGATCGGCGGAAAACCTCGCCCGACGCGTGCAGTTAAACCAAATATACGTCTGGCATACCTACCTTCCCGTTCAGCATTCTTGACCGGAGAAAACCACCCGTGCAGACGCAAAAGCTCGATGTTCATGAACAGCCGTCGGAGGACGTGGCGCTGGCCCAAACGGCCATTTCGCGCCTGCGTCAGCTGAGCATGAAACTCGCCATGGCCGAAGTCGATATCGAAGTCTTCGACGCAATGCAGCCGTTGGAGGACGACTGGCGAGCGCTGGAGCGCGACAATCTCCAGTCACTCCATCAGAGCTATGATTGGTGCGCCGCCTGGGTGAGCGCCTTTCAGCGGCCGCTGGCGATCCTCAAAGGCACCTATGCGGGTCAGACGGCATTCATTCTGCCGGTCGAAATCATCAAGTCTCGGGGGCTTGCGACCGCGAAGTTCATCGCCGCCGATCACAGCAATATCAATACCGGCCTGTTCTCCGAGAGCTTTGCAGAGGCCGGCGGGACCATCGATCCCGGCAAGTTCGCCGGTCAGCTGCAGCAGGCGCTCAAGGGTCGGGCCGATCTGCTGCTGCTGCAGAACATTCCGCTGGAATGGCGCGGACGACCGACCCCGCTTGCGGGGCTGCCGATGGTGCAGAACCAGAATCATGCCTATCAGCTGCCGTTCTTTCCCGCTTTCGAGGACACGCTGAAGCAGCTCAACGCCAAGAACCGACGCAAGAAATTCCGTGTTCAATCGAAACGTCTCGAGGCGGCCGGCGGCGTCGAATACGTTGTCCCCGAGACTTCGGAAGAACAGCACCGTCTGCTCGATATCTTTTTCCGCCTGAAGAGCGCCCGCTTCGCCAGCCTCGGCCTGCCCGACGTCTTCGCCGACAAGGAAACGCGGGCCTTTTTGCACGGCCTCATCGACAAGCGGGATGACGACCGGCGGTATTTCGGGCTGCAGATGCATGTGCTGCGGCTCAAGAGTGAGAATGAGGGCCGGGTCGCCGCAATTTCAGGGATTTCGCGCAAGGGCGACCACATCATCTGCCAGTTCGGCGCAATCGACGAAGAGCTCGTTCCGGATACGAGCCCCGGCGAATTCCTCTATTGGCAGACCATTTCGGGATTGCATGGCAAGGGCGTGGCGCTGTTCGATTTCGGCCTTGGCGACCAGACTTACAAGCGTTCCTGGGCGCCTGTGGAGACCGCGCATTACGACGTGGTGCTGCCGGTCTCGCAGTTCGGCGTTCTCGCCGGCGCCGCGCACCGGATCGTCACCCGCGGCAAGGCCCATATCAAGGCCCGCCCGAAGCTCTATAAGTTCACGCAGAGCATCCGAGCACGGCTCGGCTAAGCGGTCTTTGTCTTACGCATGTCGTTGCCGCAAAACCGCGGCACACTTTTGCGCGGCATGCGTTAGGCGGCCTGGCCGAGCCTCTGCTCCGCCGCTTCACCACCCGACATCAACACGACGCGCTCGTAGCCCGCAGCCTGGAATTCCGTCATCAGGGCAACGAAGATCGTCTCCTCGACTTCCGGCAGGGAGAGAATGATCTCGACGTCGCGGCTGCGCGTCAGCCGCGAGACGCCGGCGACATCGGCCGAACCGCATTCGACCACCACGAGGTCGTAGGCGGCGGCAAGCGCATCGAGCAGCAGCGACAGCCGGTCCACACCGCGCATGGCGCGGCGAACGTCACTCTGGCCCTGGGGAATGAGATGGGCATCGGAAAGGTGGTCGCCGTGGATCGTGTCGCCAAAAGCGGCCTCGCCGCATAGCAGATCGGTGACGCCAAGAGCGGCCTGGTCCTCGGCCATCAATTCTGTGGGATAACCGGAACCGGTCATATCGATCAGGATGACGCGGCGGCCGGCGTCGGCGAGCATGCGGGTCAGCAAAACCGTTGCCGCCGAGCCATTGTCACCAGTCGGAGATATTGCGATTGCCAGCGGCGCCCGGCTGCCTGCGAGATAATCCGCAACCGAGGCGATTGAGAATTCGTTCTCGTCCTCCGGCGCCGCCTCGGCAGCCTTGACGTCCTCGACCGGATCTTCGTCGGCGACCACGGCGAGCATGCTCGGCCGGACGGGCTTTCTGACGACAGCGATAACGGGAGCGGCCTGCGGGGTATCCCTGTCCTCGACGAGCGTTTCGGCCTCGATCGCCTCACGGGACGCATCGACGGCACGCAGCGCCCGGCCGCTGAAAAGTTCGGCCAGCATGGTGACGATGGCGCTCAAGATCAATGTCGCAACGGTCGCGACGACGACGATCGGCACCACCTTCGGGAAATAGGGATCGACCGGCTCGATGGCTTTGGAAACGATACGGGCATCGGCTGGGCTCGAATTGCTGTCGGCGCGCGAGGCAGCCTCGCGGTAGCGCACCAGATAGGTTTCGAGCAGCTGCCGCTGGGCGGTCGCCTCGCGCTCCAGCGCATTAAGACCGACCTCGTCTTCACCGGCGCGAGCGCTATTGGCCTGCACCGTATCCGACTGCCGCTCAAGCTCGCTCGCTCTCAGATCTGCGACCTTGGATTCGTTGTCGATGCTCGCCAGAATCTTCTGGGTCTCCTGGCGGATCTGAGCCCGGATATCGGAGAGCTGGGCACGCAGGCTTTTCAGCCGCGGATGATTGTTGAGAAGGCTGGTCTGCAGGTCTGAAATCTGCGACTGCAGGCCGGATTCCGTCGCTTTCAGCCGCTGGATCGCCTGGGACGACATGATGTCCGGCAGCGTGTCGGAGGCCTCGCCCGAAGACAGCGCATTGCGCACCGCCTGCGCCCTCGCCTCGGCATTGGCCTTGTCGCCGCGCACACGGGTCAGCTCAGCAGAGATATCGTTCAGCTGCTGGGCCGGAAAGGTGGTCGTGCCGTTGGTCTGCAGCAGCCCGTGGGAGGTGCGATATTCAGCGACCTTCTTCTCGGCTTCGCTGACCTTGCCACGCAGGCCTTCGATCTCCGGCTCCAGCCAGCGCGTCGCTTCGGAATTGGAATCGAGCTTGGCGCCGCTCTGCGTCGAAAGATAGACATTGGCCATGGCGTTCGGAATGGCGGCGGCGAGCTTCGGGTCCTTCGAAGTAAAACTGATGCCGATGACGCGTGAACCCGGCACCTGGTAGACCTGCAGGCGTTCGACGAAGGCATCGATCACTCGCTCTTCCGGCGGATTCTCCAGCGGGTTCTTCTTCAGATGCAGCTTCACCAGGATGCTGCTCATCGCCGAGCCGTCGGCTGCATCGTCGAATTCCGGCAGGTTATAGAGCTTCAGGTCGTTGATGACCTTCTTGAGAAGATCGGCCGATTGCAGCAGCTGCACCTGGCTGGCGATATTCAGCTCATCCATCAGCGGACCGGCGCTGGCGTCGTTGGCCTGCTGGGTGCTGGCGAAGGCCGGCGCGCGGGGTTCGATCAGAATGCGCGTTTCGCTGCGAAATTGTGGCGACATGATCTTGGCGCCTGTAAAGGCGACGCCCGCCCCCACGAGGGTAATCGCCAGAATCCGCAGACGGCGCGCCCAGACGGCGCGGACCAACTGGCCGAGGTCGATGTCCACATCCTGATCACGCGCTACGCCGGACATGCTCTTACTCCACAACAAAGGTGCCGCAAGCGTAAACGACCATGGTAACTCAACGGTTAATGGCAATCTTGCGGAGTAATGAGCGGAGCATGATGCCGAAAAGTGTGAGCGGTTTTGGGCGACATCATGCTCTGACTTTTAATTTAGAACAGGATTCAGATCTGAGGCCGATCCGGCCTAAGATCATCCTGTTCTAAGGAGCGATGAAAGAAACCAGGAAATTGCAAGCGGCCTTTACCGGGCATTAACCCTAACGGATCGATAACGGCTCTACCGAGTTCATTTTCTGTGAGCACAAACGGATGTCTGTCGTCCAGCCCAAGATCCTTTTGGCCCTGAGCCTTGCAGCCATGACGGCAGCATTGGGCGGCTGCACGACGTACAAGCCGGCTCCGAAGGCCTTCAACGAGGCGACTATCCAGCCCTATACGCTGGACAGCGGCGATCGGTTGCGCGTTACCGTCTTCGACCAGCAGAGCCTGACCAACACCTATACGGTGGATCAGGCCGGCTATATTGCCTTCCCCCTCATCGGCCAGGTCCCTGCCCGCGGCCGAACTCTGCAGCAGCTCTCGGGGCAAATCGCTCAGAAACTGCAACAGGGCTATCTTCGCGATCCCGACGTCACCATCGATGTCGATCGCTACCGTTCGATCTTTCTCATGGGCGAAGTCGGCCAACCCGGCCAGTATGCCTATGTCCCCGGCATGACGGTGCAGAATGCTATCGCGGTCGCTGGCGGCTTTACCGGCCGCGCCAACCAGAGCATGGTCGACGTCACCCGCAAGATCAACGGACGAGTGCTGACCGGCCGCATCAACATATCGGGGCCGATTATCGCCGGCGACACGATCTATGTTCGCGAACGGCTCTTCTGAATGATGGCAGAACAGCAGCCGCTCCGCATCCTCCATTGCTTCAGGTCGCCGGTCGGCGGGATTTTCCGACATGTCCGCGACCTCGTCGAGGAGCACAGCAAGGCCGGTCATGAAATCGGCATCCTCTGTGACAGCTCGACTGGCGGCGAATACGAGGACAGCCTGTTCGACGATATCCGTCCCTATCTCTCGCTCGGCCTGACACGCGTGCCGATCCGGCGCTCGATCAGTCCGTCAGATATTGCGACGATGTGGGATACATACAAGAAAATCAAAAGTTTGCGGCCGGATGTGCTGCACGGACACGGCGCCAAGGGCGGCGTGCTCGCGCGACTTGCCGGCTCAGCGTTGCGGGTGAACAGGTATCGCGTAGCCCGCCTCTACACCGCGCATGGTGGAAGCCTGCATTATTCGCGTTCCTCGTTCAGTGGACAGTTCGTCCTCAGTATGGAGCGCCTGCAGGAATATTTCACCGATGCGCTGGTCTTCATCTGCGAATACGAGCGCGACACCTATGCGCGCAAAGTGGGTAAGCCGCGGACGAAGACGAGACTGATCTATAACGGTATCGCCGAGCGCGATTTCGAGCCGATCCCGACCCGCTCGGATGCGGTGCATTTCATCTATGTGGGAATGCTCCGGGACCTCAAGGGTCCCGATCTGTTTGTCGATGCCTTCGCCAAGACCGAACGGCTGCTCGGCAGGCCGCTGTCGGCACTGATGATCGGCGACGGGCCGGATCGCGATCGCTACCGCGAGATGATGGTCGAGCGCGGCCTCGGCAAACGCATCGGCATGCTACCGGCGATGCGGGTCCACGAAGCCTTCTCCATGGCGCAGAACCTTGTCGTTCCCTCGCGCGCCGAAGCCATGCCCTATATCGTGCTCGAAGGGCTCGGCGCCGGCAAGACGATCATCGCAAGCCGTGTCGGCGGCATTCCCGAGGTGCTCGGCGCCGACAGCGCAGCCCTTGTGGAGGCCGGGAATTCCGACGATCTCGCGCGCGTCATGGCGGAAACGCTGAGCACACCCGACTGGCACGCCAGGACGATGCCGAAGCCCGAGGCGGTGAAGGCGGTGTTTTCCTCCGCCGTCATGGCACGCGATGTCCTGAAATTGTACCATGAACTCGTCGGTGCCGCCGACCGTCAAGCAATGCCCGCCGCCTCGTAAATATTTCTTAGGGGCTTTCTGGTATTTCGCTTGGTGACAACGAGCGAAAAAGCCCCATGAACAAGCTGGAAAAAGGCGATCAATTCGACGTGGAAGCACTGCGCAAGCAGGTCTCCGACATCGAGGTGCGCGGCGACGCGGGTCAGGAAAAACCTTCCGGCCCGACCGAAATCAACCCCTATGCCCGGCAGATCGCCGAACAGTTCCGCGATGGAACCAATTCGCCTGTCATCATCATCGGGCAATTGCGGCTGCTGGAATTCCTGGCGCTCTTCGCGATCGCCCTGATCGTTCACACTTTCTGGCCCGGCGACGGCCATGATTCCTCCTGGATGCGGGCGGGCATGGCGGCGATCGCTTCGGCCTTGACCGTCATCGGCCTCCAGCTTGCCGACACCTACACCATCCCAGCGCTTCGGGCCAAGCTGCGGCTGATCCCGCGCATTCTGGCTTCGTGGACGATCGCGCTTCTCCTGACCGTCGGCCTGTTCGCTCTGGTTCGCGGCAGCACATGGGCGATGGTCGTCGACGCCTTTATACCCTGGTTTGCAGCCGGCGCGCTCTTCCTTGCCGCCGAGCGTTTCCTCGTCACCTACGGCATCCGCAACTGGGCGCGCAACGGCATCATGGAGCGCCGCGCCGTCATCGTCGGTGGCGGTGAGCCGGCCAAGGACCTGATCCGCATCCTCGAACAGCAGGATGACAACGACATCCGCATCTGCGGCATCTTCGACGATCGCGGCGAAAAGCGCTCGCCGATCATGGTCGCAGGCTATCCGAAGCTCGGCACCGTGGCCGAACTCGTCGAATTCGTGCGGCTGACGCGCATCGACATGCTGATCATCGCTCTGCCGCTTTCGGCCGAGGCGCGTATCTACGACCTTTTGAAGAAGCTCTGGGTTCTGCCGGTCGATATCCGCCTTGCCGCGCATGCCAACCGGCTGCGTTTCCGGCCGCGCGCCTATTCGCATGTCGGCTCGGTGCCGATGCTCGACATTTTCAAGATGCCGATCCGCGACTGGGATTCCGTCGCCAAGCGCGGCTTCGACATCTTCTTCACCGTCGTCGCGCTGGCGCTGCTCTGGCCGCTGATGGTAGCGACGGCGATTGCCATCAAGGCAACCTCCGAAGGCCCGGTTTTCTTCATGCAGAAGCGCCACGGATTCAACAACGAAATCATCAACGTCTTCAAATTTCGCTCGATGTACACCAACATGGCCGACCCTACGGGAAAGGCCGCGGTCACCAAGGGCGATCCGCGTGTCACCCGCGTCGGCCGCTTCATCCGCAAGACCTCGATCGACGAATTGCCACAGTTTTTCAATGTCTTGAGGGGCGAGCTTTCGCTGGTCGGGCCGCGCCCGCATGCGGTTCTCGCCCAAGCCCGCGACCGCGCCTTCGGCGATGTCGTCGAGGGTTATTTCGCCCGCCACCGCGTCAAGCCCGGCGTCACCGGCTGGGCCCAGATCAATGGCTGGCGCGGTGAGGTGGACAATGACGAGAAGATCAAGTTCCGCACCGCATACGACCTCTATTACATCGAGAACTGGTCGCTCTGGTTCGATCTCAAGATCCTGTTCCTGACGCCGATCCGGCTGCTCAATACGGAAAACGCCTATTGACCGCGATCGAGGCGACATATCCGCGTGTCGCCCAGCCGCAGCGGATGACGCTGCGCCTGATCGGCTCGGCCTTCGTCGCCTTCGGCGTCTTCCTTTCCGGTTTCGTGATCGACGAGCCGGCACCCTACGAACTCTGGATGGCGGGGTTGATCGGCCTCTGGTTCATCCTGGGCCTCAGGATTTCGCGCGGCGTGGCGCCGCTGCTTGCCCTGCTGCTCACCTTCAATATCGGCGGCATGCTGTCGCTGACGCAGATGAAGGATCTGGCGACAGGGCCGATGTATATTGCGGTGTCGACCTTCCTGGCGCTGACGGCGGTCTTCTACGCAGCGATTATCGAGGATAGCCACAAGCGGCTGCCGCTGATCTTCAACGCCTGGACCTTCGCCGCCGTCGCCACCTCAGCGCTCGGCATACTCGGCTATTTCCATGCCTTTCCAGGCGCGGAAATCTTCACACTCTATGACCGCGCCAAGGGCGCCTTCCAGGACCCGAACGTCTTCGGCCCCTTCCTGGTGCCGCCATCACTCTATCTCGTCCACGGCATTCTGGTGGGCGACCTGAAGAAATCACCGCTGAAGGCTGCCGCCTTGCTCGTACTTGCGCTCGGCATCTTCCTGTCCTTTTCCCGCGCCGCCTGGGGTCTGTTCGCGCTCGGCGTGGGGCTGCTGATCTTCATCATGCTGCTCAAGGAGCGCAGCGGCGCCTTTCGCCTCAGGGTGCTGGTGCTGTCGCTGGCGGCGATCATCATGTTGGTCGCTTCGCTGCTGGTGGCGCTGCAGATTCCGAAGGTCGCCGAACTGTTTTCGGCGCGCGCCCAGCTAGTGCAGCAATATGACGGCGAGCATCTCGGCCGTTTCGAGCGCCACCGGATCGGCTTCACCATGATGATGGAGCGCCCGCTCGGCATCGGCCCGCTGGTGTTCGGCACAATGTTTCCCGAGGACGAGCACAATATCTGGCTGAAATCGCTCACCACCTATGGCTGGCTCGGCTTCGTTAGCTATGTCGGCATGCTCATCTGGACGCTTGCGCTCGGCTTCCGATACCTGCTGCTCGACCGCCCGTGGCAACCCTTCCTGATGATCGCCTGGATCTCGGTTCTCGGCCATGCGACGATCGGCAACGTCATCGATATCGACCACTGGCGCCATGTCTATCTGCTGCTCGGCACTGTCTGGGGCTGTGCGGCACTAGAAGTGCGCCACAGGCGTGGCCGGAGGCCATAGCTCCGATAATGTCGCAGTCTATTTCGTCGCGCCCGCCGTCAAGCCGGCGATAAACCGCCGCTGGAAAACCAGATACGTCAGGATGAGCGGGAAAATCACGATCACCGCGCCGGCGGTCAGAACTGGCGTGTTGACAGTGTAACGCCCTTGGAAAAACAGCATGCCGAGGGGCAGCGTCCGATAGGCGTCGTCGTTGACCAGAATGAACGGAATGAGAAACTCGTTCCAGGTCCAGATGAACAGGAACAGCGCCAGTGTCGACATTGCCGGTATCATCAGCGGGATAACGATCTTGCGAAGGATATGAAAGCGTCCGGCGCCGTCGAGGACCGCCGCTTCGAGAACTTCCTCCGGCAATTGCTGCATCGCACTGGCGAGGAAGATCGTTGAGAACGGTATCGACATGGCGATCTGCGGGATAATAAGCGCCGCATAGGTATTGATCAGCCCAAGGTATCGCATTTCATAGTAAAGCGGGATGATGAAGGCCTCGGCCGGCACCATCATGCCGAGCGTCAGGATCGCGAACAGCGTGCGCCGGAGCGGGAATGACAGGTAGGCAAAGGCAAAACCGGTCAGCAGGCCTAGAAAGACGCTTACTGCAACGACGGGTATGACAACGATGATCGAATTCCAGAAGTAGATGTTGAAATGTCCGGCATTCCAGGCATCGACATAATTTTCGAAATGCGGGTAGGCCGGCAATGCGAAAGCACCCCTGAGAACGTCAGCCTTGCTCTTTATCGACGTCAGCAGCAGAAGCAGGAACGGCGTGATCGTTACGAAAGCAAGAAGCCAGAGGAGAAGGCGAAGGAAGAGCGCGGCGGGGATGTTGGACGAACGGCTCATCAAGCCACTCCTTTGCTTCTAGAGCCGACCAGCCGGTGAATTGCATAGTTGATTGCGAATGTCAGCAACGCGCCGACAATGGCGATGGCCGCCGCAGCGCCGAACCGATTGAGCTCGAAGCCGAGCTGATACATGTAGATATTCGGCACGAGGGTCGCGTTTGCCGGTCCGCCGCGGGTCATTGTAAAAATCAAGTCGAAGCTTTTGATCGATGCTATCACCGTCAGAAGCAAAACCACCCTTATCTCAGGCATGAGAAGCGGCAGCGTTATCCAGAAAAATGTCTTTCGCGCCGAAGCGCCATCGACCTTGGCAGCATCGAACAGCGACGGGTCGATGCGCTGAATTCCGGTGAGGAAGATGACCATGCAGAAACCAAAGAAATACCATGTGGCAACGATCCCGACCGCGGGAAGCACAAAATTGAAATCTCCGAGCCACGGTAATGCGAACCTGCCCAGTCCTATCGCTCTGAGAAACTGATTGAACGGGCCGAATGCAGGATTGTAGAGCCATGCCCAGATGATGCCCAACACGGCAGTCGGCATGATATAGGGCAGAAACAGGAACGTTCTGAGCGCGAGTTGTTCGCGCTGCTTCAGATTCCAGACGCAGGCAGCAAGCGTTATGCCGAGCACGAGCGGCAGAACACAGTAGAAGATCATGAGCTCGGCGTTGTTACGCAAGGCGATGTAAAAACGGCTGTCGGAAAAGAGATCGGCATAATTACCGAGGCCAACCCACCTCGGCATGCTCAAGCCGTCCCAACTGGTCAGGCTCAATCCCAAAGCCGCGACAATCGGTCCAAAGACAAACGCCGCGTAAAGCAGCAATCCAGGCAATAAATAGATGAAATTGGTATGTTGCGTTCCATCAAGTGCGGAGCGTTTCATCCAGTACTCCATGAAGCCAAAGCTCTGGTCATCGCGCAGCAAGGCGTGAACTCGCAGCGCTCATTTTAACGTGGCGAACGGGACGCCGGTTGGACCGCCGAGCTGGCGGTCGTGACCACCGAGCTGGCGATCACGACCAGCGTCCGTGCTCCTTATTTCTTATCCTTCAAGTACGCCTGATAATCCTTGTCCATGGCATCGACAAAGGCTTCGGGCGTGATCTTGCCGGACAAGAGAAGTGGCGTGTTGTCGTCTATCGTCTTCAGCATCGTCGGGCTTGACCAATCGGGGTAATGGCCGAGTGCATCGTTGGCATTGAGTGTTTTCCACATCTCGATGCCAGAGGTCAGGAGCGGCGTGAGCTTGGGCTTTGCATCCGCCGGGAGCGATGTTGCGGGAAGGTAGCCGGCATTGGCCCAGCTTTCAGCGGCCTTTTCCGAAACCATGTAGTCGATATACTCGCCGGCCAAGTCCTGCTTTGTCTTGTCTTTGGCAAGGCTCGTTATCGCCCAGGCAAGATCCACGCCTCCGACACTCATGGGCTTGGAAATGCCCTTCGGAGCGGGAATGGCCATGAAGCCGATATCCGGATTGTTTTGCATGTCGCCGAAATACCAGGTCCCGGAGATCAGGAACGCGCCCTGCCCGGAAATGAAGAGCTGGACGGCGTCGTCACCCGAGATGCCCTCGAAACCAGGATAGAAATAGCCTCCCTGTGCCCAACTCTGCACGAGTTTGGCGGATTCGATATTGCCCTTGGTGTTCCAGGAACCGCCCTTGCCGTAAATCAGGTCATCAAGTTCGCCGCGATTGGCCGCGTCGATATGCGCTTGATCGATGGCACCGATCATGTGCAGGGCGAGATGCTGCTTTGCCGAGCCCATCATGAAGGGCGCGACGCCTTTTTCCTTCAGCTTATCAAGATCAGCCAAAAGCTCCTCGAAGGACTGCGGCAGTTTAACGCCTGCGTCGTCGAGGATCTTCTTGTTGTAGTAGAGGCCAACGATCTCGCCGAGACCCGATATGCCGTAGGTCTTGCCGACCCCGAATTTTGGCCCATCCCAGCGGTCTCGAGCAAGCACGGAATCCGACTGCCGCTTATCCCAGCCATATGTCTTGATGTACTCGTCAACCGGCAGGAGCAAACCTTCCTTGATCATCGCGCCCATGTCGCCGGCGCCCTGGTTGACCTTGGTGATGACAGGGCCATCCCCTGCCGAAACCGCAAGCTTCAGCGTCAGCTTCATGTCATCGAAGGTGCGGGCGGTGCGTTTGATCGTTACACCGGGATGGGCGGCTTCGAACTCCTTATTCAGTTGCTCGATAACCGCGCTCTGGCCTTCGAAGGTTTGGTCATCCCACACAGCCAGATCGTCGGCGCGGGCCGCGGAAAGGCCGAAACTCATAAGCGCCGCGCCTGCAAGCGCGACGGCTGCTTTCAATCGGTATGCCGGCAGTATGCTGATCGATTTCACGGTTCTATTCATCTGCTCCACCTCACTTGGTTTATTCTCCACTCCCCATCCGAGCCTTGCGCCTGGCACCGGCCGAACGTTTCCTTCCAGACCTTTGCCGGGCCTGCGAATCTGAGGTAATCGTCAATGCATGAGTCTCTCTCGCGACCTACAATGACAAAGCGCCACGCAGGAGGTGGCAAAGGTATGGACAGCAACTGCTTCATCCGCCCGGCGATTGAAGCGGATGTCGAAGCTCTTTTCGACATCTGCCTGAAAACCGCCAATGGCGGCGAGGATGCCAGCGCGCTTTATAGCGACCCGCATCTGCCCGGTTACATCTGGTCGGTACCCTATCTCAAGTTTGCCAGAGACCTTGCCTTTGTTCTCGTTCAGGGCGACCGGCCGGTCGGCTATGTCGTCGGAGCGGCCGATACCGGCGGGTTCGACAAAGACTTGGCGACACACTGGTGGCCGTTCGTCCGCCGAGAGATCGCCGGACTGACACCCAGCCATCCGCGCGACGCCGATGTGATCGAGCGAATTCAAAATCCGCGAAGCGGAACGACGTGGCTTCAAAACGATTATCCCGCGCATCTTCACATCAACATTCTTCCCGGACTTCAGGCAGGCGGCTGGGGGCGCAGGATGATCAGCACCGAGCTTCAGGCGCTTCGCAATCACGGGGTAAAGGCTGTGCATCTCGGGGTCGATCCAAACAACGAACGCGCCAGAGGTTTCTACCGTCATCTTGGTTTTTCCGAACTCGAACGGGACGGTTCCGTCGCCTTCGCCATGCGGATCGATGAGGGATCCGACTAGAGCATTTCCGTTTTTCTTCGAATCACGAAAATGCTCTAGCTCGTTATTTTCACGCAATTCCCTGGCCAAACCGGGTCGCGCTTTTCCCCGCAAAACCGCTGCACGCTTTTGCTGGAATTGCTTTAGAACCGAGCGAGCCGTCATGCTCATGAGATTGGCTCCGCATTTGCGGCGTCAAGCCCGTATTTTAAAACAACTGCCGCCGGCATGGCACTCCAGCCCTGAAGCAGGGAGCCGCGCCCGTAAGGCGGGGAGAAATATTCCACCGCACCGATCCAGCCATTCTCGAGGCAGGTTTCCCACCAGCGTGTCAGTGCATAGCGCGCACCGCCAAGTCCGTGGCGAAGGCGTTCTTCGGCATAGGCGCCATCCCAATACGGCCAGTCCGAGCCGTTATGGTAGCGGTAGGGAAAAGCCGTCTTGGATCGCAGATCGCTTGGCCGTTTGAATGGCGGATAGGCGCACATCACACCCCAGCTGCCATAGGGCTGCTCCTGATTGTTGCGCGTTTCGAGTCTCGTTTCAAATGCTCTCAGCAAGCCAACCGCCTTCTGCCCGGAAATCGCAGCAAATCGCGACAAGGTCAGGCTGTCGAGAGCCAGATGATCCTCGACAAAAGCGCCAGGCGTTCCATAGTCGACATATCCTCCCGTTGTCGGCACATAGAGCTTGGCTTCGATTTCTTCGCGGGCAAGATTTACGGTCTTGCGTGCGCGTTCGGCAAGCGTCGGATCGAGACTGTCTCCAAGCCTTGCCACCGCGTCCATGGCGCCTACGAAAAGACCCAGATCGTAAGAGACCAGACCCTCACGATAGACGTTGTCCGCCCAGTCTCGGTCGTTGCGCGGCTTCAGCGGCAGAACGCTGCCAGGACCGGCCATGCTGAGATAACGCTCCACGATTGCCTTGACGATCGGCCAGTGCCGTTGCACCTCGGCTGTATCTTTCGTTGCGCTGAAATAGTCGTCAATGAAAAGAATAAAGAAGAGCGGGCTGTCGAAGTGGTCGCTCCACCAATCTTGCGGACGGTTGTGGTACTCCGGAACCGCCCTCTTGTGGGTTTTGGGATTGGCCTTGCTGTCGGCGACAAAGCGCTGCCAAGCCTCTGACTGCGCAGGCCCGGTCAAGATTACGCCGCTTGGAGCTTCTCCATCCGGCTGGACCCCCTTGGCGAGCAGCCGGATCTCGTCGCGCACCGCCTCCGGCGCAAGCGTCAGAAGAGGCTGCATCGTCCAATAGCCATCGCGGTAATAGGTCCGCGCCGGAGCACTATAGGCCTGCCCTGCGGCAAGACCAGCGAAGGCGCCGTGTTCATCACGTCTGATGCTGGAAAGGGCGGCATGTATCCCCTGGCTGACCATGCTGCGCATCAGCGCGTCGGCGTCGGGCGTCAGATCACAACGTGCAACATATTCAGCGGCTTCCGTAATGATGGCCTGGCTGGTGAGGCTGAGAGCTTTCTCGGCTTCGCCTCTCGATGCGCCGACGGCAATCCGAAGATCCGAGCCGAGAGCGTCCACGATGAGCACACCCCAGCCCATTTCGAAAATTCGCCGATGATCGGTCCGAGTGAGCCTCGCGCTTGCGCCTTGTTCATCCGGCTCATGCCACCAGGCGCAACGGCGCGCCGGATATACACCCTGGAGACGCACGCCTCTGATCAACATCACCGGCAGCGACTGCGCGACGAATACGCCGCCATGTTCGCAGACCATTCGGTTCGGGGCATAGGTATAAGGCCCCCCGACGGCAGAAAATCTCACACGCCCCAGACTGCCGGCGCCCCAGAGAGCAAGATCAGCGTATCCATCCGGATGAACATCCGCCTGAAGGCGTGGCGCCATTACAGGCAATAAAACGCCCTCTTCGGCGAAAAGCTGTCCATCAGTCGAGGGCTTTATCATTGGCAATCCCCGCAATTGATCCCAGCCTACAGGTAGCCTTCCGTTTGTCAAGGACGTAGACAAAGAGAGAGCTGTAGTGTACTGAAAACCGGTAGAGATGATCAGATAGAGCTTCAGATCTCGCCTTTCGCGATATTGGAAAGCCAATATCGTGCTAATTAAGTATGTGCTCCGAACTAATTGCAACGAGCTGGCCGGATAGCAATGACCTCTTCTGTCGTACAGACTCCAATCGCACGAAAAATTTCAACCAATGCCGTGATCCGCACCGTGTTGGCCAGCGGGTCGATCTCCCGCGCCGATATTGCCAAGCTGACCGGCTTGTCAAAACAGACGATTTCCGATGTCGTGCGCGACCTTGAAGATGATGGTTGGCTGAAACCGATCGGACAGACCGACGGTCGACCCGGCCGGAATGCGATCATCTATGAAATCAATGCACGAGCAGGACTGGCTGTCTCCATCGATCTCGGTGGCACCAAGATTGCTGCGGCGATCTGCGATCTGTTGGGCAACGTCGTCGCCGAAACCAAAGTGGCCACCGACCCACGGGGCGGAATGCATCTCGTCAATCAGTTCAGCGATGTGATCGTTGAACTGGCGCTTGCTGTCGGAACGACCGCCGACAAGCTCCGTCTCGTCGTTCTGGGCAGTCCCGGCGTGCTCGATCCCGCCACCGGCCATATCAATGTGGCACCGAACATTCCCGGCATCGACGCCATGAATCTGTGGCAGGTCTTCAGCGATAGGATGGGCGTGCCGGTGATCGTCGAAAACGATGTCAACCTGGCGGCGCAAGGGGAGCGATGGCGGGGACACGGTGTCGAGACCGGCAATTTTGCTTTCATCGCTCTCGGAACCGGCGTCGGCATGGGCATTATCGCCAATGGTGCTCTGCTGCGCGGCGCGCGTGGCGCGGCCGGCGAAATCGCCTATCTCCCGATCGGCGGAGACGCTTTCGATCCTGGCGGGTTTACGCTTGGAACATTTGAGAGCGCGGTCGGCAGTGTCGCGATGCTTCGTCGCTACACGGGTTTCGGCGGGCGCAACGCATCCACCGTGGCCGACCTCTTCGCCGCCTTCAATGCGGGAGAGACAAGCGCCGTGGCGGCAATTGAAGAGACGGCAAGGCTGGTCGCAGTCGCCATTGCGGCCATCGGAGCAACGCTTGATCCTGAACTGGTGATCACCGGCGGCAGCATCGGTGCAAGACCCGAACTTGTAAATGCGATCCGGGGTTTCCTGCCGCGTTGCACGCCTTATCCGCCGCGCATCGAAATCAGCCGCTTTGGGAACCGCGCCGCGCTGATGGGAGGAATGGGGGTCGCGGTCGAGCGCATGCACGACGATCTATTTGGTGTAAAATTGAAGGACGCATGATCGGCTCGCGCCACTTGAGAACTACGGTGAATGCGCTAGATTTTGCGGTATGATAACAGCAACACAGATACGTGGCGCGCGGGCGATGATCGGAATGAGTATCGAAGAGCTCGCCGCCGCAAGTGGCTTGCCGATCGAGACCGTAGCGGCGCTGGAAAATGGCGAATTTGCGGGCGAGCCGCACGCGCTGTTTGATGTTCGCAGCACGCTCGAGGCGCAGGGCATCATCTTCCTGTCCAGCGGCAACCAGGATGAAGGCGGCCCCGGCATTCGATTGCGCGCACGTACGTCCAGCGACGACGGTATCCGGCCGGAGAACCTCAACGCCGCCAATGACGATTAGCGCATGGTGCCGAAAACTGCGCGGTTTTCGGACAGCATCGTGTTCTAACTCTTCAATTTAGAATGGGCCTTCAGAATTAGGCCGACGCGGCTTAAAATCGCTATTCTAAAGCGCGTCGCAGTTAACTTGATTCATACGACGCGCTTTAGCTCCTTGTTTTTATGCATGTCGTTATCCGGGAACCGCTGCACACTTCCCGGCGATCTGCATTAATGGAACCAAATAGGCGTTCGGCCGTTTCCGCTGTCCTAAAGGATATTGAGGGGCAGTCAGTTGAACCGCAGCAATGGTCTCTACGTCATCATCGGCGTTCTCGTCGTCGCCGTTATCGGCCTCGGCGCTTATATCTACCGTGAGGAGAGCAAGCCGCAGGGGATCGAGATGAGCATCGGCAAGAACGGTGTCTCGATCGAGCAGAACTGAGCGTCAGAGATAGGTCTTGGCCAGATCGGCGAGCTTGCCGCCGTCCTTGACGCCCTGCCTGTAGAGCTGAATGATGACCGCACCGATCCGCTCGGCTTCGGGCGTCGTCCTGACAAGACCGCGGTCCTCGCAGACCTTGTCGAGCACTTGCGACAGCAGATCGAGATCTTCCGAAAACAACGGTAAATCATGCGGATGGATTGATGATCGCAACATCACGCCGCATTTCCTCCGAGGGCAAACGCATTCACGCTTGCATTGCCGGCCGCCCTCCGCAACCAGCAAAATGATTATGCGCGACGGCTTGAACTTTAGCAACTACGCAAATTTCCACGGAACAAAATCAGGGAACAAATTTTTGCCCCAGATAGCAGCCTGATCGTTTCCACCGTCTGGGAAGCCGTCGAATATCTCAAACAATGGCCAAGTAAGCGTGGGCGCCATTATCGCATTGCGCGCCAGCATTGCCTGGATGCACTCGACGGGCTGCGCAGCCCGCGCACAGCACAGGCTTCCTTCATCACTGCGGCGAAGACGGCGGGATTGTTGTTGTGAGATTAGCCGGTGTGGCGGCCAGCGGCGGCGAACTGGGGGTGAATGGAGCCTTCCATGATCACCTTGGCGGTTACCTCGATCACACGCTCCTCGGCAATTTCCGCAAGCGCAAGTGCGACATCGCCCTCCGACCAGCCGGCTTTCACGGCCTCGTCTGTCAGGGCCTGGAACGCACTGGCGAGGGCTTGCCTGCAAGTTAAATTCTGTTTCATATCCGCCATGCGCTCGCATCAGGCTCGTTGTGACAGGGACGCTGTTAATCTACACGTATTTGCACGAATGCGAAGAGCTTTCGTCTTTTTTAAATTCAAATTGGATAATTCGAATTTAACTTGTGTATAATCTTAGCAAAATGCAAACTTCAAGCCCCATCTAACTGAGTTATCCCTAAAGAAACCGAATTATTTATTTAGAATCACAGCCGTTAAGGGTATTTCCTGCATTGTTTACTTTAAATAGCTACAAGGCCGCCGTCGAATTAGCGATTGTTTTTGACCTGCGATGGGACAAGCTGAATTGCGGCACGTTCTCTGCATCTCTTTGCTACCCTGTCGATCAACCGTCCCTGAGACGAAGGCGACCTTGGTCTAACGGCCGATCAACAGCTGGGGATCTGCGTCATGATCGGCACCGCAAATCGACCGGCGGCACCAGCTGCCAGGAGCGCCTTCGGCGCTAATCACGTTAATACCACAACGACACCACACTGCCGTCAAAGTCCGCCGTACGATTGCGTTGCGTATTATTGTGTTGGCGGGCTCACATCTTCAGGAGTTAAAATGTCTATCGAACTAGACGCGACGACCTATGTACACGCCAAGCCGGCGACCGCCCATTCTTACATTTTGCCAGCCGTTGTCGATGTTCTCGAGAACAGTTTCCAGCAGGCAAACGAAACGTCGGTCTTCGACCTCGGCTGTGGTGCCGGCGGTGCTGCAGCCGTGCTTGCGGGAAAGGGTTATGATGTCATCGGTGTCGATCCATCCGAGGACGGAATTGCCAAAGCGAGAACGGCCCACCCCGATCTTCCGCTGGAAATTGGCTCCGGTTACGAAGATCTTTCCAGCCGGTATGGGACCTTCGATGCGGTGATAAGCCTTGAGGTCGTGGAGCACGTTTATGATCCCAAGACTTTCTCGGCCACCATGTACGATCTGGTGAAGCCGGGCGGCATCGCGGTCATGTCGACGCCGTTTCATGGTTACTGGAAAAATCTGGCCTTGGCCGTGAGCGGCAAGATGGATGACCATTTCATGCCTCTCAAGAATCACGGCCATATCAAATTCTGGTCTCCGGAAACGCTGAGCACCCTCCTGCATGAAACAGGTTTCGAAGACGTCGATTTCGAATATGTCGGGAGGATTCCGCTCCTGGCGAAATCGATGATTGCGATCGCTCAGAAACCGCACTGAGGGCCAATCGCAAGCCCCCGCCCCTGCAGGGGCGGCGCACGGGCGGGCAAATAGCATGAACAGATAAAATTTTCGTTGGGGACTTTTTCGGGATTTCCGGTTCCCGTTTCAGCATACTTGCCAACGCTACGTCCCGTTTCCGCCTCTAGCAAGGCAACGAAAATTGACATTGTGACTGGGATTTCAAGGGGATAAATGGTCGGGGCGACAGGACTTGAACCTGCGACCCCTTGACCCCCAGTCAAGTGCGCTACCGGGCTGCGCTACGCCCCGACCTGCCGAAACGGCTTGTTTCGTTTAGTTTTTCAGCGCGTGCAATGCAAGCGGAAAAACCTTGCCCCCAACAAAAAGGAGGCGGTTTGTCGGAATGGTCAGATCGCGGTGAGCGTCAGCCGGCCTTCGGCGGTTTGGCGGGGCTGCCATGCCTGGTAGTTGGCGATCGAAAAATGTGGTGTTTCGAAGGGCGTGGCGTGGGTTTGCGTGATGACGGTGACATCGGCGCCGGCGGCCTCGCCGGCGAGAATGCCGGCGACGGCATCTTCGAAGACCAGGCATCTCGCGGGATCGACGCCGAGGCGGCTGGCGCCAAGCAGATAACCTTCGGGGCTGGGCTTGCCGGATTTGACCTCCTTGCCGCTGACGATGACCCTCGGCATCGGGATGCCGGCGGCCGCCATTCGCCGCCTGGCGAGCTCGATCGGCGCCGAGGTGACGATTGCCCATTTTCCATTGGCGATGGCGGAGAGGAAGCGGATGGCGCCGGGGATCTCGACGATGCCCGAGACATCTTCCATCTCCTCGGCGAGCAGCAGGTCCGCCTCATGGGCCGGATCGACGCCTGGGAGGCCGAGCCCCCGGATAACGTCGGAGGCGCGGATGCCGTGAATCGTCTTCAGCAAAACCTCCGGTTCGAAGCCGTGGCGTCTTGCCCAGTCGCTCCAGACCCGTTCGACGACGGCGATCGAATTCAGCAGCGTTCCGTCCATATCGAAGAGGAAGGCGTCATATGACCTGTCGAGGATGTCACGGAGAGCGGGCACGGGCGTTTCCTTGGGGCGCGGGAGGCCGGGGGCGGCCCCCAAGCAGGCGAGTAGCGGAGAGCGGTGGCGGCGTCAACGTCAGTCGTTGACTTCGGGATGGGTGACGCTGCGAACGTCGGCCAGACCACGGGTGGCGTCGCGGTTGCCGGTCGCGGCGGCGGCTTCGAAGATACGCGTCGCGTCGCCGTACATTTTCAAATTGAAATAGCTGTAGCCGCGCAAGACCATCAGGTCGATGCGCTCCTGCTGCAGCTGGGCGCGCTGATCGAGATAGATGAGGGTTTCGCGATAACGCCCGGCGTCGAAGGCCGAAAGCGCACGGTCGGCGAGGATCGCCACCTGAAGCTCGGCGGCGCGCTGGCGGTTCTGCGGCGCCTTGGTGGCAGCAACGGCGGCATTGCTGGAGAGGCCGGCACGCAGATAGGCAAGGCTCTGGCCATAGGCTGCGTCTTCACGGTCCTTGCGGATCGGGCTCTGCAGTGCGATCTCGAAGGCGGAGATCGCCTCCATCGGTCGGTCGATATCCATCAGGCACCAGCCGCGCGACAGCGCGTTTGCCGGGCTGAGCTGCCCTGCATCTACAGTCGTCGAGCAGCCGCGTGGCTGGCGCGCACCGCGCTCAACGGTCACCGTCTGCATCGCCGGCCTCGCCGTGCGAACGGCGACCTCCGGCCCGGGCTGCTGTGCCGCCGGCCGCTCGGCCGAAAGCGGCTCGGCTGCAGCCGGGCGCTGCGTCGGCTGAACCGGCTGCTGCGGGGCAAGCTTTGCCTGCCCGGGCTGCGTGCCGCCGTTCGGGGTCAGCGACGAGGTGTCTTCGAGATTGGTGATCCGGGTCGACCGGCCGGCCCAGGCATGCTGGATGTCGAGCACGCCCTTGCGGTCGTTCAGCTGGTCGCGGGTGACGACGAGGCCATAGGCGGATGGCTCGTCATCGGGTTTCCAGGCAAGCGCGGTTTCGAACCAGCGTGCGGCGGTCTGGAACTGGTTGAGCGAGCGGGCATACCAGCCGAACTGCTGCGCCGTCGGCACATATTTCCGGGCAATGACCTCGGCGGCGATGCGATGCAGCACATCTTCGGCGAGATCGGCCGGCGGCTGCAACGCGATCAGGTTGGCGGTGGCGGCCAGATAGGTTGCTGTCGCATCATCGGAATCGGCGCGCCAGCGGAACATCACATCCTCGGCCTCCTGAGGCGCCTTGCGGGCGATCAGCGCCAGCGCCAGCCCTTGCGAAGCGGCGGCCGTATCCTCCTTGGCACGGGCGGCGCGGAACCACTTCTCTGCATCGGCATCATTGTTGCGGCGAAGCTGGTGCCAGCCGAGCAGCAGCGCATCCGACGCAAGCCCCTCAGTTCCGGCGAGCTTTTCGACACGGGCGACGTAATCGGGCGTGATGGCGAGCTTCGGATCGTCATTGCCTTCGGCCATGAAGCGTCGGGCGAGATTGTCGCGGATCGCGTCGAACTCCCTGCTGCCGTCGTTCGCAGGGCTTTCGAGCGCGAGCAGCGCCTGCATTGGCTGGTAGGCAAGCAATGTCGAGGCCTTTTCGACGGTCGCCAGCCGTTCGGCCGGATTGGCGCAGCTCTTCAGGATGTAAGTATAGGCGTCCTGGCCGCGCTGCACCCTCTCCGTCTGGACGAAGGCTTCGGCGACACGCCAGAGGACGTCGACCTCGCTGCAGGTGAGCAGGCTCGGGGTTGCCGCAGCGATATCGACCACCGTCGCATATTGCTTGAGGTCGGAAGCGTTGACGAGGCGGGCGCGGCCCTCGGCCACGTCGAGCCGGTCGAGCAGATCGGCCGGCGGCTGCCATCCGGCATCGGTGGCCTGACGGTCGGCGACCGCCTTGCGCAGCTCGGCGTAACGGCCATCGGAATAAAGCTGCCACATGGCCTCGAGCTGTTTGTCGCCATTCTGCGGCACGGCGAGCGGATCGGCCGGCGGAACCCAGGTCGGGTAGAGTGCCTGAAGTCGGGAGATCTCGGCCTGCAGGCGCACCTTGTCGCCGCGGCTGGCGAAATAACGAAGCGCACTTTCATCGACGGCAGGCGGCGACGGCGCGGCGGCCTGCTGCGCCGCCGGCGGCGCGGACACGATGGCGGGCGCGACCGGCGCGAGCTGAGCGGCCGGCTGAGGCGTAGCAGGTTGAGGCGTGGCAGGTTGGGACGCCGCAGGCTGCGGTGCTGCAGGCTGCTGCGCGACGGCATTCGGATCGGGCATATCCGATGCCAATGGCGGCGAAGACGTGATCGCCTCGATCTTGTCGGCGACGAGCTGCGCGTTGAATTCGGAATTGCCGGCAACCTCGGTCGGCTTGATGCGGCCCATCATCATCAGCTCCGGCGCCGGCCTGCCGGCAGAACCAAGGCCGAACCTTTCCTGCAGAGCGGCACGGTCCTTCAGTCCGGTGACGACGGTCGCCACCATCACTGCCGCTGAGACCGCCACGAGAGAAGACTTCACAGACACTCCGGATGCTTCTCCCCGATATAGGCCAGCCCGAGAAGTTGAAGGGTGGACGGATAATAGAGTGCGGGCGCAAACTGCAGCGCCGAACCCGGCAGCTTGGTCCCATCGACAACACAGGCCACAACATCGTTAACAATTCGATAACCGGGGTCCGGCAACACAGTCTTCGGCCGGCCGGTGGTCAGATCGATGGTGGCGGGAACGCCGTCTTGCGACATCCCCTTTTGCAAGCGGATGAGCAGCGCCTTGTCGGGGATGCCGCCACGCGCGAGATAGAGCGGGATGCGGATGGCATTATAGCCGAATTCGGCGTCGAACCCCTCTGCCGGCCGCGGCTTATCGTGCAGGCTCACCCATTCGGCGGGAAGCTTGCGCGGGCCGAACTGCATCGTCTTCAACAGCTCCACGCCGTCGTCCGACAGTTTTTTCCAGGCATCCGACGGAGCGAGCGCGGCCATCACCGGGATGGCCTCATAAATCCAGTAGGACGGGTTGACGACGGGGCCGTCGTCACGGTCGCTGCCGGTAAAACCTTCGGTCCCGGGCATCAGCAAGGTGCGACCCTCCGAGCTGGCGACGGTTTCGGCAAGCAGCGCCTGCGCCATACGGGAGGCGGCGAGGATATAGTCTTCACGCTTCCATGCCGTGCCGGCCAGCGCCAGCGCATAGGCGATCAACATGTCGCCGTCCGTGGCATTGTTGGTGTCGGTCACGTGCGGCTTGACGCTCGGATCCCATTTCCAAACCGCCAGCCCGTCGTCGCGCAGCAGCAGCTCGGTGCGGGTAAAATACCAGATCTGCTCGAAATCGGCGGGGCTTGCCGAGAGGTAAGCGAGCAGCAGGCCGTAGCCCTGGCCTTCGCTGTGGCTGATATTGCCATTGCCGTTATCGACGATGCGGCCGGTCGGATCGAGAAACTTCGCCTTGTAGGCCGACCATGCGCCGGCATTGATCATCGCCTGCTGCGCGACGACGGACGGGCTCGGTGCGAGCGCGACCGTTGCTGCCAGCAGGAGCGCGCGCCACCCTCTCATTTCGACCGGCCCAGTCTTTTGAGCATTCTCGACGTCGTAAGGCCGATCAACAGCAGGAAGATGACCAGCAGGAAGGCGTAGGAGAGGATATTCGTCGATAGCCAGTTGGCGGCGATCAGGCGGTAGTTGGCGATCGACCAGGGCATCGACGGCACGAAATCGAAACGGGTGACAGGCAGCGTCTCGATCTTGCCCGTCTTGCTCGAATAGGTGGTGATGTGGCCTGATATCTGCGGCCAGTTCAGCTGCGCGGTCAGAACCTCGAGCCCTTCACGCAAATCCTTCGCCGACGGCGCCGCCACCACGGTCCATGAGCCCGTTCCCGCGGGGCTGGAGCCCTGGGCAACCAGCAGCGTCGCGACGTTTGGCGGCGTAAAGATTTCCTCGGCGCCGGGCACAAACTGCAGCGAATTGCGGGAGATGTCGAAATTACGCGACAGCCACTCACGAAAGGCCGTGATACGGTTGTGCAGGAGACCGCCGCTGACCTTGGAATTCCACTCCTCGAAAGCCGTGCCGGTATCGACGGCGCCCGTCTGCGCGTCCGTCACGGGACGCCAGGAGGCTTGGCTGGCGGTGGAGATATTGGCCTGCGACAGCGCGGTTGCCGGCATTTGCGAGATGGAGCCGATGAAGATGGCATCGCGATCGCCGATCGTATTCGGCGAGGCGACGCTTTCGACAGCGATCGGATGGCCGGCAGTGATCGCCATCTGGCCAAGCAGGGTTGCGGCGGCCGAAAGCGTGTCGGCATCGATGCGGTCGATGAACAGCGGCGTCGGCTCGGTAGCCCGGCCATAGGGATAGGCGGTGCCGGCCATGGCGGCCAGATTCGGCCGCTGACCGACGCGGGCAAAATCCGGAATGTGCAGCTCGGAGGTATCGAACAGGGCAAAGCGCGGATTGGCAGCGGCGGTGGCGCCCGGTGCGCAAGCCGCATCGTCCTTGGTCATCAGGATCGCCTCGATCGCCACTGAATTGAGACCGGGCTTGAAGTGCCGCATCGTCACGCGGATCGGCAGATGACGCAGAATGCCGCCGGTGGTCGTGGTGATCGGCACGGTGGAGGCGATGTTGTCATTGACGTAGATATCGATGTGGCTGCCGGGCAGCACGTTATCGGTATAGGCGGCGTCGAGCAGCACCTTCGCCTCGCCATAGGCATTGGCATAAAAGTCAGCCGGCACGGCGATATTGAAGCTGGTCCGCAACCGCCGGCCGGAGAATTCGGTGGTCTTCACACCGAGCTGAGACAGAGCGATGCTCGTGTCGGAAAAAACCAGCGGCGCGTTCGGCGCGCTCCAGCGCTCGGTGGTCAGCACGTCGCGGCGAACATCTGCAGACCTGTCCGTCGGCGAAACGATGATATCGATCGCCGAGGAAACCGCCTGCCAGGAGGGGCCGCTGATCAGAAGCACCGGCGAGCCGCTGTGCGGATCGGTGACGAAGGCGGCGAGTGCAGCGCTTTCGGCGCCGGGCGGCAGGCCGGGAAAGAGCGGCCGCAGTTCCGCCGCGGTGCCGACGAGCACGCTGAGCTTACCCGGTCCACCGGCCGGAAGCGAAGCGGTGCTGAAGGCAAAGATCTGGTTCGGCATGCTGCTCAGCACCGAGAGGCCCTGCGCCAGCCGTAGCAGCGGCTTGGTGCTTCCCGGCTGCTCCAGCGCCGGGACGACGATATCGAACTCGGTCTTGCCGGCGCCGTCGACACCGATGGCGCGGATCGCGTCGGCGCTCGCCGACTCTGCGGCATCGCTGCCGGCAAAGCTCAGATAGGTTCCGGCCGGATCGACATTCGACCACAATTCATAGGTGGACTGGATGCTGCAATCGGTGCGGTGGCGCTGAGCGGCTTCGAAGGTGACGAGATTGGCGCCCGGCTGCAGCAGACCGGGCGGAACCTCGAAAGTCACTTTCAACGAACCGTCCGCCGAGCCGATGCGCTGCTGGCCGATCGGGCGGTTATTGAGATAGACGGTCAGCGCCGAGGCCTCAGGGGCAACGACGATCGAATTCTGGTAGGCGAAGGTGAAGCTCGCCTTGGCGGCCGCCTGTTCCGGCGTCAGATAGACGGTCCATGACCGCCGGTCATATTCGCCGCCGAGGCCCAGTTTCGAAAAGGGCACGACATAGCGGCGGACATCGCCGGAGCGCGGAGGCAGAGCGGCATTTGCCGCCGCGGCCGGCTGGGGCGCCGGCACCGTCGGCTGCGGCGGAACGGCGATCGCCGGGGGGACGGGTGCAGGCACAGGAGCAGGAGCAGCCTGGGTTGCGGGTGCCGGTGGTACGGACACCGGTGGCGTGACGGGAACCGGCGCGGCCGCTGCGGGCACGGCCGTTGCCGGCTGGGTCGCTGCCGGCGGGGTCGGCGATGTCAATCTCGGGGTAACGGCGGCACCGGGCGGCCGCTCGCCGGACATGTCGAAGGGTGCCGTCTGCGCCTGGGCGAAGGCGGAGGCATTCAGCAGCAAAAGCGAGGCGGCGACGATCATTCTCATCCGGCGTTGACCTTTGCCGCCTGCTGCTGGGCTTCCCGCTCCGGCCGCATGCTGCGGAAGAAGTAAACGAGGCCGCGGCTCGTCTGGTAGAACGACAGGCCGAGAAACCAGATAGTGCCGCGGATCAGGCCCGGATTGCGGCGGCGCGAGGCCTGAAACTCGGTCCACTGGCCGGAATTGGCAAACATCAGGTCGGCGATCAGGCGATGATCGAGGGCGCTTTTCGGCACGTACTGGCAGCCGACATTGCTGATGTCACCCGACGGCTCGATATTGCGAACGATGAGCGGCAGAGTCTCCAGATCCGCGCCGCTATAGGGCCGGAAGCGGATTTCGCCGACGGCACCGAC
The DNA here is from genome assembly GCF_019685155.1 of Rhizobium sp. NZLR1b. Taxonomy (NCBI): domain Bacteria; kingdom Pseudomonadati; phylum Pseudomonadota; class Alphaproteobacteria; order Hyphomicrobiales; family Rhizobiaceae; genus Rhizobium; species Rhizobium sp. NZLR1b. Next base: position 141,281 of record NZ_JABDWC010000002.1, read on the forward strand.
GAGCATGTCGTCGAGATTCTTGTTGAAGATATGAAGCCTTGCGCCGTGAACGGAGACGTCCTCGATCGAGGCCGTATACCACTTGCCGTTGGCGCCGAATTCGCAGCGCCGGTTGACGCGGACGCGGCGGGATAGGGCGCGCTCGCCGCGCTCCGACACAACACCGAGCGCGCAGCCGGCCATGATCAGGTTGATGAGATTCCAGCCGCCGACGACCAGCGTGACGTCGGCCTTATAGGGCTCGGCGTAAATCCTGTAGATGGTAATGATGAGCGCGACGATCTGCACCGCAAAGATGACGAAAAACGGACGGCTGATCTCCGACAGGCGGCTGACGGCGATCGATTCGTCCTTGGCAGTAACCTTGAAGGTCGGCTTCCTCGGATTGAGCATGACGGAGATGACTGCCGGCAGCAGATGCACGGTCTGGACATATTCGTAGAGTTCCGAAATCCATGGCCAGCGGAACGACCCGTAAAGGTAGTTCTGCATCATCAGATTCACGAGCATATAGGCCAGCGTATAGGCAAGGAACTCGCCGCCGGAGGCGGTGAAGATTTCCAGATCGAAGAACAGATAGAAGAGCGGCGCAAACAGGAAGATCGTCCGCGGGAACGGGAAGAGCCAAAAAAGCGTGGAGGACATGTAGCAGAGGCGCTGCGGGATCGACAGGCCTCGCTTCAGCAGCGGAAAGCGGAAGCGCAGGATCTGCATCATGCCCTGCGCCCAGCGGCTGCGCTGGCCGATGAAGCTCGCGAAAGTGGCCGGCTGCAGGCCGGCGATCAGCGGCTTGTCGACATAGATGCTGTTCCAGCCAGCGCCGTGGAGCGCCAGTGCCGTCTCGCAATCTTCAGTGATGCTGATGCCGGAAAAGCCGTTCTGGGAGTCGAGCGCCCTGCGGCTCAGGACCGCGGCCGAGCCGCAGAAGAAGGCGGCGTTCCATTTATCGAGGCCGCGCTGGATGATGCCGTAGAACATTTCGTTCTCGCTCGGCATCTTGTCGAAGGTGCGCAGGTTGCGTTCCAGCGGATCGGGATTGATGAAGAAGTGCGGGGTCTGGACAAGGAAGAGCTTCGGGTCGTCCTCGAAATAGCCGACGGTCTCGAGCAGGAAATCGCGGGCGGGCGCGTGGTCGGCATCGAAGACGGCGATGAGTTCGCCGGTCGAGTGTTTCATGCCGTTGTTGAGATTGCCGGCCTTGGCGTGCTCGTTTCGGTCGCGCGTGAGATAGCTGACGTCGAGGTCCTCGCAGAGCTTCTTCAGCTCGATATGGCGGGCGGCGGCGGCCTGGGCTTCGAGCAGCTTGCCGGAATTGCGCTTCTGCAGGGTGCCGCCATCGTCGAGCAGCCAGACATGCAGCTTCTCGGCCGGATAATCCATGGCCTTGGCGGCAGCCAGCGTGTTTCCGAGAAGCCCAGCATCCTCGTTGTAGGATGGCACAAAGACATCGACATGCGGCAAACGCCCGGGATTGGCGGCACGCGAGGGGCGTGACGGCAGCGGCGTCGCGACGATGAACAGGCTGAGCGCCAGCATGGCAACGCTGTACATTTCGGCAAGATAGAGCAGCAGGCCGGGAATGAAGTTCTCGGGCTGGTTCAGAGGCGGCAGCGTATTGGTGGTGCGCCAGTAGACATAGCGCAGCACGATCGACGTGCCGAAGGCGAGCGCCACCAGGCGCCACGTCCCCTCACCCTTCAAAATCTTGATCAGCGCCATGACGGTCACGACGGTGATGCTGGTGATCAGCTGGGTCTGCAAGTTGACCGGCAGCGTGATCAGCACGATCATGCAGAGCGAAACCACGGCCCAGATGATGACACTGCGGGCTTTGCGCATCGACGTTCCTTCGAAATTGCTCAACCGGCGCACCGTCGGGCGCGCCGGGCATGCTGATTATCTCCGGCAGGCGGCCGTCATGGCCGCGTCGCCTATACAGTCTGGCGACGGCACGGTGACGCCGATCGCCCTTGCAGTTTGTCCAGCTTGTTCGTCCGGCGCGGCTGCCGCATCCGGCGTTATCCTCGCCTGAGGCGCCTCACCCGGCAGCGGCACGCGCGGGCCGATGGGCGCCGGCATCGGTGCGGCGCCTTGCGCCGGTGGCAAAGCGCTGCGGGCCGGAACTGCCCGCGGCCGGCTGACAATGGCAGGCGCCGGCTCATAGCCGATCGGTATCGGGCTGGCGCGATAGCCGCCCTCGTCAGGATAAATCGGCGCGCCGGTGCGTCCGAGCGCAACATCGGCCGGCGGCGGATTGCCGTAAGGGTTCCAGATCACCCCGTCGAAAGTGCCCGATATGGTATAGCCATAGACGATGCCGAGCAGCTGACGTTCGCTGGCGTTCGCATCGCAGAGACGCAGGCGCAGCTGGATCATGCCGAAATTGCGCGCCTGAGTATTGGCGGCCGCACTCGAGCGGATCTGCTGCCAGGCAAAGATGCAGCTGTCGCCGCCACGGCTGCGGCCGGAGGCATAACCGAAGGGTCCATAGGCGTTCTGCAGGAAGGTCGCCGACGTCGCCATCGGCACACCGGGGGCCGAACGCGCCACCTCGCGGCTAATGCCGCTCTCGTTGATCATGCTGTAGCCGGCATTGCCGGTGCCGGGATTGGCCCCGGACGCGCCAAAAAACTGGACATTCAGGAAGTTCTGGCCTGGCACGGAGGATGAGGTAAACAGCGAGATCGTCTGCTCGACGCCATTGCCACGCTTACGCTCGACGACGCTGACGATCGACGGGCCGCCCGGCGGTGGCAGGACCAGCGCCTTTTCAGGCGCCACGGTCTCCGGTCCGGAGGGCTGGCGCACACCGCCCGTCGACGTGCAGCCGGCCATCATGCCCGCCACAGCCACCAGCGATATCGTCTTCCGCAAACGCATGTCTCGAGCCGCCGCAATCGTCTTTCCAGATATCCATTCGCAAGCCGAAACGCGACGGACCTTCGAATCAACGACCAACCGGCCGTTCACAGGGTATAAATCGCCAACATGGTTAACGAAGAGTAAAGAACCCGCCGCAGGTGCCGCTGAACGAACTCGCATTGAACGTGATTCGAACAGCTCAACCGTATGGTGCATAAATTTATTTAGCAACAACTGAATTGCCGAGATTGCGCCTGCTTCCCCACTCGCGAAGGCAACACGGGAACTATGCCGCATGGGCGGCGTTGCGTTGATGTCTCAGGTTGAACAAGGAGAACATTCCATGCGCAAGATCATGCTGGCTGCGGCCGCCATGCTGACCATCGGCTCCGCCGCCTTCGCGCAGAGCACCGTCATCGTCACCGATCCCGCAGCGACCGGCTCCGTCGTGTTGCCGGGCGAGGTGCGCACCTATGTGATGGAGCAAAACACGCCATCCGTCGTCTATGAAGGCGATATCGCCGTCGGTGCGACGCTGCCCGATACCGTGGAAGTGCACACCGTGCCGGATATGGACGGCTACGGCTATACGGTCGTCAATGAGCGGCGTGTCATCGTCGAGCCGAAGACGCACCGTGTGATCCAGGTGCTGGAATAAAGCGATCGGCAATAGTGGTGCGGTTGCCTAGAACAGGATGATTTTAGGCCCGGTGGGCCTAACTTTCGGCATCATACTCTGGCGGCTTCACGTCCGCTCGCCTTCCGTCCTTGCCGGCGCATTCAGGAGTTCGCGGATCTTGTGGGCGAGTTGCTCCAGGCTGAAGGGCTTGGCGAGCAAGGAGACGCCGTGATCGAGCACCCCGTTATGAACGATGGCATTGCGGGTATAGCCCGTTGTGTAGAGTATCCGGATCGCCGGCCATTTTTTCTGGACGATATCGGCCAGCTGGCGTCCGGTCATTTGCGGCATGACGATATCGGTAAAGACCAGGTCGACTTCCCGATTTTCTTCCAGAACGAGAAGCGCTTCCATCCCGCTTGCCGCCTGCAACACGGTGTAACCGAGTTCATGCAGGCTTTCGGCGGTCATGGTGCGGACGTTCTCATCATCCTCCACCACCAGGATCGTATCGTTGACGCTGCCCTGGGGGATAGGCTGGGCGCCGGCCGCAGTCAACCGAGCTTCGGTCGCCCCGACACGACGCGGAAGATAGATCTTCACCGTCGTGCCCCTGTCGATCTCTGAATAGATCTTGATGTGGCCGCCACTCTGCTTGATGTAGCCGTAAACTTGGCTGAGGCCGAGACCGGTGCCCTTGCCGGGTCCCTTGGTGGTGTAGAACGGATCGAACGCCCGCTCGATTACATCAGGCGACATGCCAGTGCCGGTGTCGGTCATGCTGATCATCACATATTGGCCGGCCTCGACCTCCGAATGCATCCGGGAATATCGCTCATCGAGTTCGGTATTGGCGGTCTCGATCGTCAGATGTCCGCCGCCAGGCATGGCGTCGCGGGCGTTGACGGCAAGGTTCAGAATAGCGTTCTCAAGCTGACTCAGATCGGCAAAACTCGGCCAGAGGCCGCCGGCAAGCACGGTCTCGATCCGGATCTTCTCGCCGAGTGTACGGCGCAGCAGCTCCGACATGCCGCCGACCAGTTTGTTGAGGTCGATCACCTCAGGGGCGAGCGGCTGCTGGCGCGAGAAAGCGAGAAGACGGGCGGTCAGTACCGCGGCCCTCTGGGCGCCGTCTTTGGCATTCTGGATCGAATGCAGCATGCGGGGGTCCTCGCTTCCGGTGAGGCGCCGCTGGGCAAGATCGAGGTTGCCGATGATGATCGCCAGCATGTTGTTGAAATCGTGGGCGACCCCGCCTGTCAGCTGACCGATCGTCTCCATCTTCTGCAGCTGGCGCACCTGCGCCTGAGCGGCTGCGTTTTCTTCCATCTCGTGCCGGAGCTCGGCGGTGCGCTGGACCACCGTGTGTTCGAGGCGCGTGTTGAAACTGTTGAGCTCACTGCGGAGGCGGCTCTGCCGGCCATGCGCGATAATGATCGTCTCCATTAGGCCGATGATGATCGCGGCATTGACGAGATAGGTTGAGAGACCAACCCATTGGCCGGCGCTGACCGGCCAGAAGATATTGTGCGGCTCGACGAAAAACTGCTGAACGATGAAAGCGGCAAGTATGGCCGCGACAAGGCCCGGCCCTGCGCCGCCTATAAAACTCGCCAGCAATATCGCCGGGAGGAAGCTCAAGAAGGGGAAGCCGGAGAGATAGTCGCTGGCGGCAAGCCTCAGAAGAAAAGTCAGGCCAACGAAGGCAACGGCCAGCGGATATGTATAACCCGGCCTATGACGCAGCCAATCCGTGGCACTCAGCAAATCCATTCCAGATCCCTTCTTACAGCGCCGCGCGTCTTTCAGATGCGCAAAGGAGGCTGTAACTCTTTCATTTTCCGCATGATTTTATCTTTGAATCGATTCGGATTTAAGGAATTATGCAGGAGCCGTTGCGCAAACGGCATCCCAGCTTTTACACATCGAATTTCACCCGGCAATATGTTGATTCTCGCACTGCCGGCCACGACACCTTGACGAGCGGTGCAAGGGGTCCACATATTTCCATGCCCAGCAAGGGGAATGGGTGGATGGGAACATGAAAGACATATTCATCGTCGAAGACGACGCGCTGATTGCAATGTTACTTGAGGACATGCTCGCCGATCTCGGCTACCGGGTTTGCGCCAGTGCGCCCGATCTGGAACGGGCGCTGACAACAGCCAGGGAGACGGAGTTCGACGCTGCAATTCTGGATGTCTCGCTTGCAGGGCAGAGTTCGCTGCCGGTTGCAAAACTGCTCGACGAACGCGGCAAACCCTATATCTACGCGACGGGATATGGCGCCGCCCCTGCTGGCAGCAGCCCAAGCACATTGCCCGTACTGCAAAAACCCTTCCAGCTCAGCGAACTCGAACAGGCGATGAAGCGGCTTACCGAAGCCTAATGCATGTCGCCCGGACGTGGGCTGCGGTTCCGGGTTAACGATGCATAAATGCAAAGAGTTGTTTTCTGGTCAGCGCACCTGATCGAGCAGGCGTTTGCATTCCAGCAGGTCGTAGAGCGCTTCCTGCAGCAATGCCCGGTCTTCCTTGCCGACGCTCGACTTGCCAATCGAGACTTCCTGCTCGTCGTCGCCGGCCACAAAGTTGAAGAAGCGGCGGGTAATCGGCGCCTTGGCACGGCCGACAATCTGGTCTTCATCGGCCATGCCGACGCGCGGTTCACCGGCAATAGCCTCCTGGACGCCCGACGCAAGCGCCTCGACGCTGGCAAGATCGCCGTGGCCGACGGATATGACGAACTTGTTGCCGTTGGTCTTCAAAAGCTTCTGCACGCCCTTGATCGTATAGCCATGATCATAGAGCAAATGCCGGATGCCCTTGAGGAGATCCACATCCTCGGGCCGGTAGTAACGACGGCCACCGCCGCGCTTCATCGGCTTTATCTGGGGAAAACGCGTCTCCCAGAAGCGCAGCACATGCTGCGGCAGATCAAGATCGTCTGCGACTTCGCTGATGGTGCGAAAGGCATCGGGGCTCTTGTCCAACGTCATGCTGCTACGCGACCTCGCGGCTCGATCCTACGGCGACTCATCATATTTCAACGGTTTGGCGCCGACAATTCAAGTCATGTGTCGACGTTGCGCACAACGCAGGACAGTGCGGAGAGAAAAAATGCTGTTTAGAAACGGGAAGCAGATGATCAAGAGGCCGGATTCTGCGGCTTCAGCTTGACCTTGCGAGACACATGCGCCTTGAGGATGCGCGTCTTCAGCACGTTCGACGCCTTGAAGGTCATGACCCGACGCGGGGAAATCGGAACCTCTTCGCCAGTCTTCGGGTTGCGGCCGATCCGCTCGTTCTTGTCGCGCACCTGGAAGGTGGCGAAGGAGGAAAGCTTGACGGTTTCACCACGCACGATGGCGTTGCAAACTTCGTCGATGACGGTTTCCACAAGTTCCGCAGATTCGGTCCGGGAAAGCCCGACCTTTCGGAAAACGGATTCCGCCAGGTCTGCTCGCGTCACTGTTTTTCCGGTCATGGTTTCCCCGCCCACTACAAATATTTTGTGAAATCGCATGAAGAGTATTTGTCTTGCGCCTTACGGTCAAGCTCTTGTTCGCCGCCAGTTTTTTAGGATTCGTGCCTACCAGCGCAGCAGAACGGCGCCCCAGGTGAAGCCGCCGCCCATCGCTTCGAGCATCACCAGGTCGCCCTTCTTGATGCGGCCATCGCCAGCAGCGGTCGCAAGTGCAAGCGGGATCGAGGCCGCCGAGGTATTGCCGTGCAGATCGACTGTGATGACGACCTTCGCCGCATCGATATTCAGCTTCTTGGCCGAACCGTCGATGATGCGCCGATTGGCTTGGTGCGGCACCAGCCAATCGAGGTCATCGGCTGTCGTGCCGGTCGAATCGAAAGCCGCCTGAATGACATCGGTGATCATGCCGACGGCGTATTTGAAGACCTCGCGGCCTTCCATGCGCAGCTTGCCGACGGTGCCCGTCGTCGACGGTCCGCCATCGACATAGAGTTTTTCCTTGTGCGAGCCGTCCGAGCGCAGATGCGCGGTCAGCACGCCGCGATCGGCAACAGTCCCCTCGCCCTCGGTCGCTTCGAGCACGATCGCGCCGGCGCCGTCGCCGAAAAGCACGCAGGTGGTGCGGTCGTTCCAGTCGAGAATGCGCGAAAAAGTCTCGGCGCCGATGACGAGAACGCGCTTTGCAAGCCCGCCACGGATATAGGCGTCCGCCGTCGTCACCGCATAGACGAAACCAGTGCAGACGGCCTGGACGTCGAAAGCGAAGCCGTGGCTCATGCCGAGGCGGTTCTGGATATTGACCGAGGTTGCCGGAAAGGTGTTATCCGGCGTCGAGGTGGCACAGATGATGAGATCGATATCATCAGGCGTCAGGCCGCCATTGGCAAGGGCTGCGCGCGCCGCGGCCTCGCCGAGCGACGCCGTCGTCTCGTCATCGCCAGCGAGATAACGCTGGCGGATGCCGGTGCGCTGGACGATCCATTCGTCTGACGTGTCGACGATCGCCTCCATGTCACCATTGGTCATCACGCGCTTCGGAAGTGCGGCTCCGAACCCGCGAACCACTGAACGGATCATAGTCGATTGAACCCCATTGCTCATGCAGCTTCCGGGCCCATGGGGGGCAGCCGCTTGGCATGATATTTCTTAAGATCGTTTTCTATTTTCTGATTGAGGCCGTTCTTGGCCATGTCGTAGCCGACTTCGATGGCCGCGGCGATGCCTTCGGCATTCGCCCCGCCATGGCTCTTGATGACGATGCCGTTCAGGCCGAGAAACACGCCGCCATTGACCTTGCTCGGATCGAGCTTCTCGCGGAGCATGTCGAAGGCGCTTTTGGCGAAGAGGTAGCCAATGCGGGCGAGCAGCGTGCGCGACATGGCGGCACGCAGATATTCACCGATCTGCTTGGCGGTGCCTTCAGCGGTCTTCAGAGCGATATTGCCGGAAAACCCTTCGGTGACGACGACGTCGACCGTGCCCTTGCCAAGGTCGTTGCCCTCGACAAAGCCGGAATATTCAAGCGAATCGATGTTTGCCTCGCGCAACAGCCGACCGGCTTCCTTGACCTCTTCCTGGCCTTTCATTTCCTCGACGCCGACGTTCAGAAGGCCGACCGTAGGACGTTCGACCTCGAACAGCGCCCGCGCCATGGCGCCGCCCATCAGAGCAAAATCCATCAGTTGCTGGGCATCGGCGCCGATCGTCGCACCGACGTCGAGCACGATGCTCTCCCCTTTAAGCGTCGGCCAGATCGCGGCGATCGCAGGGCGCTCGATATTGGCCATCGTGCGCAGACAGAACTTCGCCATCGCCATCAGCGCCCCGGTATTGCCGGCCGAGACCGCAACATCGGCCTCCCCCGTCTTCACCGCCTCGATCGAGCGCCACATGGTGGAGATGTAGCGGCCGCGGCGAAGCGCCTGGCTCGGCTTCTCCTCCATGCTGACGGCAAGCTCGCAATCGTGAAAGAGCGATTTTTCCCTAAGCTTCGGAAACTTGGCGAGAACCGGATCGCACTGTTCCTTGAGACCGTAGAAAACGAAGGAAATATCCGGATGCCGATCCAACGCCTTGGCGGCGCCGGGAATGACAACCTGGGGACCAAAGTCGCCACCCATGAGGTCGAGAGATATTCTGATCACGCGTCCCTGATCCTTCTTTTCGCCGATGGCGAAATTTCGGCCAAAATACCGGTTTTGGCGTCGCTTACAACTGAATTATGTCAAATGCCAGAGACGCTTCAGTCCTTTTTCCAATCCTTGAGGGCAGCGAAAGCCGAGGGCTTTTTGTCGTCTTCGCCGCCATCCTCGATATGGCCGTCGAATTCGATGTCCTTCTTGCGCGGATAGGGATCGATCGCCAGAGCGGCAAATTCGACAACCAACTCGCCGGCATCGATCGTATCGCCGACAAAGGTCTCGGGCAGATCAGGGCCGTCCGGATCGAGCAACATCTCGCCGGCGTCATTACCGGCCTGGCGGGCAAGCTTGGAGCCGTCCGGCACGAAGATCTGCTCGAAGCTCTCGTCGATGGCGGATTCGACCGGTTCCAGCGTAATGACGCAGGACTGGACGAGCTTCGCCTTTACGCGGCCCTTGATGCGCACGCCGTCGCGTTTCCAGCGGGCGATCTGCAGGTCGGCGCTGAGATTGTCGACCGAGACAATGTTCCAGGTCTCGGCAAGCCCCTTCAGTTCCTTGGCGTCTGCCTCGACGTGGACCTCGACGGGGTTGGCCGAGATATGGCCGACCTTGACGTGATAGGAGAAGGGAACATCGTCCCGATTGTTCTTCATCGTTTCCTCCTTCAATCGACCGGTGGCCAAGTGACCGGTGGGGTGGCGACCGGTGGGAGCGCTGCCGAACCGGTGGCGATCTCCTCTTCGGCAATGGCGGACAAATGCGCTTCCGCGGCGATCATCCACCCGGCGAGGCCGGACATATCGGCCGGTGCCGAGCTTTCCGGGTAGATATTGCGCGTGAGTGCCCCAGAGAGCGCTTCGGCATCGCCCGTGTCCATCGCCTTCGAATAGGCTTCGAGGCGGCCATAAAACATGCCGGCGAGCTTCTTCATCCGCTTCGGCACGCTGTTGTCGCCGATGCCGAGTTCACGGATCGAATAGTCGATATCCTGGAAGAAAGCGTCGACGATCTCCTGGGCGATCTCCTGGCCGCTGGTGCCGGAAGCACGCGTGCGGCGAAAAAATAGAATCATGACGATCGACAGCATCTCGAAACGGCCCATGACCGTGTCCGGCACATTGAGCCGCTGATAAATCTCAGGCATGCGCGCGGCCGCCGTCAGCGCCGCATATTGCCTGTAGACGATTGCTTGATTGTTGTTTTTCTTACGGAAGAGCCCGAAGATCATTGTTTTTTCCGGAAATGCCTCATTCTTCACGCCGGCTGGCCTCTGGCCTTGTTGCATGATTTCGAAAGCTGGTTTACCGAAGCAGGCGCGAATTGCAATGCCGATCATGGCCAGTTTCGGGACGACGCCTTCGATGCGTCAGCGAAGCGAATTCGGGACATTTGACCCGGAATGGCCACAATGGTTTTGCAGGAGGTAAAGCGTGCAAGGCCCAAAATGGCTGCTATCGATACTCAAGGGAGTAGATGTCGTTGAAGAAACGGTATTTCAAGTCTGACGTGAAATTCTTCAGCAGTGCGGCCATTGCCTTCATAATCGCCTCCACCACCGCTCTTTCCGGTTGCCAGACCAGCACCGTGCTCAATGGCGGATATGTCGCCGACCAGCAGTCGCTGAACCTCGTTCCGGAGGGCTCGAGCCGCGAGCAGGTGCTGCTTTCGCTCGGCACCCCGTCGACGACGGCGACCTTCGACGGTGAAGTCTTCTATTACATTTCGCAGCGACGCACGCGTGCGGTCGCCTTCCAGAAACTGAAAGTCGTCGATCAGAGCGTTCTGGCGGTCTATTTCGACAAGGACGGCGTCGTCAGTCGCCGCGCCAACTATACCCTGCAGGACGGCAAGGTGTTCGACACGGTCGGGCGCGTCACGCCGACCGGCGGCAAGGAACTCACCTTCCTGCAGCAGATGCTCTCCGGCGGCAGTGCCGCGAGCGCTGCCCGCAGCCTGTTCGGCGGTGGCGCCGGCGGTACGCCGCAGAACCCAAGCAGCCTGCGCTGATCGAATACACCTCATACGAAAACCCGCCGGAGCAGCTCCGGCGGGTTTTTTACTTCATAATTCAAGGCGTTACAGCGTTCTTCTCCGTGTCAGGCGCCGCGGCGAACCGCGGTGCCTGCACACGATGGCTCAACCGGCGAGAACGGCGAGCAGCAGCAGCGCAACGATGTTGGTGATCTTGATCGCCGGGTTGACGGCGGGGCCGGCGGTGTCCTTGTAGGGATCGCCGACGGTATCGCCAGTGACCGAGGCCTTGTGCGCATCCGAGCCCTTCATGTGACGCACGCCGTCCTTGTCGACGAAACCATCCTCGAAGCTCTTCTTGGCATTGTCCCAGGCGCCGCCACCCGATGTCATCGAAATGGCGACGAAGAGGCCGTTGATAATGACGCCAAGCAGCGATGCGCCCAGCGCAGCAAAGGCCGAGGCTTTGGAGCCGGAGATGAGAAGAACGCCGAAATAGACGACGATCGGCGCCAGCACCGGCAACAGCGACGGCACGATCATCTCGCGGATGGCGGCCTTGGTCAGAAGGTCGACGGCCCTGCCGTAATCCGGCTTTTCCGTGCCCTCCATGATGCCCGGTTTTTCCTTGAACTGACGGCGAACTTCCTCGACGATCGCACCGGCCGCACGGCCGACGGCGGTCATTGCGATGCCGCCGAAGAGGTAGGGAATGAGACCGCCGAAGATCAATCCCGCCACGACATAGGGGTTGGAAAGATCGAAGGAAATTTCGCCTATGCCGGCGAAATAAGGGAACTTGTCGCCATTCGCCGCAAAATATTTGAGGTCGTAGGAGTAGGCTGCGAAAAGAACCAGTGCGCCGAGGCCGGCGGAACCGATGGCATAACCCTTGGTGACGGCTTTGGTCGTATTGCCGACAGCATCGAGCGCATCCGTGGATTTACGCACTTCCGGCGGCAGATGCGACATTTCGGCGATACCGCCGGCATTGTCCGTCACCGGTCCGAATGCGTCGAGGGCGACGATCATCCCGGCAATACCCAGCATCGCCGTGACCGCAATGCCGGTGCCGAAAAGGCCGCCGAGCTGGTAGGTGGCGAGAATGCCGCCGACGATGACGATCGCCGGCAGTGCCGTCGATTCCAGCGAGACGGCCAGGCCCTGGATGACATTGGTGCCGTGACCGGTGACCGAGGCCTGGGCGATCGAGACGACCGGACGCTTGCCGGTGCCGGTATAATATTCGGTGATCACCACGATCAGCGCGGTGACGACGAGGCCGACGATGCCGCAGAAGAAGAGGTGCGCGCCTGAAATGTCGACGCCGCCGACCGTGCCGAGCGAGCCCCAGCCGACCGTCAGCGAGGTGGCGGCGCCGAGACCGACGATCGACAGCAGGCCGGTGACGATGAGGCCCTTGTAAAGAGCGCCCATGATCGAGCCGTTCGAGCCGAGCTTGACGAAGAAGGTGCCGATGATCGAGGTGATGATGCAGGCACCGCAGATCGCCAGCGGATAGATCATCGCAGACTGGAGGATCGGCGCTCCGGCAAAGAAGATCGAAGCGAGGACCATGGTGGCGACGACGGAAACCGCATAGGTCTCGAAAAGGTCGGCGGCCATCCCGGCGCAGTCGCCGACGTTGTCGCCGACATTGTCGGCAATCGTTGCCGGGTTGCGCGGATCGTCTTCGGGAATGCCGGCTTCCACCTTGCCGACAAGGTCGCCGCCGACATCGGCGCCTTTGGTGAAGATGCCACCACCGAGACGGGCGAAGATCGAGATCAGCGAAGCACCGAAGCCCAGCGCCACCAGCGCATCGACGACTTCGCGCGAGCCGCTCTCATGGCCGAGGCCGAAGGTCAAAATGGTATAGTAGATGGAGACGCCGAGCAGTGCCAGGCCAGCCACCAGCATGCCGGTGATCGCACCAGACTTGAAGGCGATGTCGAGGCCGGCGGAAAGGCTCGCGGAAGCAGCCTGGGCGGTGCGCACATTGGCGCGGACGGAGACGTGCATGCCGATGAAGCCGGCAGCCCCGGAAAGCACAGCGCCGATCAGGAAGCCGATGGCGGCCGTGGCGGAAAGAAGCAGCCAGGCTGCGATGAAAACGACAACGCCAACAAGGGCAATGGTTCTGTACTGGCGCGTCAAATAGGCTTGAGCGCCCTCGCGGATATAGCCCGCGATCTCCTGCATGCGGCTGTTGCCCTGATCGGCGGCAAGCACCGACCGAGTTGCCCAGGCGGCATAGACCACCGAGAGCAGACCGCATGCAATTACGCATAAAAGAATGGTCATTTCGCTCTTTCCTCCCATAGGCCGGAGATCACTCCTTCTCCGGCAAAAACGCCGCCGAATCGCCTTTCCTCTCCACAGAAATGCCACAGCTAAGCGGTGCGGAGATTGCTTGGTCGATTACGTGGCGTCAAGACCGCAACAGGCGAAAAACCGTTGCAGTTCAAAGAAAGAGGCGGGAGATTGTTTGGCGGCTAAGGAGTTATTTCTTCGCCTCGCCGCGGACCTGCTTCGCGATGCGGTCGAGCACGGCGTTGACGAGCTTCGGCTCGTCGTCATCGAAGAAGGCCTGGGCGATCTCGACATATTCGGTGACGATGACCGCCACCGGGACGTCCTTGCGGTCGGTGATCTCGAAGACGCCGGCGCGCAGGATGGCGCGCACGGTGCTGTCGAGACGCGACAAAGCCCAATCATCCTGCAGGGCCGCAGCAATCAGCGGATCAAGATGGGTCTGATCGCGCACGACGCCGGAGACGATCGAACGGAACCAAGCGGCGTCGGCCTTCAGATAGGTCGCGCCGTCGAGTTCCTGGCCAAGACGGTGCGCCTCGTATTCGGCGACGATCTCCAGGACACCAGTGCCGCCGACATCCATTTGATAAAGCGCCTGAACGGCAGCAAGTCGGGCAGCGCCCCGCTGGTTTGCAGTCTTGACCGGCCGTTCCGTCTTGTCGTCGTTCATTCGTTATGCACCCAATTTCTGCTTCAGCTCGATCATGGTCAGAGCTGCGCGAGCGGCAAATCCGCCCTTGTCTTTATCCGAGCGGCGCGCACGCGCCCATGCCTGTTCGTCGTTTTCGACGGTCAGAATGCCGTTGCCGATGGCAAGGGACTCGCTGACCGCAAGATCCATCAAAGCCCGCGAGGATTCATTCGATACGATATCGAAGTGATAGGTCTCGCCGCGGATGACCATGCCAAGCGCGACATAGCCATCATAATGCGTTCCACCATTGTCGTCTCCATCGAGCGACATGGCAATCGCCGCTGGAATTTCCAGTGCGCCGGGAACCGTGACGACCTCAAAGGTGGCGCCGGCCTGTTCCAATGCGAAGGTGGCGCCTTCGAGCAAGGCGTCGGCCATGTCGTCGTAGAAGCGGGCCTCAACGATCAAAATATGGGGAGCGGTCTCTCTCGGCATGGTTCACCTTCGTTTTGCGGGGCGTTTTCCACTCGGCAGGCCGCGGTCAAAACATGCCTTCGCAGGAATGGCAAGCACTTTCGCCCGATGCCGCAACGCCAAAATTGAAATATCAGCAAAGGGATAGCCGCGCCACGGCTGCGTCAGCGGGCAAGCCTTTGAAATCAGCTTTTCCGGATGCCTGGAAGACGGCAATTCAAAGGCCGTATTAATGAACAATTCTTAATGGATTTTCAGTGACTTAACCCATTGAATCGCGAAAGGGACAACGCCAATTCCATGTCGTGACGCAGACGATCCCCTGCAACGACAGTCGACCGTCAAAGCAGATGAAAAGGATACTATCATGAACCGCGTTGTCACCATCACTATCGCCGCCGCCCTCTCCTCCCTCGGATTTGCCGGCGTCAGCCGGGCCGAAAGCCTTGGGATGAACACTGCCCAGGGTATCGAGCAGACACTCAGGAGCTTCCACGGCAACGATTTCAACGTCGAGCAGGTCCATAACTGGCGTAACCTCGACGACGAAACGACCGGTCCGCGCTCGGCGCCGGAACGTTCCGGCCAGGCCGTTCACGGCATCCAGGCCTCGATCGACGCCAACGGGTCGCTTGCCCATCGGCTTAACAATGAAGGCGTCGATGTCCGTAACATCGTCAATGCCGAACAGGCAGCCGACGGAAGCTTGACCTTCTACGTCCGCTGACGCTTCAGAGCATCGTGTCCCATCGGTGCGCGGCGCTCAAAGCATGGGCGGCGGTCTCCTCTCCGCCCATGCCGGGGATTTCCCAGATAGGCCCAAATAAGCATTGAATTATTAGCCGCGATGATGGCTTCTCTCCCTGCAACAGGAGGACATCATGGCGACGGAACCGAACGCGGTGATCAATACCGCCGATCTCAAACTCGACCACTGGAAACAGGGCGAGTTCTATGAAAGCGCCGATACTTCGTTCGGCACGCTTCTCGGCTTGGCCGGTCTCGGTGTCAGCTACAACGAAGTGCCGCCGGGCAAATCGGGCTGCCCCTTCCACAATCACCACGTCGAAGACGAGCTTTTCTATGTGATAGCAGGCGCCGGCGAATACCGCTTCGGCGACGAGCGCCATGCGATCAAGGGGGGAGACGTGCTCGGCGCGCCGGCCGGTGGGCCGGAGACGGCGCACCAGATCATCAATACCGGCACTGTACCGCTCGTTTATCTCGGCATTTCGACGGTGGCGAAGACCGAAATCGTCGAATATCCCGATTCCGGAAAGTTTCTGGCCAAAACCAACAGGGCCAAGACCAACAGCGACGATAGCAACCCCGGGCGCTTCCGCCATATCGGACGGCCGGAGGGCGATCTCGACTATTGGGATGGCGAACCCGGCGCGTGAAGGACCCGATATGACCGACATTCCGACCCTCGAAACGGAACGGCTGACGCTCCGCCCTCACCGCCTCGCCGATTTCGAGATGCATGCAGTGCTATGGGCGGACGAAGACGTCGTCCGCTTCATCAGCGGTGTACCGTCGACGCGAGAGCAGAGCTGGAGCCGCATGCTGCGCCTTGCCGGCATGTGGCACCATATGGGCTTCGGCTTCCTTGCAATCATCGAAAAGGCGAGCGGCCGGTTCATCGGCGAGGCCGGTTTCATGGAATCCCGCCGGGAGATGACGCCGTCGATCGAGGGAACGATGGAGGTCGGCTGGGCTCTGATGCCCTCGGCGCACGGCCGCGGTTATGCCACCGAGGCGCTGACCGCCCTGATCGGCTGGGCGGAGAGTTATTTCCCGGGAAAACCGATGAGCTGCATCGTCAGCCCGGAAAACCAGGCCTCGTTGAGGGTCGCAGCCAAACTCGGTTTTCGCGAGACTACGCGCACGCAGTATAACGGCGAGATCATTCAGTTTTCGCGTTAGGGAATTCCGCCAAACGGGCAGCGCAGCGCGCGCCATTGTGGGCTTGCTGACACTTGCCGATATCGCCAACGGCAACAGCAAGCTCAAGCAAAAGGATGTCGACGACCTCAGCTTGCGGCACCCGACTTCATCCCCGAATGGGTCCTTCGCACCGGCTACGCGCAAGGAACGCGCTTTAGGGTCGCCACAGAGGCAGATACCTTCGCCCCCTTACGCCCCATCCATAAGAGGCTAATTACAAATATGACCATTTACATTGTTTGCCATAAGGATTTGCCGAGCTACCCTCCTCCCGCGGGCTCGAAAATCATATGGCTCAATTCTAAACTTCCTCTGGAAAACAAGGGTATGGACGTCATTGCCGGTTATGATTTTTTCAGTGAGCCGGAGGAGCTTCACGCGAAATTGTCGGGATCGCTTGGAACGATAGTCATTGCAAAAGTCGTTTCGGAAGAATCAGTAAAACCTCGTAACATTACTATCTGGCAGTATCGTAAATTTCTAACGCGACTAAAAATAGGAACACCGAATCCCGAATATCCCGGGATGAATACAACGACGTCAGAAGAGGCAGACATCACAAGACCGGAGAATCCGGCGCTTTTTTCAGAAAGTTTCTTTCTACCTCGGCCGTTAAATCTCCATAACATATCTCAACACTATGCACGCTTTCACAGTATTGTTGACTTTATGAGATATACGGCGCTCTCAATCGAAGCAAACAGTTTAACGCAAGCCGAAGCTTTGCATTTTTTTAATGCCAGCACTTTCGTTCCAGGAGGCATTGAACTCGGCACGTATCCGACGGACTGGTGGCTGGAAACTTTTGTGCGCCTTGTCGCGCCGTCTTTTGAATTTGCGAAACGATATCAACCGTTTCAAGCCGAAGATCCCGTGCAGAAACGTGCGATCTCATTTTGCCAGGAGCGTCTGGGAAGCTATCTTCTCATCAAACGGATAGCCGAACTCTATGGCAATAGCCTACCTGGGTCCTTGTTCGGGGATATCGCTACCGTATCGAATGATGGGGTCTATAAAAGCGGCGTATAAACCGAGCGGCCCAATTCCAAACGTAACATCGCAACTCTTTGCGGCACTGGCAGCAGGAGCGGCTGAGCCAATAAATCTGGCTAGAGAAATTGACTGCGGATCGTCGAGTTCCCACACCCCTCCAGGCTGATCAGCGAAAGTTCTGCGAACAGTGTGGCGCAAGCTTCAACTCAAATAGTAGGCACCAAACAGGCTCGAATTGCCGTTCTGCGGATTGCCTATGCAGACGGTAACCATTCGCGAAGGACAAAACCTTGACGATCAATCAGCCCATTTCCGCTCTACCGGCCGGTCTTCCTGATCTGGCGCTTCTCACGGAGAAGGCTGCCGGCACGGGATCCGTGATTATCTATCAGCCTTATCTCGATCCTTCGCAGCGCAGTCAGCTCGATGCCGCTGCCATGCCGCTCGACATCTCGTTCAATACGCACGCTACGACCCGCGAATATGAGCTCTTCCTCACCCTGCATCAGCATCACGAGGCGATCGGCCTCGGCGACGACGTGTTCTGGGGGCTGCTCTCCAGCAAATTCGAGATGAAGTCGGTGACGAGCTTCCCGTCCTTTGTCACCGAGGCGGAAAAGGCCAGGGCAGAGGGTGCGGATGCCTATCTTTACAATCCGCTGATCGGCCACGCGGCGATCTACAGCAATGTCTGGGAACATTCGCTGCTTGGCGGTCACCCCGGCATGGAGCCGATCTTTCTGCATATCCAGGAGCTCGGCTATCCGATCGCGCCGCCGCAGGACAAGACTGCCTTCATGTTCTGCAACTATTTCTGCGGCAATCGGAAATTCTGGTCCGGGTATATCGCCTTTTGCGAACGCATTCTCGAGTCGCTGGAAAACCAGGCGTGCGCTGGCACGGCCGCGGGCACCGCCTATGCCGGCACGGCTCACTATTCACGCGATGCCAACGCGACGATGCGCCCCTTCGTGATCGAGCGTCTGCTCGGGCTTTATGTCCAGCAGGCCATCGCCTCCGGATTGAAGATCGCCGCCTTCGTACCGACCGTTGCCGATTTCGAATGGAAGTTCGGTGTCCGCCTCGGCCGGTTGCTGCATGGCCTCTTCGCCGCCAAGGAAGCCTTTCTACGGAGCCGTGACGAGGCTCTCCTGACCACGTGGCAGCAAGGCCGCCAGCCGCTCATCAAGCAGCCGCATCTGATTTGGGGGGCTGATGATCCGCCCGGCTGGATGCCGCGCGGCCAATTCATCGGCGACCGCGAATTGATGCGCGCCCATGCTCCGCAGGCTTCAGGCGCCTCTCCGGTGCAGCAGCTGCAGGTACGGACGGACAGGCCCGCTATCCCAGCCGCGCCGAAAATCGAGCAGCCGCTCCACAACGCATTGCAGCCCTTTGCCGGCGGGTGGCAGGCACACAAGGACCGTCATTGCATCTGGATCGTGACGCCCGAAAACTACAATCACAGCCACGCCTTCGATGAAGTCGCACTCGGCTTGCAAGGCGCCTTCGAAGAACTCGGCGGCTCGGCACCGATCGTCCGCGACATGGACGCATTGGCCGGCCGTGCGCCGATCATCTACGGCGGCAATCTTCTCGCCCCCGAAATCGTCAGCCATCTGCCGAAGGACAGCGTCGTCATCAATCTAGAGCAGGTGTCCGAAGAAAGCATCTGGATCAATTCGCGCTACACCTCGATCCTGAAATCGCTTCCGGTTCTCGACTACAGCCCGCGCAACCGGGAAAATCTCGCCGCCAAGGGCATTGATCACGCCGGTGTCCTCGAAATCGGTTATAGCCGCTGCCTCAGCCAGATACAGCACGCCCCCGTCAAAGATATCGAAGTGCTCTTCTACGGCTCGATAAACGAACGCCGCCACCATATCCTGACGACGCTGAAGGACGGCGGGCTCAAGGTCGCGCATCTCTTCAACATCTATGGTGCGGAACGCGATGCGGCGATTGCCCGCGCCAAGATCGTCATAAACATCCATCATTATGCGAGCGGCGTCTTCGAGATCGTCCGCATTTCCTATCTGCTCGCCAATCGCGTTTGCGTGCTGACGGAAGGCGACATCAACGATCCAGACCTCCAACCCTTCATCGGCGGCTTGGCAATTGAGCCCTATGACGACATGATCAAGCGCTGCTACAAGCTGATCGCAGATGCCGACGAGCGCGATGCCATTGCCGCGACAGGCCTTGCGGCCATGCGGAGCCGCTCGCAGGCGGACATGCTGATGAGCGTCATGAAGGCTGGCGCCTGATGAAGGCCGCAGAAAAGGTACGTCATGCGCATTGAGGCCGCGGCCATCGAGGGCATCGTCGCAATTACGCCGCCACGCTTCGGCGATCACCGCGGCTACTTCTCCGAGGTATTCAAGGATGCCTGGTTCCGGGAAAATGTGGCCGACGTCACGTTCATCCAGGACAATGAATCGCTTTCGGCGCAGGCCGGCACCGTCCGGGGGCTGCATTTCCAGATCCCGCCCTTCGCACAGGGCAAGCTGGTGCGCTGCCTTGCCGGCCGGATCATGGATGTCGTCGTCGATATTCGCGAGGGATCACCGAGCTTCGGCAAATGGCTCTCTCAGGAGCTCTCGCCGGAGACCGGCAAGCAGCTCTGGATACCGGCCGGTTTCGCACACGGATTCGCAACGATCGAGCCGAACAGCGTCATCAGCTACAAGGTAACCGCACCCTACAGCCCGCAGCATGATCGGGGCATCGCGTGGAACGATCCGGTGATCGGCATTCGCTGGCCCTTCGATGAGAGAGACATGGTGTCGTCCGACAAGGACAAGACGCTGCCGCGGCTCGCCGATCTGCCAGGCCATTTTTCCTATTCAGCACAGCAACCCCAGGATTGATCGACGATGCGCATACTGGTCACGGGCGGAGCGGGCTTCATCGGATCGGCATTGGTGCGCCATCTCGTCAGCGAGATCGGCGCCGAGGTAATGAATGTCGACACGCTGACCTATGCCGGCAATCTGGCATCGCTGACATCCGTCGAATCGGCGCCGAACTATCAATTCCTGCGCGCCGACATCTGCGACCGCGCCGGGATGCAGGAAGCATTCGAGTCCTTCCGCCCTGATACCGTCACGCATCTCGCGGCAGAGAGCCATGTCGACCGCTCGATCTCTGGCGCGGCCGATTTCATTCAGACCAACATCGTCGGCACATTCAGCCTGCTGGATGTCGCACGGCACTATTGGGATGGGCTTGACGCCCGCCGCAAGAGTGCCTTCCGCTTTCTGCACGTCTCGACGGACGAGGTCTACGGCTCGCTCGGCGATGAGGGCCTGTTCGAGGAGACGACGCCTTACGATCCGTCCTCGCCCTATTCCGCCTCCAAGGCCGCGAGCGACCATCTGGCGATCGCCTGGCACCGCACCTACGGCCTGCCCGTCGTCGTCTCCAATTGCTCCAACAACTACGGCCCGTTCCATTTCCCGGAAAAGCTCATTCCGCTGACGATCCTGAACGCGCTGGAGGGCAAGCCTCTTCCGGTTTACGGCAACGGCGCAAATGTCCGCGACTGGCTCTATGTCGAAGACCACGCCCGCGCGCTCTTCACCATTGCATCCAGAGGGCGCCCCGGCGAAAAATACAATGTGGGCGGCCGCAATGAGCGCAGGAACATCGATGTCGTTCATCGCATCTGCGCTATTCTCGACGGCGTCTACAGTGACAAGGCACCGCATGCACGTCTGATCACCAACGTCACGGATCGCCCCGGACACGACGCACGCTATGCGATCGATGCCTCGAAACTCGAAGGCGAACTCGGCTGGAAAGCGCAAGAGACCTTCGAAACCGGCATCGAGAAGACCGTGCACTGGTACCTGGAAAACGAATGGTGGTGGAGGCCGCTGCGCGAAAACGTCTACTCCGGCGAACGCCTCGGCGTTTTCAAGGAAGGATAGCGATGCGCATCGCCGTCACCGGCAAACGGGGCCAGGTCGTTCAGTCGCTGCTCAGACGTGGCGCCGAAACGGGCGTCGAAATCAGCGCGGTCGGGCGCCCGGAAATGGACCTCGCGAATCCCGAAAGCATCGCAGCCGCCTTTCCGGCTCTGCGCCCGGATGTGATCGTCTCGGCCGCCGCCTATACGGCGGTCGACAAGGCCGAGAGCGAAGCTGAGCTTGCTTTTTCCGTCAACGCGGCGGGCGCCGGGGCGGTTGCCGAGGCTGCCGCGCGGATCAGGGTCCCGATCATCCACATTTCGACCGACTATGTCTTCAGCGGCGACAAGGCCTCCGCGTATTCTGAAGAGGATACGACGGCGCCGATCTCCGTCTACGGACGTTCGAAGCTTGCGGGCGAGACGGCCGTCGCGGCGGCGAACCCGAACCACGTCATCTTGCGCACCGCCTGGGTCTATTCGCCCTTTGGCACCAATTTCCTGAAAACGATGCTGCGACTTTCCGAGACGCGCGATCATCTCCGTGTTGTCGCCGATCAGACGGGATGCCCGACCTCGGCACTCGACATCGCCGACGCGATTCTTGCGATAGCAACCCGTATCGTAGCGGACCCTGCGCCATCGCTCCGCGGCACCTTTCACCTGACCGGCAGCGGCGAAGCAAGCTGGGCTGATTTCGCCGAAGAGATATTCACGGAGCTTTCTAAATCCGGCGGCAGAAACATCGGCGTCGAGCGCATCCCAACGGCGGACTATCCGACACCGGCGAAGCGTCCCGCCAATTCACGTCTCAACGGCGACAAGCTCGCCAGGACATATGGAATCCGGCTCCCGGAGTGGAAGCAGTCTATGACGATTGTCATGCAAGACCTTTTGAATAAAGGTCTTTAAGGAGATGGGCATGAAGGGCATTATTCTCGCCGGCGGCACAGGCACGCGTCTGCATCCGATCACGCAGGCGGTCTCGAAACAGTTGATGCCGGTCTACGACAAGCCGATGATCTACTATCCGCTGACGACGCTCATGCTCGCGGGCATCAGGGAGCTGCTGATCATCACCACGCCTCACGACGTCGAAGCCTTCAAGCGCCTTCTCGGCGACGGCTCGCAATGGGGAATTTCGCTGACCTATGCCGTACAGCCGAGTCCGGACGGCCTCGCCCAGGCCTTCATCATCGGCGCCGACTTCTTGCACGGCGACAGCTCGGCACTCGTTCTCGGCGATAACATCTTCTACGGGCACGGACTGCCGGAAATCATGAAGTCCGGCACGAGCCGGCGGGAAGGAGCGACGGTGTTCGCCTATCACGTCACCGATCCGGAACGCTATGGCGTTGTCGGCTTTGACGAAAAGATGAATGCGCTGTCGATCGAGGAAAAACCGAAAGAGCCAAAATCGAACTGGGCGGTGACCGGCCTCTATTTCTACGACCAGCAGGTGGTCGATA
This sequence comes from Rhizobium sp. NZLR1b, assembly GCF_019685155.1. Classification (NCBI taxonomy): domain Bacteria; kingdom Pseudomonadati; phylum Pseudomonadota; class Alphaproteobacteria; order Hyphomicrobiales; family Rhizobiaceae; genus Rhizobium; species Rhizobium sp. NZLR1b. The sequence goes on from NZ_JABDWC010000002.1 coordinate 164,106, forward strand.
TCGCCGCCAACCTGAAGCCGTCACCGCGCGGCGAATTGGAAATTACCGATGTCAACCGCACCTATCTTGAGCGCGGCCAGCTTTTCGTGGAGCTGATGGGCCGGGGCTATGCCTGGCTCGACACCGGCACGCCGGACAGCCTGCACGATGCCGCAGGTTTCGTCAGCACGCTGGAGAAACGCCAGGGCTTCAAGATCGCCTGCCCCGAGGAAGTCGCCTGGCGCATGGGTTACATCTCGCAGGGCGACCTCGCCAAGCTCGCGGAGAAGCTCGGCAAGAGCGCCTACGGCCAGTATCTGACGAAGCTGTCCCCGGATTGGTGAGCTATTTGACCGGCGCGCGCCCTGGAAACCGGTACAGGTTTTCGATTCAGGCGCTCGGGAATTCAGCCAGCCGGGCGGCGTAACGCGCCATGGTGTCGACTTCGAAATTGACGAAATCGCCGGCCTTACGCTCGCCCCAGGTGGTGACCTCGAGCGTGTGGCGGATGAGCAGCACGTCGAAATCCGTGCCGTCGACCGCATTGACCGTCAGCGAGGTGCCGTCGAGGGCGATCGACCCCTTGGGGGCGACGAATTTGGCCAGATGCTCCGGCGCTCGCAGACGGTAGCGTGTGGCGTCGCCCTCCGATGTCACAGAGAGGATTTCCGCCTTGCCGTCGATATGGCCGGAAACGATGTGGCCGCCGAGTTCATCGCCGATCTTCAGCGACCGTTCGAGATTGATGCGGCTGCCTTCCCGCCAGGTGCCGATCGTCGTCAGCCGCAACGCCTCTTCCCAGGCCTCAACCTCGAACCAGCGGCCGTTGCTGCCTTCGTCAGGAAGTGCGGTGACGGTCAGGCAAATGCCGGCATGCGAGATCGAGGCGCCCATATCGATTGTCGTCGGGTCATAGGCGGTCGCGACCCGCAGCCGGATACCTTCCTTCAGCGGGGAAACGGATTCGACCGTGCCGACATCGGTGACTATTCCGGTAAACATCAAAGCCCTCTTTCGTATTCGTCCAGGTGATCTTCGCCGAACATCAGCGTGCCCGTATGGGCAAAACCCGATGGTATGTCGGTTGCATCAAGCGGCGATTCAATACCGCCTTCGCCGATGACGAAAGGCGCCCGGTAAAGCTGGATGCGATCGACGAGGCCCGCCTCGAGGAAAAGCCGCGCGGTCTTGGCGCCGCCCTCGACCAGGAGCGAGGAAATCCCGCGTGTTGCCAAGGCCGGCAACAGGACTTCCGGGCGATAGGGATTGCAGTAGACGATCTCGACACCGGCGGCTTCGAGTGCGGTGCGTCGGGAGTCCAAGTCCGTAGCGGCGGCGGGTGCGTTACCCCCCTCCGCCCTGCCGGGCATCTCCCCCACAAGGGGGGAGATTGGCTGGGCGCTCGCTCCCAGCTCCACATCCGGCGAAGACGATCCGTTGCTAACAGAAGCCGGGGAATTCGGGTCTCGCTCCTTGCCGATCTCTCCCCTTGTGGGGGAGATGTCCGGCAGGACAGAGGGGGGTAACCCCTCGGCATCCGCCGTCAATGGCGAAACATCCTCACTCGCGACCAAGATCACCGGCACTTGCCGCGCCGTCGTGACCAGCTTGCTCGTCAGCGGCAATGCCAGCGACGGATCGAGCACAATGCGGATGGGTGACTGCGCTTCAAGACCTGGCGTCCGCACCGTCAGCAGCGGATCGTCTGATAGCGCGGTGCCGATGCCGACGAGGATCGCGTCGGTTTCGGCGCGCAGCGCCTGCACCTCAGCGCGGGCTTCTGGGCCGGTGATCGCCACTTGGCCCGCCCCTTGACGGCCGATCATGCCGTCGGCAGAAACGGCAAGCTTGAGAGTCACATAGGGCCGATTCTTCGTCTGGCGGGTGAGATAACCGGCGAGCGAACGCCGGCCTTCCGCCTCCAGCACGCCGGAATCCACCTCGATGCCGGCATTGCCCAGTATGGCGATGCCGCGGCCGGAGACGCGCGGATCGGGATCGGTGACGCTGATCACGACGCGGGCAACGCCATAGGCAATCAGCGCCTCGGCGCAGGGCGGCGTCTTGCCGTGATGCGAACAGGGCTCGAGCGTCACATAGGCGGTGGCGCCGCGGGCAAGCGCGCCGGCCTCGGCGAGCGCCTGCGTCTCGGCATGCGGGCGGCCGCCCACAGCGGTGACCGCACGACCGACGATGACGCCGTCCCTGACGATCAGGCAGCCGACGGAGGGATTGGTGGCGGTGCGGCCGAGATGCCGGCGCGACAGGCGAATCGCCGCCGCCATGAAATTCTCGTCATGCGGCGTGACGCTCATGGCTCACCTATCCAGCGGGTCGCGGGCGATCTTGGCGTTGATTTCGGAAATCACCTTTTCGAAATCCTCGGCGAGCGAGAAATCCCGATAGACCGAGGCGTAGCGCACGAAGCCGACATCATCGAGGCTCTTCATCGCTTCGAGCACCTGCAAGCCGATCTGCTCGGAGGAGATTTCGGTCTCGCCGGAGCTTTCCAGCCGGCGAACGATGCCGGAAACGGCGCGCTCGATGCGGTCACGCTCGACCGGGCGTTTGCGCAGCGCAACTTCGAAGGAGCGCACCAGCTTGTCGCGGTCGAAGGGCACCTTGCGGCCGGTCTTCTTGATGACCATCAGCTCGCGCAGCTGCACACGCTCGAAGGTGGTGAAACGGCCGCCGCAATCCGGACAGATACGCCGCCGGCGGATGGACGTGTTGTCCTCCGCCGGGCGCGAATCCTTGACCTGAGTATCTTCCGAACCGCAATAGGGGCAGCGCATCGCTACTCCTTATCCCATGTAGTCGTACATTGGAAAGCGGTCTGTGAGGTTGACCACCTTACCACGCACGGCGGCTTCGACGGCGGCATTGCCTTCATCGGAATTGGCGACTTTCAGGCCGTCGAGAACCTCGACGATCAGATTGCCGATTTCGCGGAATTCGGCTTCCTTGAAGCCGCGCGTCGTACCGGCCGGCGCGCCGAGACGTACGCCCGAGGTGACGAAGGGCTTTTCCGGATCGAAGGGAATGCCGTTCTTGTTGCACGTGACGTAAGCGCGGCCGAGAGCTGCCTCAGCGCGTTTGCCGGTGGCGTTCTTCTTGCGCAGGTCGACCAGCATCAGATGGTTGTCTGTGCCGCCGGAGACGACGTCGAGGCCGCCCGCCATCAGCGATTCGGCAAGAGCCTTGGCGTTCTTGACGACCTGGGCGGCGTAATCCTTGAACTCAGGCTGCAGCGCCTCGCCGAAGGCGACGGCCTTGGCGGCAATGATGTGCATCAGCGGTCCACCCTGCAGACCGGGGAAAACGGCCGAATTGAATTTCTTCGCCAGATCCTCGTCATTGGTGAGGATGACACCGCCGCGCGGGCCGCGCAGCGACTTGTGGGTCGTCGTCGTCGCAACATGGCAATGCGGGAATGGCGACGGATGCTGGCCGCCAGCAACGAGGCCGGCAATATGGGCCATGTCGACCATCAGGTAAGCGCCGACCGAGTCGGCGATTTCGCGGAACCGCTTCCAGTCCCAGATACGGGAATAGGCAGTGCCACCGGCAATGATCAGCTTCGGCTTGGTTTCCTTGGCCTTGCGCTCGACTTCATCCATGTCGAGCAGGTTGTCGCCTTCACGCACGCCATAGGAGACGACGTTAAACCACTTGCCGGACATGTTGACCGGCGAACCATGCGTGAGGTGGCCGCCCGAATTCAGGTCGAGGCCCATAAACGTATCGCCGGGCTGCAGCAGCGCCAGGAACACGGCCTGGTTCATCTGCGAGCCGGAATTCGGCTGGACGTTGGCGAAATTGACGCCGAACAGCGTCTTGGCGCGTTCGATCGCCAGCTCCTCGGCGATATCGACGAACTGGCAGCCGCCGTAATAACGCTTGCCGGGATAACCCTCGGCATATTTGTTGGTCATGATGGAGCCCTGAGCTTCCAGCACGGCGCGGGAGACGATGTTCTCGGAAGCGATCAGTTCGATCTCGTGCCGTTGGCGACCGAGTTCCTTTCCGATCGCACCGAAAATCTCGGGATCGACGTCCGCAAGCGAGCGGTTGAAGAAGGACTCGGTGGAAGCATTGGTCATGGGCGGGCTCCTCAACTGGAATGCGCTGAGGTATTAGCCTTCCGCTGTGGCAAGGGCAATACGAAGAACGACATTTGCTGAGCAAACCGCGCGCTTCCGCTCTTTTGCGGCCGCGCCGCGCCGAAGACGAGCGGTCACGTTACCGAGCGCCCGCCCCGGCATAAAAAACCGCGCCGGGAAGGCGCGGTTTGAAGATGCGATGCAGAGGCCGCCGCCTACTGGACCGGCTGTTCCATGCCGGCCGTCGTATCGAGCGCCAGCTCGGCATTGCCGTCCATCTGGTAGATGTCGTCGCGGAACTGGACGACGCCGTCCGGCATGCCCCAGGCCGAGATGTAGACGAAATAGACAGGAACTTCGGTGCCGAGTTTGATCGGCGTGTTGACGCCGGTTGCGATCACCTGCTCCATCTGCTGACGGTTCCAGCCGGGGGTCTCTCGCAGCAGCCAGTTCGTCAGGTCGCGCACGTTCTGGACGCGGACACAGCCCGACGATTCGAAGCGCATCAGCTTGTTGAACAGGCCCTGCTGCGGCGTGTCATGCATGTACTCGCCGTTCTTGTTATAGAAGTTGATCTTGGTCGACGCCATGGCGTTGATCTTGCCGGGGTCCTGACGGAACATCAGGTTCGGCGCCTCGCCGTTCCAGTCGACGGTCTCGGGGGCGACTTCATTGCCCTTGCCGTCGATCAGGCGGATGGCGTTCTTTTCGAGATAGGTCGGATCCTTGCGCATCAGCGGCATGATGTCCTTCTCGACAATCGAGCGCGGCGCGGTCCAATAAGGATTGAGGATGACCTCGTAGATCTTCGAGTTGACGAGATGAGTCGGGCGGCTCAAGCGGCCGACAACCGCGGTGTGGCGCGTTGCGACACTGCCGTCTTCAACGGCCTCGACATAGGCAGCCGGAATGTTGACCATCACGTGGCGGCGGCCGAGGTCCTCGGGAAACGTCTGCAGGCGGATGATATTGGTGTTCAGCTGCTGCAGGCGAACGTCGGCCGGGATGTTCAGCGCCTTCAGCGTGAATTCGCCGAGGACACCGTCGGACGGCAGGCCGTGGCGTGCCTGAAAGCGCTTGACGGCGCCGTCGACGTAGGAATCGAAGGCGCTCGACATTCCGGCCTCGCGCGGCAAGTCGCCGGTTATCGCCAGACGCTGGCGTAGCGCCTGGACTGCGGGATGGCTGACGCCGAGCAGCAGGCGCTGGTCGCCGGGATTGACTTCAGGCCAGCCGCCGGCAGCCGCGATCTGCTGATACTGCGTGATCGCCTGCTGGGCGCTGGCGACCGATTGGGGCCCAAGGATCGGGGTATTGGAAACGACGGCGCTTGCCGTACGCGAAGCCGCCTTGGCGTCAAACTGGTCGTCCCAGTTGCCGCGGCGCGGTGCATTGATCAGCGTATCGAGCGCCGATTGCGCGAAGGCCGGTGCGGCAATCGCGCTGGCGCCAACTGTTGCCGCGGACGCAAGGAAAGCGCGGCGCGAGAGAGCTTCAATTCCGTTTTTCTTCGACATAGTCCCAACCACTGAATGCGGCGATAAAGAGAAGCCGCGGCTCTTTGAGATATCACTGCGCTTTAACGCAGATCTCCGTGCATTTGTTGTCCCGGCACATCAAAACTTTCCGCTTGCCCCATCACAAGATTGCGATGCGACAGCCTGAGCGTCCTGATCGGTCCATTGAAAGCGCCGGTTGTTAAGCCTTCCGCTGCCACACCAATATGGCCAATTCGTGTTATCGGGCCGAAAGACGGATGACCCGGCTACCGGAAATACGACACAACGAACCATGACGCGCTAAACCGTGCCGGTTAATAACGGCTAAAAGACGGCTTGAATACCGCGATAATGCTTGCCCGCCTTTGCGTTGCAAAGATGCCACTCGACAGCAAACGGCAAAACCGGACGCGCAGGGACACGTCCGGTTTTCTGCAACCCTGAAGGAGGTCAAGGGTCTTAGAGGCGATACATGATGCTGTCGTTCCAGAAGCGGTCCAGACGCTGGAGCAGCTTGTTCATCTGGGTGAATTCGTCGGTGCCGATGCCGCCGACCTTGTCGATCGAGGTGATGTGGCGTTCGTAGAGCTTGCCGACCGTTTCGGCGATGTCCTGGCCGGTTTCGGTCAGGCTGATGCGGACCGAGCGACGGTCGATGCGCGAGCGCTGGTGGTTGATGAAGCCGAGGTCGACCAGCTTCTTGACGTTGTAGGAAACGTTGGAGCCGAGATAGTAGCCACGCGAGCGCAGCTCGCCGGCGGTCAGCTCGGAATTGCCGATGTTGAAAAGGAGCAGCGCCTGGATGGCGTTGACGTCGCTGCGACCCTGACGGTCGAACTCGTCCTTGATGACGTCGAGAAGACGGCGGTGAAGACGTTCAACAAGATGAAGGGATTCCATGTAAAGATCACGGATGCCCTGATCCTGCTGGTCACGGAAGTTCGATACCGCCTGCGGCTTGATTTTCGTGTTCATATTGACTGCCTCACTGTTTGTTTGGCGGTGTGTTTTCTTCCCGCCTTGAGTGAGACCCTATCGAATACATATAAAATTCGACTTAAACCGCAGGCTTAACGGAGCCTTACCGGTAACCCCACGTTGTCTCAGGGTAAATCAACACTTACCTGGCGGCGATGGCGGCGCTTTTCCAACCAGAGCAGCAGGCGGAAAATCCAGTAAACCACGGCGACAATGACATGCAGCAGGATGATCAGCCTGTTGGGGCCGAAAATATCCGGCAACAGGCCATACATCAGGATTTGCCCGCCGGCAGCCAGCACCCAGATGACCGGACCCCAGGAGACGGTGAGCCAGAGGCCGAGGGAGGCGACGGGAAAAAGTACGGCGAGGCTGGTGCTCGCCACCTTCCATGGCAGGCTCAAAAGATCGAAGCGGCCGGCGCCGACCAGCGAATAGCCGACGAGCATTGCCCAATATTGCAGGCCGAACCAGAAGCAGGATATGGCAACCAGTCTCAGAAAGAGAATGAAGAGGATATCCGCCAGTGTGCGTTTCGGTATCGTCGGGGAATCGGTTTCCATAGCGCAGACATCGGTTTGGGGTTGCATCTTCTTAAAGAGCGCCACGCGTCTGTCGACGCGCAAACGACGCTCTATCATATCGAGTGCGCGCATAATGCCGAAAAATCGACTTTGATTTCGGCATTATGCGCCAGGTTTTTCCGCCGCGGCCAATCGCCCGGTTTGGATTTTCAAGGCGCCATGATAATGAGCGCTCCAATAAATGGAATGGCCCAGGGGGCAGATATCATGCAGGACAGGACGCATCTCGTCGACGACATCACCGGCCATCGCCGCATGCGGCGCAACCGCAAGTCGGACTGGACACGCCGGCTGGTGCAGGAAAACCGGCTGACGGTCGACGACCTGATCTGGCCGATTTTCATCGTGCCAGGTTCCGGCATCGTCGATCCGATCGCGGCCATGCCGGGGGTCAACCGCATGAGCATCGACAAGGCGGTCGAGGCCGCACGCGAAGCGGCCGGCCTCGGCATTCCCGCGATTGCCACCTTTCCGAACATCGAGATGGAACTGCGCGACGAGACCGGCTCGAACAGCCTCGAAGCCAACAATCTGATCAATCAGGCGACGGCGGCGATCAAGAAGGCGGTGCCCAATATCGGCGTCATCACCGACGTCGCGCTCGATCCCTTCACCAGCCACGGCCATGACGGTATTCTGAGAGACGGCGAGATCGTCAACGACGAGACGGTCGATCAGGTAGCACGTGCCGCGGTGATGCAGGCGGATGCGGGCGCCGACATCATTGCGCCATCGGAGATGATGGACGGACGCATCGGTGCGATCCGCATGGCGCTCGATGCGGCCGGCCACCAGAGCGTCGGCATCATGAGCTATGCGACGAAATTCGCCTCCGCCTTCTACGGCCCCTATCGCGAGGCGATCTCGACCGGCGGGCTGCTGAAAGGCGACAAGAAGACCTATTATATCGACCCGGCCAACGGCACCGAGGCGATCCGCGATGCGGCCCTGGACGTCGAGGAAGGCGCCGACATGCTGATGGTCAAGCCCGGCCTGCCCTATCTCGACATCTGCTGGCGGATGAAGGAGGCCTTCGGCCTGCCGACCTTCGCCTACCAGGTCTCCGGCGAGTACAGCCAGATCAAGGCGGCGGCGATGAACGGCTGGATCGATGGCGAACGGGCAATGCTCGAAACGCTGCTGTCGTTCAAGCGGGCGGGATGCGACGGTATCCTCACCTATTTCGCGATCGAGGTGGCGAAAATCCTCAGCAGGCGATGAATCCGGCAGAAATGTTGTATTTGGTTCTGCCGATACCATATCTGCGGCATCGCTTTTCCGCAGGAGATTGAGATGAGCTACAACCCCAATCCGCTTTATGCCGCACCGGAGGACTGGCGCACCTATAGCGGCGTGTTGAGCCGCCGTGTCTTCGCCTTCATCCTCGACTATCTGATCGTGCTGCTGCTGTGCATCCCCGCGGCGATCGTGCTGTTCTTCCTGTCGATCGTCACGCTCGGGCTCGGCTTCCTGCTCTACCCTGCCCTCTTCGTCATCGTCGCCGGCATCTACTTCGGCCTGACTGTCGGCGGGCGGAGCCAGGCCTCGCTCGGCATGCGCGCAATGGGGATCGCCATCGTGCGCGTCGACGGTCGGCCGATGGATTTCCTGACGGCAATCGTGCATCTGGCGCTGTTCTGGATCCTCAACTCGGTGCTGACGCCGCTCATCCTGCTTGCCGGCCTGTTTACCGAACGCAGCCGTCTCATCCACGACCTGCTGGTCGGCACCGCAACGGTCCGCACGGCCTGAGCGTTGGGCCGAGATCACGGCTGAAACCACTAGGCGGAGACGAAATAAAGTCTCCGCTTTCTCTTTGCCCGGGGGCGCGAGCGCTCCATATCTAAAATTAGAAGACCGATATGAACGGCGAGAACCGTCCCGCTGTTGACGTTTTTTATTCTTAGGTCATGCTGTCAGGAAACGGCACGGTCTCGACAAAGGAAATTTCCGCGACAGATGAATACGCAGACAACGCCATCTCCGCAGTTTTATCTGACGGCTCCGGCTACGTGTCCGTATCTGCCGCATGAGATGGAGCGTAAGGTGTTTACCCATCTGGTAGGGCCCCGCGCTGCCGAGATGAACGACATCTTGACGCAGGGCGGTTTCCGCCGCTCCCAGAATATCGCCTACCGCCCGGCCTGCGAATCCTGTCGCGCCTGCGTTTCCGTGCGCATTCTCGCCCAGGAATTCGAGCCAACAAAATCGATGAAGCGGGTGCTTGCCGCCAACTCCGATGTCATCGCCACCGAATTTACAGCCCAGCCCTCCAGCGAGCAATATTCGCTTTTCCGGCGTTATCTGGATTATCGCCACCAGCAGGGCGGCATGTCAGACATGACGGTGCTCGACTACGCGATCATGGTCGAAGACACGCATGTGAATACGAGAATCGTCGAATACCGCCAGCGTGAAGAAGGCTCCGGACTGGAGCAGCGGCCGAAGGGCGAGCTGCTTGGCGCCGCTCTTACCGACACGATGAGCGACGGGCTATCGATGGTCTATTCCTACTTCAATCCCGATCTCGAGCGGCGTTCGCTCGGCACCTTCATGATTCTCGACCATGTCAGGCGCACGAAGGCGCTCGGCCTACCGCATGTCTATCTCGGCTACTGGGTTCAAGGATCGCGAAAAATGGACTACAAGACACGCTTCCAGCCGCAGGAACATCTGACGCCGCGCGGCTGGGAACGTTTCGATCCCGCATCCATGCCCGAAAGCCCCCACGACTGAATGTTCTCCACCGCTCTTTCCGATCACCGGAAGGGCCTCCTGCTGACGGCGATCGGCGGGCTGGCGCTTTCCATGGATATTCCGCTGATGCGGCTTGCGGACGGCGAGCTGTGGTCGATCCTTGCCGCGAGGAGCATCGCGACGCTGGGTGTGACGTTGCTGGTCGTCGCAGTGCTGCGGATCTTGAACGGGCGCTGGCCGCTGCTCGTGCCGGGCTGGCCGGGCCTCGTCACCGGCCTGCTCTACGGACTGACGACGGTGATCTTTCTTCTCGCCGTCTTCAACACGTCGACGGCCAATGTCGTGTTCATCGTCGCCTTCAATCCGATGTTCGCCGCCCTTCTTTCCTGGATTTTCCTGAAAGAACGGCCGGCGCCGGCAACGCTGATCGCCATGGCGACGATGATCTTCGGCGTCGGCCTGATCGTGCGGGACGGGCTTTCGGGCGGCCATCTGTTCGGCGACATCATGGCGCTGCTGACCGCCTTCATCATTGCCGCCGCCATCACCATCAGCCGCGCTTCCCGCCGCGACATGGGCTTTGCCTCGCTGCTTTCGACGGTGCTGCCGGCGGCGGTCGGACTCGCCTTGGTCATGCCGGCCGGCGGTTTTTCGATCGAGCATCCCGGTTGGATCCTCTTTAACGGCGCGGTCGTGATGCCGCTTGCCTTCTGGTGTCTGGCGACGGGGCCGCGTTACCTCTCCGCGCCCGAAGTCGGCATGTTCTACCTGCTCGAAACCGTGCTCGCACCGATCTGGGTCTGGCTGATCTTTGCGGAAACCCCGGCAACCATGACCCTGGTCGGTGGTGGCATCCTGGTGGCGGCGATCGCGGCACATTCGGTCTGGATGGCGCGGCGGAGAAGCATCCCGCAACCGGCGGAGTAGATGAGTCGTCTCTTTGTCTCCATGTTATAACGTCGTTATTACACTGAGGGTAAAACGATGAACGTCACGATCCGTAGGATCGGCAATTCCGAGGGAATTATCATCTCCAAGGAGGTTCTCGACCGGCTTGGATTGAAGTCCGGTGATTCGCTGGAAATGCAGGTTGAAAATGGCGGCATCACTTTGAAGCCGACTGACGAGGATTTGTCGCGTCAGCTCGAGGCCGCACGATATTTCATGGACAAGTATAAGGTCGCTTTGAAAAAGCTCGCCGAATAATGGCCTTCAAATTCCTGACGAGGCCCTTGGTCGAGAGCCTGCAGAAAATGCAGATCGATCGCTTCGGCGGACTTGCTGGATTGAGTGACGATGGCGCGCTGGGGTCTGCTCTCGACCGGCCGATGCACAAGGCGCATTGTGGCTGCGACGACGTCATCGAACTCGCCGCCGCCTATCTTTTCGGCCTTGCCCGCAACCACGCCTTCGTAGACGGTAACAAGCGGATTACGATCGTAACTGCAGGTGTTTTCCTTCTCGAAAACGGCTACGAGATCGAAACGACCGACGCCAATCTCTACGCCTTCGTGCTTGCCGTCGCCACCGGCGAGATCGACGAAGAAGGTGCTGCCCGCTTCCTCAGGGATTTCAGCGTACCGCTCAACCCGTAGCCTTCATCTGCTGCTGTTCCAGCTCCCTGCCCAGCCCTTCGACCACATGCGCCCAGCCTCGCCGGGTCTTCTCCTCGTGTTCGGCCCACTCGGCGCACATTTCGTGGGTCAGCGTCAGACGGCTGCCGCCGCCGAGAGGCTCGATGTCGATTTCGACACGGTCGCAATTGTGATCATGCTCTTCGACGGAGAAGCTGAAGACCATGCGTTGCGGGCGCTTCAGTTCCAGGAAGACACCCTGGTGAAAGGCGTCGCCTGTGGGACGGCGGTCGACGACGAAGAAACGACCGCCGACATGCGGATCGATATCGGCGCGGATGACATGACCGTCGTCGGTGGCAAACAGGAAGCGGCGGGCGATTTCGGGGTTGAGCCAGGCGTCGTACACCACAGACGGCGGCACGCTGTAGGTTTGGCTCACATGCAATTTGATGGTGCTGGCGGGCATCGATTTTCCTCCGGTAAGGGCGCGCGCACTTTTTCAAGTGCACGGGTCGCGGCCATTTCGCCCGCCTGCGAAAACCGGCCTTATCCTATTTTTGCTGACAGGAATTAGATAGAGGATTTGCCACGCCCGCCAAGAGCCGGGCACGGAAATATAATTCCTCTAATCGGTACTGATCTAAAGAATTATGCAGAAAATCAAAGCGTTACAGCCAAAACGTCTCGCCTCAGCCGGCAAATTTACCGCTGCGCGGAAAACCCTTCGGCACGGTGCGGCCGGCGGTGGCGCGGTCGGACAGCCATTCGGCAAGCTCGTCCTTGTTCTTCGTGAAGGTGCGGCCGGCGCTGTCTTCCCAAACGAGGCCGGTTGATATCGCGAAGCAGCGGACGTCGGAAATGCCGCCATCCTTGTAGCGTTGCAGACGCACGCCCTTGCCGCGCGACATTTCCGGCACCTGCGCCAGCGGAAAGACCAGCAGCTTGCGGTTTTCGCCGACGACGGCGACATGATCGCCGCCGACGGGCACGAGCAGCTGCGTTTCCTCGGGCAGCGCGACGTTCATGATCTGCTTGCCCTTGCGGGTATTGGCGACCAGCTCGGCCTCCGGAACGACGAAGCCGTTGCCGGCTGTGGAGACGATCAGCCGCTTGCGCGAGGGATCGTGAACGAAAGCGGTCAGCACCGCCTGGTCGTTGTCCATGTCGATGATGATGCGCAGCGGCTCGCCGTGACCGCGACCGCCCGGCAGCTTGTCACCGCCGAGCGTAAAGGCCTTGCCGCCTGTGGTGACGATCAGGATCTTGTCCGTCGTCTGCGCCGGGAAGGCCAGCTTCAAGCCGTCGCCTTCCTTGAAGGTCAGCGTCGCCGTATCGGCGATATGGCCCTTCAGCGCGCGGATCCAGCCCTTTTCGGAAATGACGACGGTGATCGGTTCCTTCTCGATCATCGCCTGCTGGATTGCTTCCTCGTCGGTTTCGGGTGCGTCGGCAAACTGGGTACGGCGGCGACCGACCTCGGTCGCCTTGGCGAATTTCTTCTTCACTTCGCCGATTTCCCAGGCGACCGTCTGCCATTGCTTGTCGTCGGAGGCAAGCAGCGCCTCGATCTCACCCTTTTCCTTGGTGAGTTCGTCGAATTCCTTGCGGATCTCGAACTCCTCGAGCTTGCGCAAGGCGCGCAGCCGCATGTTGAGGATCGCCTCGACCTGAATGTCGCTGAGATCCCAGCGCGCCATCATCACCGGCTTCGGCTCATCCTCCTCGCGGATGATCTTGATCACCTCGTCGATGTTGAGATAGGCGATCAGAAGGCCGCCGAGGATTTCGAGGCGCCTGTCGATCGCCGCCAGGCGGAAGCGCGAGCGGCGCTGCAGGACCTCGCGGCGGTGATCCAACCACTCCTTCAGCACTTCGTTCAGCGCCATGACCCGCGGGATGCGGCCCATGGACAGCACGTTCATGTTGAGCGGGAAGCGGCTTTCCAACTCCGTCAGCTTGAACATCGATTCCATCAGGATCGTCGGATCGACGCTACGGGTCTTCGGCACCAGGACGACACGGATGTCCTCGGCCGATTCGTCGCGGATATCTTCCAGCAGCGGCAGCTTGCGGGCGATCAGCAGTTCGGCGATCTTCTCGATCAGCCGCGATTTCTGCACCTGGAAGGGAATTTCGGTGATGACGATCTGGTAGCCACCTCGGCCGAGATCTTCCGTCTGCCATTTCGCCCGTACGCGGAAACCGCCGCGGCCGGTGCGGTAACTCTCGATGATGCTGTCGCGGCTGTCGATGATGATGCCACCGGTCGGGAAGTCCGGGCCGGGAATGAATTCGACGAGCTTTTCGACGGTCGCATCGGGATGTTTGATCAGATGCAGTGCGGCGTCGCAAAGTTCGTGGGCATTGTGCGACGGGATCGAGGTCGCCATGCCGACGGCGATGCCGGAGGAACCGTTGGCGAGCAGGTTCGGGAAGGCGCCGGGAAGGACGACCGGCTCGGAATTCGACTCATCGTAGGTATCGCGGAAATCGACGGCATCCTGATCGATGCCTTCGAGCAGCAGTTCGGAGACCGCCGTCATCTTCGATTCAGTGTAACGCATGGCGGCTGGACTGTCGCCATCGATATTGCCGAAATTGCCCTGGCCGTTGACCAGCGTGTAGCGCTGCGAGAAATCCTGGGCGAGACGAGCAAGCGCGTCGTAGATCGATTGGTCGCCGTGCGGATGGTAGTTACCCATCACCTCGCCGACGATCTTGGCGCATTTCCTGAAGGCCGAAGTCGGCCGCAAGCCCATCTCGTTCATCGCATAGACGATGCGGCGGTGAACGGGCTTCAGACCGTCGCGCACGTCAGGCAGGGCGCGGTGCATGATGGTCGACAGCGCATAGGCGAGATAGCGCTGCTCGAGCGCCGCCTTGAGGTCGACCGGTTGGATGTGATCGTCGTCTCCGCCGGAAGGCGGCAAAATCTCTTGTCCCATAGGTTCTGACTAGCCCAGAAGAGGCTGCTGGGCAAGGAATCCAGGTCATAGCAGCTGTGGATGAAGTCTTGGCACCGACATCAAAGGATGAGACAAACGTTCCGCCGCAATTCGGATTTCGTTTGCCGTTCCTTTCAACGGAAATTTAGAAGTCCGCAAATATAAAGCAGGCCCAATCCGTAGTAGCGTAACTGCAGATTTCCAACCGCCATCACGCCACCAGAGGAATCACCCCATGAACTTTTACCGGACAACGCGGCTGATGCTGTCGGGCGCCGCCATTTTCTCGCTCGCCGGCTCGGCTTTCGCTCTCGATGGCACCGATCTGCTGAAAAAGATCAATGCCGCCTATGCCGCCCAGGGCGGGACGATTGCCGCTGAGGCCGTCGATATCGACGGCACGACCGTGACGTTGAAGAATGTCACCGTCAAGCCGACCGGTGGCGAAAGCCTGCCGATCGGCGAAATCACCCTTTCCGGCGTCGAAGAAGACGAGGATGGCGGCTATTACATCGAAGAAGCGGCCTTCCCCGACATCAACAAGACGGGAGACGGCGTTACCGTGACGGCGCAGGAGCTGACGCTCGGCGGCATCTCCGTGCCGGCAACGGCGGGCGGCGACACGCTCGACACGATGATGCTCTATGAAACCGCCCACACCGGCCCGGTGAAGGTGGTCAAGGACGGGGCGGAAGTGTTCTCGCTGCTCGAAACCAACATGAACCTGACGCTGCGCGAAGACGAATCCGGCTTCGATTTCGACGGCGCCTTCAAAAGCATGAAGGCCGATCTCACCAAGACCGAGGATGCGCAGAGCAAGGATGCGATCGAGAAGCTCGCCCTGCAACACGTCCAGGGCGACATCACCATGAAGGGCGCCTGGGAACTCGCCCCCGGCACGATCGACGTTTCGGAATTCGCCTTCGACGTCACCAACGTCGGCAAGCTGAACCTCGGCTTCAAGATCTCGGGCTATACGATGGCCTTCATGAAATCGATGCAGGATGCGATGAAGGAATCCGAAGCTGGTGCGAACAAGGACCAGTCGCAGCAGGCGCTGGGCCTCGCCATGCTCGGCCTGATGCAGCAGCTTTCCTTCGAGGCCGCGCAGGTGCGTTTCGAAGATGCCTCGATCACCAAGCGTGCGCTGGATTATGCCGGCTCGCAGCAGAACATGTCGGGCAAGCAGATGGCGGATTCGCTGAAGGCGATGACGCCGATCATGCTGGCGCAGCTCAATATCCCGGAACTGCAGAATGCCGTTTCGGCAGCGGTCAATACCTTCCTCGACGATCCGAAGAGCCTGACTGTCAAGGCCGCTCCTGAAAAGCCGGTGCCGTTCCCGACGATCGTCGGTGCCGCCATGGGCGCTCCGAATACGCTGCCGCAGGTGCTCGGCGTCAAGGTTTCGGCCAACGACTGATCGCATCGATCTGATGACGAAAGGCCCGGCAGTGCGTGACTGACCCCAATAGCTGGTGTCAGTCACGATCTGTCGGGCCTTATCGTTTTCAGGCGCGGTGGCGGGCGAGTTCGGCAATGGCGAGACTTGCGATCTCCAGCAATTCCTCAAGCGATGCGCCGTCCCTCGCCTGCACCGACATGCCCTGGACGATAGCGCCGAGGAACCGCGCAAGTGCGCGAGGCTTCGCCTCGGCGCTGATGTCGCCCTCGCGAATGCCGCGCTCGATCCTTGCCGCATAGGCCTCCAGCGACCGACGACGCAGCGCCGCCACGTGGTCGGCGATCAGATCGTTCTCGCTGGCGCAGTTCAGCACAGCCGTCGAGATCATGCAGCCTTTCGGATGTTCCGGCGCCGAAAACCTTGCGGCCGAGCCCCGCAAGATCCGCTCGAAGGCGGAGACGGTATCGATCGGCTCGCCGAGCGCGGAAGAGGTTTCGGCGCCCAGCGCCCGATATTGCTCCAGCGCCGCACGATAGAGATCGGCCTTCGAGTTGAAGGCGGCATAGAGGCTTTGCGGCGTGATGCCCATGGCCGCCGTCAGATCGGCAATCGAGGCGCCCTCGTATCCGTGCGCCCAGAAGGTCTCGCGGGCGGCTGAAAGAACCGTCTCACGGTCGAAGGCGGGAGGGCGACCGCGGCGGCGGGCGGTAGGATTTTTCATGTCTGCACTATTTTTCACAACGATCACTCTAGAAATTCCGCTCCACTTGTCTAATTCAGGAATGGTCATTGTGATTATAGAAGGTTTGATCTGATGAGTCTTCCCCTCGAAACGGCGAATGCCGACAGGAATACCTTGCTTTCGGCTGCCGTCGATACGGCAATAGCAGACGCGCTCGACGAAAAGCGGCTGGTCGGGACGGTCGTATTCGTCGCCCGCGACGGAGAGATCATCCATCGCCGCGCAGCCGGCCTCGCCGACCGCGAAAACGATTTGGCGATGGGCGAGGACACGATTTTCAGGCTAGCCTCCATCACCAAACCAATCGTCACCATCGCTGCGATGCGGCTCGTCGAGCAGGCGAGAATCGGGCTCGACGACCCGGTGACCCGATGGCTGCCGGAGTTCCGCCCGAGGCTGCCCGACGGCAGCGAAGCAACCATTCGCATCCGCCACCTGCTGACCCACACATCAGGCCTCGGCTACGGCTTCTCCGAAGAGGACGGCGGCCCCTATATCAGCGCCGGCATTTCCGACGGCCTCGATCAACCGGGACTGCCGCTCGCCGAAAATCTGCGGCGGATCGCCAGCGTGCCGCTGCGTTTCGCGCCGGGCAGCGACTGGCAGTATTCCCTTGCCATGGATGTTGTCGGCGGCATCATCGAGGCGGAAACCGGCATGCCGTTGGGTGGGGCCGTTGCCGAACTGGTGACGAGACCGCTTGGGCTTGCCGGCACCGCATTTTCGGTTCGTCACCGCAACCGGCTTGCGGCGGCCTATATGGACGCTTCGCCGGAACCGGCGCTGATGGGCGAGAATGCGCTGGTGATGTCGCAGATGGGTCCCATCCGTTTCGCGCCGAACCGCATCTTCGACCCCGCTTCCTATCATTCCGGGGGCGCCGGCATGGCGGGAACGGCGGCTGACGTGCTTTCCGTACTCGAAACCATCCGTAGCGGTGGCGCGCCGCTGCTATCGACGGAAACCGTACGGATAATGATGACGGACCAGGCCGGCGGGCACCGCCAGCAGCACGAACCCGGCTCCGGCTTTGGCTTCGGCTGGTCTGTCATCACCGATCCGGCCGAGGCGGGCGTCCCCTTCCCCAAGGGCACGCTGAAATGGGGCGGCGTCTATGGCCACAGCTGGTTCATCGACCCGGTCAACGGGCTGACCGTCGTTGCGCTGACGAACACGACGCTGGAGGGCATGTGGGGCAAGTTCACGGTCGATCTACGCGAGGCGATCTACGCGGCATTGTGAACGACAGCAAAAAGCCCGACGACATCGGTCGCCGGGCATTTGCATTGGGGATCAGACGATCCTCAGTCCTTCTTGACCGGCGGGATCGGCCGGATCGAGAGTTCACGCAGCTGTGTCGGCGCTGCCGGGCTCGGCGCGCCCATCAACAGATCCTGGGCCTGCTGGTTCATCGGGAACAGCGAGATCTCGCGCAGGTTCTTCGCGCCGACGAGCAGCATGACAACGCGGTCGATACCGAAGGCAGCACCACCATGCGGCGGTGCGCCGTACTGGAAGGCGCGGTAGAGGCCGCCGAATCGGTCTTCGACATCCTGTTGGCTGAGGCCCACCTTCTCGAAGGCGGCGACCATGGTTTCCGGCGACTGGTTACGGATCGAGCCCGAGGCGATTTCGAAGCCGTTGCAGACGGCGTCATACTGGAAAGCCTTGATCGTCAACGGATCCTGGTTCTGCAGTGCGTCTAGGCCGCCCTGCGGCATCGAGAACGGATTGTGGGCGAAATCGACCTTCTTGTCTTCCTCGCTCCATTCGAAGAAGGGGAAATCAACGATCCAGCACAGTTCGAAGCGGTCGCAGTCGACGAGGTTCAGCTCCTCGCCAGCCTTGGTGCGAGCCTCGCCGGCAAACTTGTAGAACTTTTCCGGCTCGCCGGCGACGAAGAAGCAGGCATCGCCATCGCCGAGACCGAGCTGGGTGCGGATGGCGTCGGTGCGCTCCTCGCCGATGTTCTTGGCAAGCGGGCCGGCACCTTCGAGTTTGTCGTTCTCGCTGCGCCAGAAGATGTAGCCGAGGCCGGGCTGGCCCTGGCTCTGCGCCCAGGCGTTCATGCGGTCGCAGAAGGCGCGCGAGCCGCCGGTCTTGGCCGGGATCGCCCAGATCTGAACCTTCGGGTTCGAGGCGATCATGCCGGCGAAGACCTTGAAGCCGGAGCCGGCGAAATGCTCGGTCACGGCTTCCATGACGATCGGGTTGCGCAGGTCCGGCTTGTCCGAACCATATTTGCGGATCGCCTCGTCATAGGGGATGCGCGGCCATTCCTTGGTGACCGGCTTGCCTTCGGCAAACTCCTCGAACACGCTTGTCATCAGCGGGCCCATCGTGTCCCAGACGTCCTCCTGGGTGACGAAGCTCATTTCGAGGTCGAGCTGGTAGAATTCGCCCGGCAGGCGGTCGGCGCGCGGGTCTTCATCGCGGAAGCACGGCGCGATCTGGAAGTAACGGTCGAAACCCGCCACCATCAGCAGCTGCTTATACTGCTGCGGCGCTTGCGGCAGAGCGTAGAAGGTACCGGGATGGATGCGCGAGGGTACGAGGAAGTCGCGTGCGCCTTCCGGCGAAGAGGCCGTCAGGATCGGCGTCGTATATTCGGTGAAGCCGACATTGCCCATTTCTCGGCGCATCGCCGAGATGACCTGGGTGCGCTTGACGATGTTCTTATGCAGCGTTTCGCGGCGAAGATCGAGAAAGCGGTACTTGAGGCGAACGTCTTCCGGATAGTCCGGCTCGCCGAAGACCGGCAGCGGCAATTCCTTGGCGGCGGAGAGCACTTCGATCTCCTGAGCGTAGAGCTCGATTTCGCCGGTTGCCATGGTCCTGTTGACGGTGTCGTCGGTGCGGGCCTTGACGAGGCCGTCGATGCGGATCACCCACTCGCCGCGCACAGTCTCCGCCATCTTGAAGGCCGGGCTGTCGGGATCGGCGACGACCTGGGTAATGCCGTAATGGTCGCGAAGGTCGATGAAGAGAACGCCGCCATGGTCGCGGACCCGGTGGACCCAGCCGGAGATGCGGACGGTCGAGCCGACATCCGTCTTGCGGAGGGCGGCGCATGTGTGGCTGCGATAGCGATGCATGATCTCAAATCCTGGCATGTGGCTTAAGACGGCAGCAAGGGCTCCAAGAACCCTCAAGCGCCGACAAGAAAATCGGGCGGAAAAGCGCATGGACGCTCCGATTTGTCAAGGCTTGGCGCGTGCCACCCGCGCGTTTGGCACCCGTTTGTGGCGGGGGCGCGCCCCATATGCCGCGGCAGATTGGCCGCACTTCCCGTATTGATGAAGGAGCGGGTCAACTTTAAAAGGATTTGGCATTATCACTGTGGAGCCTCCGCATGCCTCTCCTGACCCGCCGCAACCTTCTCAAGGCATCCGCTGTCGCGGGCGCCTATGGCGTCGGTATCGGCATTGCCGGTAAATTCGGGCTTGCCGAGGCAGCCCCCGAGCCGCAGCTGCTGACGGCGGTAAAGACCGAGGCCATGCTGACCGAGGCGGGACCGACCCGGGACATTATGAGCTGGGGCCAGGACGGCATGCCGCCGGTTCTCCGGATGAAAAAGGGGCGACCCTATGCGGCGCGGCTGAAAAACGAACTCGACGAGCCGACGACGATCCACTGGCATGGGCTTCGCATCGACAACCGCATGGACGGCGTGCCGTTCATGACGCAGCCCTACATCTATACCGGCGACAGCTTCGACTATGCCTTCTCGCCGCCCGATGCCGGCACGTTTTGGTACCATCCGCATTGCAACACGCTGACGCAGATGGGCCATGGCATGACCGGCGTCATCGTCGTCGAAGATCCGGCTGATCCAGCATTCGATGCGGAAATAGTGCTGAACCTGCGTGACTGGCGGCTCGGCGGCGACGGGCAGTTCATCGCCGCTTTCAAGCCGCGCGACGCTGCCAAATCGGGGACCTACGGCACCGTGCGCACCGCCAACTGGCAGCAGGAGCCGCAATATGACGCGCCCGCGGGCGGGCTGGTGCGGCTGCGCATCGCCGTCACCGACGTGACGCGGATCTTTTCACTGAAGATGGAAGGGGCGGTTGCGAGCGTAATTGCGATCGACGGCAATCCGGTACCGAAGCGTTTTCCGCTCGATCTCCTGCAGATCGGCCCAGGTCAGCGGCTCGATCTTGCCGTGCGCATACCGGACAGCGAAGGCGCTGTCGCGACGCTCGAAGATATACGCGGCACCACGCCGAAGACGATCGCCAGCCTGCGCGCAGTCGGATCATCGTTGAAGCGCGATATCGGCGATCTCGGGCCGCTTGCCGAAAATCCGGTGGCGAAGGCGGATCTTTCCGCCGCCGAGCAGATCCCGCTGGTGCTGAGCGCCACGGCCGAGAACACCGCCGTCGAGAGCATCTGCGGCACGCTCGGCTACAGTTTCTGGGCAATCAACAAGGTGCCGTGGCCGGGCGACACGCCCGATCCGACAGCACCGCTGGCGGAACTGAAGCTCGGCAAGAGCTATGTCTTCAACCTAGAGAATACCACGCCGCACGCACATCCGATCCATCTGCACGGGATGAGCTTCACGGTGATCTCCTCGACCAGGCAGGTGATGCCGCTCGTCTCCGATACCTATCTCATCCAGCCTGACGAGAAGGTGCAGCTCGCCTTCGTCGCCGACAATCCGGGCGACTGGCTGCTGCATTGCCATATCATCGAGCATCAGAAAACCGGGATGACCAGCTATCTCAGGGTGAGTTGAGGCAGCGTGCGCTCGTTGCGACGGCGGCGGTCTTGGCCTTGCCTCAGTTTCGACGTGATTCTTGCCCAGCAATGCTCGAAGCGTATGCTGTTGTATTGACATATCGAAGCGAAAGGAGAAGGAAGGTTCAACCGACCTTTTCCTTGCGAATGAAATGATATGATCGAAACCACCGCCGATTTGGCGGCCGCCTGCAAAGAGCTGGCCAAGTCCGACTTCATCACCATCGACACCGAATTCCTGCGCGAGACGACCTTCTGGCCGGAGCTTTGCCTGATCCAGATGGCAAGCCCGACAACCGAAGTTCTCGTCGATCCGCTGGCCAAGGGCATCGACCTCACCCCCTTCTTCGAGCTGATGGCCGATCCGAAGGTGCTGAAGGTCTTTCACGCGGCGCGTCAGGATATCGAAATCATCTTCAATCGCGGCAATCTCATTCCGCATCCGATCTTCGACACGCAGGTCGCCGCCATGGTCTGCGGTTTCGGCGACAGCGTTTCCTATGACCAGCTGGTCAGCCGGATCAAGAACGTCCACATCGACAAGTCGTCGCGCTTCACCGACTGGAGCCGCCGGCCGCTTTCCGACAAACAGCTGGAATATGCGCTGGCCGACGTCACCCATCTGCGCGATGTCTACCTGTCGCTGAAGGCGGAACTCGATCGCGAAGGCCGCACCTCCTGGCTCTCCGAGGAGATGGACATTCTCGAGGCGCGCGAAACCTACGACATGCATCCCGACGATGCCTGGCAGCGGCTGAAGATGCGATTGCGCAAGCCGCAGGAACTGGCGATCCTGAAATATGTTGCCGCTTGGCGCGAACGCGAGGCGCGGGCGCGCAATGTGCCGCGTTCGCGGGTGCTGAAGGATGATGCGATCTACGAGATCGCCCAGCAGCAGCCCAAGGATACCGAGGCGCTTGGCCGGTTGCGTACCATTCCGAAAGGCTGGGAGCGCTCGACCTCCGGCGCCGCCGTCATCGAGGCCGTCAACACAGCACTCGCTCTTCCGAAGGCCGATATGCCACATGTGCCGCGCCAGGCGCAGGCGCCCGAAGGGGCCGCTGCTGCCGTCGAACTGCTGAAAGTGCTGTTGAAACTGATTTCGGAAAAGCACGGGGTGGCGCCGAAGGTGATCGCCAACAGCGAGGATCTCGACAGGATCGCCGCCGAAGGCGAGAAGGCCGAAGTCTCTGCCCTGCACGGCTGGCGGCGCAATCTTTTCGGCGAGCCGGCGCTGCAACTAATCCAGGGTGAGATCGCTCTGCGCTTCGTCGACCGGAAGGTCGAGACCATCAGCCTCTAGCGTGATTTCAAAGTGTTACAGCTCCGCACGTCTGTCTGACGCGCGGCGCTGTAAGACCGCATCGAATTCGCTTGACGCTTTTTTCCCAGCTGAAACAATGGCTGGAAGAACCATTATTTGGCGAAGGACGGCATGCGGGAAATATCTCCGACGCAGAACTGGATCCTGATCACGATCGTTCTGGCCGCCAGCGGCGTCGTCTATGATCTGATGTTCTACTCCAATCAGACGCCCGTTGTCGGCGCAATCTTCGCGCTGTTCATCGGCATGCCGATCGTCGCCTTCGAGCGCAAGGCGCTGTTCCGCGGGATGTACAGACGTATCCAGAGGCTGCCGACCTTCGCCTTCATCATCAGCGAACTGGTGATCTACGAAATCCTGATGAGCCTCGGCTTTGCCTGCGCCGCACTGCTGCTCTCGGCAGTCGGCATCGTGAAGCCGACGTCGTTCCTCGATCTCGTCATCATGCCCTACGAGGTCTTCCTCTATGCGCTTGCCGTCTGCTCGGCGCTGATCTTCATCCTGCGCGTGCGGGAACTGCTCGGCCGCGAGGTATTCCTCAGCATGCTGGTCAGCCGCTATCGCAATCCGGTCAGGGAAGAGCGTGTATTCCTCTTCATCGATCTGGTCGATTCGACTGCTTTTGCCGAAAAGCATGGCGACCTCCGCGCGCAGCAGCTGCTGAGCTCGCTGTTTGCGACCTTCGCCGAGCCGGTCAGGCGCCACAAGGGCATGATCAACGACTATGTCGGCGATGCGGCGATCATCACCTGGCCGCTTGCCCGCGGCGTCAAGAATGCGCGTTGCGTGCGCTGTATGTTCGACATCCTCGCCGATATCGAAGCCAATGCCGCCGGCTGGCGGAAAAGCTATGGACATGTACCGAAGCTGCGGGCCGCTCTTCACGGCGGCGAGATCATCACCGCCGAAATCGGCGTCGACCATCACAAGATCAGCTATTTCGGCGATACGGTGAACACCACCGCCCGGCTGGAGACGCTCTGCCGCACTCTGAACCGGCCGGTGCTGATCTCCACTGAGCTTGCCCGACGCATGAACTTTCCCGACGACATCGCTTGCGAGGATCTCGGCACCCATGCCGTCAAGGGACGCGGCCAGGCGCTCGGCGTCATGGCGCTTTCTTCGCGTGCGGTCACCGTGCTGAATAAGCCGGCGGTCATTCTGCACGGCTGAGCGACCGTTCTGCTGCGCGTCACCAAAGCTTCACCCAACCGTCAATTCGCTGACACGGAAGCCCTGCTAAGCGGAAGCCATTCGCATCCGTTCCATGGGGATATTATGAAGACCATTCTTTTTGCTTCCGTATCGCTTTTCATTCTGGTCGCGGGCTCCGCTTACGCCGACCAACAGCAGTTCCCGGCCAAGCTCGCCGGCCAGGCGATCCTTCCTGCCAACACCATGGTTCCAGCTCCGGCCGATGCTCCTGAGTTCCTCAAGCATTCCGGCAAGTTCACGACGGCGGACCGCAAGCGCACCGAGGCGCTCGGCACGGTGCCCGGCAAGGATGGCGCACGCGTCACCGACTTGAAGCTTCCCTTCGACGGTCAAGCGATCCAAGGCTTCTCGGGCATCAAGACGATGGCCGACGGCACCTTCTGGACGCTCACGGACAACGGCTTCGGCTCGAAGGCCAATTCCTCCGACTCCATGCTCTTCCTGCACCAGATGAAATTCGACTGGGCGACCAACAAGGCTGACGTCGTCAAGAACCTCTTCCTCTCCGATCCCAACAAGATCGCCCCCTTCCCGATCGTGCTCGAAGGCACCGACACGCGTTATCTCACCGGCGCCGACTTCGACATCGAATCGATCCAGCCGGTTGCCGACGGTTTCTGGCTCGGCGACGAATTCGGTCCTTATATCCTGAAGTTCGACACGGCAGGCCGCCTCACCGACGTCATCGCGACGACGCTCGACGGCAAGCCGGTGCTTTCGCCCGACAATCCGCTGATCCAGCTTCCGGGCAACCCGACCGCGAAGATGCCGGTCTTCAACCTGAAGCGCTCCGGCGGTTTCGAGGGCCTCGCCATGTCTAGGGATGGCTCCAAGCTCTACGGCCTGCTCGAAGGCGCCATCTACAAGGATGACGGCCAGATGGAAACGGCCGATGGCCACACCGCCGTCCGCGTGATCGAGTTCGACGTCGCCGCCAAGAAGTGGACCGGCCGCAACTGGCTCTATCCGTTCGAAGACAAGGGCGTGTCGATCGGCGACTTCAACATGCTCGACGACAGCACCGCTCTCGTCATCGAGCGCGACAGCGGCGCCGGCACCAAGGACGAGGCCTGCGCCGACCCGAAGCAGCCAAAGCCGGATTGCTTCGAAGCCCCGGCCGAGCTGAAGCGTGTCTACAAGATCGAGTTCAACGACGCCAATGTTGGCAAGGCCGTCCGCAAGATCGGCTATATCGACCTCCTGAATATTCAGGACCCCGACAACAAGAAGAAGGCCGGCAGCAAGGATGGCGTCTACGACATGCCGTTCGTGACGATCGAAAACGTCGACCGCGTCGACGCCACCCACATCATCATCGGCAACGACAACAACCTGCCCTTCTCAGCCGGCCGCGCCGTCGACAAGGCCGATAATAATGAGTTCAGCCTGCTTGAGGTTGGTGAGTTTTTGAACGCGAAGTAATTTGGGTTTGATGGGAGATGGAGGGGCGGTGCGTGAGCGCCGCCCTTTTGTTTGGTAAGTGATGCATCTGATGGTGTGCAGCGCCGCCCCCTCTGCCCTGCCGGGCATCTCCCCCACAGGCTTTACAACAGGTGGGGAGATTACAAGTGGCCCACGCTTCCTGCTCATCTACAGTTTCGTCGCGCTGCAACGGCAATTGTTTTGGGAACCCAGTGCGCCCAGCCGATCTCCCCGCCAGTGGGGAGATGGCCGACAGGCCAGAGGGGGCGGCCACGGCACAACGACCGTTGCACTGCCCCTACTCGAACAGAAACGCCAGCCGTTTGTTCGTCAGCTTCGACAACTGCTGCAGGCGACCGTCCAGGCGTTCGCCGGCGAAATCGCGATATTCCGGGGGTACTACGAATTCGAGGTCGATGTCCGAGCTCGACGACTTGCGGAAGGTCAGGTTCTTGACGATTCCGGGCATCGAGGCCGAGAAGAGGTAGACGACGCGCAGCATGCCGCCGAGCAGCTTGGCGCGCTCGATGAACTGGGGTGTGGCGATCTGCGCCAACGGGCCTGTTGCGCCGTCGTCGTGTAGCCCTTCGAAACGGTAATAGTTGCTGAGCGCGATGAAGGCGCGGCCGGGATGGCTGATGCCGACGAAGGAAGAGTGGGCGATGACGTTCAACGCCTGCAGGCCGCGATAGTCGGGATGGGCACGCCAGCTGATATCGGCAAGCAGACAGGCGGCCTGACGGTAGCGGCTTTCCTCTTGCGTTTCCTGGACGCCGAAGAGAGGCATCATGCGGCCGGTCCATTCCGCCAGTTCGCGGGCATGCTCCGGCGAACGCGCACGCAGGATTGCCAGTTCGCCGGCAGCGGCAAGCAGCGGATCGAGGCGACGTTCGCCCTCCGACAGCAGCGAATAGAGATATCCCTCACGCACACCCTGCGCCGAGAAGGAAATCACCGACGGCTTCATCGCGCTCAGCACTTCCTTCATGGCGACGGCGCCGAAGGGCAGCAGCGAACGGCGGTGCTTCGACACCGCCTGCAGCGCCGGCTCCTTGGAATCGCGCGCGCTGACCACCTGTTCGAGGAACAGCATCATCGCTTCGAGCGAGACCTCATAGCCCTGCATCATGTGCAGCGGATAGTTGGTGAGCTCCATGTGCAGCTTGGCGATATTTCGCCAGGTGCCGCCGACGGCGTAGAAGGTGCGCCCCTCGCCTTTCGACAGCAGCTTTGCCGTCTTCACCTGCTTGCGGGCAAAGGTCCGGGCTTTGGACAGCGAGCCGCCGGCATATTCCGACAGGCGCAGGCCGCCGAGCGGCAGCGTGATGCCCTTGCCGACTTCCTTGCCCCTGATATCGATCAGCTCCAGCGAGCCGCCGCCGAGATCGCCGGCGATGCCATCGGGATTGTAAAAGCCGCTGATGATCCCGAGCGAGGCGAATTTCGCCTCCTCCTCGCCCGAGAGCACGCGGACCTTGCGGCCAAGGATGGTTTCGGCCTGATGGATGAAATCAGGACCGTTGCTCGCCTCGCGCGCGGCGGCCGTCGCCAATACATACATGGTGGCGGCGCGCGCCTGATCGGACAGCGCCTTGAAACGGTGCAGCGCCACCAAAGCCCGACTGACGCTGTCTTCATCCATCTTGCCGCTAAGGGCAATACCCCTGCCGAGGCCGCAGAGAACCTTTTCGTTGAAGAGGACGGTTGGCGAACGGGACATGCCTTCGTAGACGACTAGACGAATGGAATTCGATCCAATATCGACGACGGAGACCGGGGCGATCCCCGGAAGGCGCCCCTGGGCTTCAGATTCAACCATTTGGTCCAGTTTTACTTGTTGTTGCGGCCTTCGAGCAGGCCGGCGATCAGCTTCGGCGCACTGGACTTCAGAGCTTCACCACGGCCCGACAGGCTCGGATTGGTCATGAAATACTGCTGCGCATTGAACGGTTCCTCGCCCCTGCGCACTTCCATGCGCCGCGACGTACCGTCGGGCAATATCTCGTAGCTTTGTTGATTGTCAATCACGTTGCCGAGCATAATCTGTGACAAGACCTGCTCGTGAACGGTCGGATTCGTCAGCGGAACCATGGTTTCAACGCGGCGATCGAGGTTTCTCGGCATCATGTCGGCCGAACCGATGTAAACCAGCGCCTTGTCGGACGGCAGGCCGTGGCCGTTGCCGAAACAGAAGATGCGGCTGTGCTCGAGGAAGCGGCCGATGATCGACTTGACGCGGATCTTTTCCGAAAGGCCGGGCACCTGCGGACGCAGGCAGCAGATGCCGCGCACGACGAGATCGATCTCGACGCCGGCATGGCTGGCGCGATAGAGCGCATCGATAATGTCGGGATCGACAAGCGAATTCATCTTCATCCAGATCGCCGCCGGGGCGCCGTTCGTGGCGTGCTGAATCTCTTCGTCGATGTGGCGCAGGATACGCGGGCGCATCGTATAGGGTGAGATGGCGAGCTGCATGCTCTGTTCCGGCTCGCCATAGCCGGTGATGAAATTAAAGATGTTCGCCATGTCGTGGGCGATGACCGGATTGCAGGTGAAATAGGACAGGTCAGTGTAGATCTTCGCGGTGATCGGGTGGTAGTTGCCGGTTCCGAGGTGGCAATAGGTCCTGAGCTTGCCTTCCTCGCGGCGGACAACCATCGACATCTTGGCGTGGGTCTTGAGTTCGATGAAGCCGAAGACGACCTGCACGCCGGCGCGCTCGAGATCGCGCGCCCAGCGGATGTTCGCCTCTTCGTCGAACCGAGCCTTGAGCTCGACCAGCGCCGTCACCGACTTGCCGGCTTCGGCGGCGTCGACCAGCGCGCGGACGATCGGGCTGTCGTTGGAGGTGCGGTACAGCGTCTGCTTTATCGCCAGGACGTCAGGATCGCGCGCAGCCTGGAGAAGAAACTGGACCACCACGTCGAAAGATTCGTAGGGGTGATGGACGACCATGTCCTTTTCGCGGATGGCAGCGAAGCAATCGCCGGCATGTTCGCGGACGCGCTCGGGAAATCGCGCATTGTAGGAAGGAAACCTGAGATCCTCGCGCGGCGCCTTGGTGATCTCGGACAGAGTGTTCAGCGCCAGAAGGCCCGGCAGAACGGCGACGCGATTGTCAGGGATATTAAGCGCCTGAACGACGAACTGGCGCAGCGAGGCCGGCATTTCCGAGTCGGTCTCGATACGGATGACCTTGCCGCGGCGGCGCCGCTTCAGCGCCGTTTCGAAGAAGCGGACAAGATCCTCGGCCTCTTCCTCGACTTCGATATCGCTGTCGCGGATGACGCGGAACGTACCGGAGCCCTGCACCTCGTAACCCGGGTAGAGCCGGTGGATGAAGATGTTGGCGACATCTTCCAGGGTGATGTAGCGGATCGTGTTTCCATCATCCGGCAAACGGACGAAGCGGTCGAGCGCCGGCGGCAGGCGCAGCAACGCCGTCATCGGGTCGCGGCCGTTCTTGCTGACGAGCTGCAGGCCGATCGAGAAGCCGAGATTTGGAATGAACGGGAACGGATGGGCCGGATCGATCGACAGCGGCGTCAGGACGGGAAAGATCGCCTGTTCGAATTCGGCGGCCAGCCACTGGCGATCGGCATCGCTCAAGGCGCCGGGGCGGACGATCAGGATGTCTTCCTTGGCGAGATACTGCTGCAGCACGGCCAGCGAGGCCTGCTGCTCCATCTGCAGATGGTCGATTTCCTGCAGGATCGAATCGAGCTGCTCGGCCGGCGTCTTGCCGTCGGGGCTGCGGATGACGATGTTCTGGCGCACCTGACCCTCGAGGCCGGCGACACGCACCATGAAGAATTCATCGAGGTTGGCGGCCGAGATCGACAGGAAGCGAACGCGCTCGAGCAGCGGATGCTCGGTATTCAACGTTTCTTCCAGGACGCGGCGGTTGAACTGCAGCCAAGAGAATTCTCGGTTGATGAAGCGCTCGGGGCTCTTAAGCAGCTCTTCCAGCGGGGGAGTGTTGTCGTTGGATTGCGGAGTAAGTTCCTGATGTTCTGCGACTGCGCTATCCATAGACCGTTTACCCCGTTCTCAATCGCCGAAGGCAATTATATCAGTTTCACGACGGAACTGTGACAGTCAATCGGCCGGCTCCGAATTTCCCAATTCATTCAATACTTCGGCGGCCAGAGACCGGGTGATTTTCGTGCCCCGCGACAGGGCCAGCCGGTCAAGCCTTTCGACGATCGTCTGGGCGGCATTCAGCGACCGCTCCATCCGGTTAACGATATAGAGCACGAGTTTGTCATCTATATAAAGCTGCCGGTCGGCAAAGAGCTTGACGATCACCTGCGACAACAACGCCTCGTCGGGTTCGCCGATTTCGACGACGGTTGCAGCTTTCAGGCGCGAGCGCAGATCGGGCAGCAAAACCGGCCAGGACATCGGCCAGAGACGGCTGGTCATCAACAGCCCGGTGCCATTTTCGCGCACGCTGTTGATGACGTGAAACAGCGCATTGTCGTCGAAGCCAAGGCGGTCGGCGTCCTCGAACAGTACGGGACCGGCGGCGGCAGCAACCGCGGCGTCTGAGCCAAGTTCGGGATGGATGTCGACTGCGCCGCTCAGTTCCCGCCAGATGCGGGCGAGATGCGATTTTCCCGAACCGACCGGGCCGGCGAGCACGACGACCGGCGATGGCCATGCCGGCCAGGCATCGACGATCGAAACGGCGGCGGCGAGACGCTCCGAGACCAGGAGGTCGTCGCGCCCGCTTGCAGCATCGTGTAAAAAGACCAGCGGTAGCTGCTCTCCGGCCTTGCGCTTCGGATCAGCGTTGTTCCCGTCATTCATTGGGAACTGATTTCGTCTTTCGGGTGCGGCCAGTGGGCGACACGCCAAAATAAAGATCGCTCTGAAGGTAACGCGAAAGCGCGAAACGAACAAGCACGCCGACGGCGGCGGCGGCCGGCACGGCGACCAGAAGACCGACGAAACCAAAGAGCGCGCCGAAGGCAAACAGCGCAAACATCAGCCAGACCGGGTGCAGGCCGACGCTGGAGCCGACGAGCTTCGGCTGCAGGATATTGCCTTCGAGGAACTGGCCGCTGAAGAAGACGGCGAGCACCAGGCCGATCCAGGGATAATCCGGCCAGAACTGCACGATCGCCACGCCGATGGCGAGAACGAGGCCGACCATCGAGCCGACATAGGGAATGAAACTGATCATGCCGGCAAAGAGCCCGATCAGCAGGCCGAAGTTCAGGCCGACGAGAGACAGGCCCGCAGCATAATAAATGCCGAGGATGAGGCAGAGCGAGCCCTGGCCGCGGATGAAGCCGGCGATCGCCTGGTCGATCTCCTTGGCGATCTGGCGGACATCGCTGATATAGTCGCGCGGGATCCACTGATCGACCTTGTCGACCATGCGGTCCCAATCGAGCAGGATATAGAAGGCGACGACGGGGGTGACGACAAGCAGCGATATGACGTCGACGATCGCCTTGCCGGAATTCCAGATCTGCGCGAAGAGCCCGGTCAAGAAGCCCATGCCTTCGGAGAGAATGCCGGAGAAATTGTCCTTGATCGTGCCGGCCTGGCTCTTGACCCAATCCGGCAGCAGCGAATTCTGCGATTGGCTGATGAACTGCTGCAGCTGGCTGATATAAGTCGGCAGACGCTCGGCGAAATCGTTGAACTGGCTGACGAGCACGGGAATGAGGATCATCAGCGCCAGCGCAAAGATAATGACGAAAGAGATGAGGATGCCGACCGTCGCCATCATGCGGCTCAGGCCCAGACGCTCCAGCCGATCGGCCACCGGATCGAGGAAATAGGCGATCGCCATGCCGGCGATGAAAGGCAGCAGGATCGAGCTGAAGACATAGAGAAAGACGATGAAGAAGACGAGCACTGCCAGCCAGAAGAATATCTGACGCTTGAGACTGTTGCCGCTGACTTGCTGTGGCATCGCTTCCCCGCTGTTCGCTCGCCGCCGACCAAAAGCCGCATCCGAACCGAAGCGGCCATTCAGCACATAGGATGCAGGCGCAAAGATGGTCAACCCTGCCGCGCCAAATCCCGAAAAGGCTCGGGGAAGACGCGGGAAATTGGGGGCTTTTGCCATGCGGCGCTTGCATAAAGGCCCCTGTCATGCAATTGCGACCGGCAGATGACGCGGCGCGTCTGCCGCCAGAAATAGCCATCGGAGACCAGCATGAGCCAGTCTGGGAAAAACGGCCTGACATACAGCGATGCGGGCGTCGACATCGATGCCGGCAACCTCCTCGTCGAGAAGATCAAGCCGGCGGTGCGCTCGACGCGCCGCCCCGGCGCCGACGGCGAGATCGGCGGCTTCGGCGGGCTGTTCGACCTCAAGGCCGCCGGCTTTACCGACCCGGTTCTGGTCGCCGCCAATGACGGCGTCGGCACAAAGCTGAAGATCGCCATCGATGCCGATTACCACGACACCGTCGGCATCGACCTCGTCGCCATGTGCGTCAACGATCTCGTCGTGCAGGGCGCCGAGCCGCTATTCTTCCTCGATTATTTCGCCACCGGCAAGCTCGACCCCGACCAGGGCGCGGCCATCGTCGGCGGCATTGCCGCCGGCTGCCGGCAGGCCGGCTGCGCGCTGATCGGCGGCGAGACCGCCGAAATGCCCGGCATGTATTCCTCCGGCGACTACGATCTCGCCGGTTTCGCCGTCGGTGCTGCCGAACGCGGCAAGCTGCTCCCCTCCGGCGATATCGCCGAGGGCGACGTGATCCTCGGGCTTGCCTCCTCCGGCGTCCATTCGAATGGCTTCTCGCTGGTGCGAAAGATCGTCGAACTGTCCGGTCTCGACTGGGATGCGCCGGCGCCGTTCGCCGACGGCAAGAAGCTCGGCGAGGCCCTGCTTGAGCCGACCCGCATCTATGTGAAGCCGCTTCTGAAGGTGATCCGCGAGACCGACGCCATCAAAGCGCTGGCGCACATCACCGGCGGCGGCTTCCCGGAAAATATTCCGCGCGTGCTGCCGAAGCATTTGGCGGCCGAGATCGATCTTGCCGCCGTCAGGGTTCCCAAGGTGTTTTCGTGGCTCGCCAAGACCGGCGGCGTCGAAGCGAATGAAATGCTGCGCACCTTCAACTGCGGCGTCGGCATGATCGCCGTCGTCGCCGCCGAGAATGTCGCGGCCGTTTCCGCCGCACTCGAAGCCGAGGGCGAGACCGTCGTCACGCTTGGGCGCATGATCGCCCGCGATGAGGGTTCTGCCGGCACGGTCTATAAGGGCACGCTTGCCATATGAGTTCGCCGCGCAAACGCGCCGTCGTCTTCATATCCGGCGGCGGCTCGAACATGATGGCGCTGATTGCGGCGGCGAAGGCCGCCGACTACCCCGCAGAAATCGTCGGCGTGATCTCCGACAAGGCCGATGCCGGCGGGCTCGCCAAGGCGGCAGCCGAGGGTATCGCCACCTTCGCCTTTCCCCGCAAGGATTATGCCAGCAAGGAAGCGCACGAGGCGGCGATCTTTGCCGCGCTCGACACGCTGTCCCCCGACATTCTCTGCTTGGCAGGCTACATGCGGCTGCTGACGCCTACCTTCATCCAGCGTTATGAAGGCCGGATGCTCAACATCCACCCTTCCCTGCTGCCGCTGTTTCCGGGCCTGCATACACATCAGCGGGCGATCGACGCCGGCATGCGGATCGCCGGCTGCACGGTGCATTTCGTCACCGAAGGCATGGACGAAGGGCCGGTGATCGGCCAGGCCGCCGTCCCGATTCTCACAGGCGACACGGCCGAAAGCCTTGCCGCGCGCGTGCTCACCATCGAACACCAGATCTATCCGCAAGGGCTGCGGCTCTTTGCCGAAGGCCGCGTGACGATGGAAGGCGGCAAGGCCGTCGGCGCCGAAGCTTCGGCCGCTGCGCCCCAGGCCCAACTGATTTCGCTGATCGGCGACCGCGCTTAGGGCAACAACGACCGTTCCAGAGGCAATGACGGCGCCGAAGGATGTGTCGCGGCGGCGAGACCTGCCGCTACACTGCCAAGCAGGACGACGATGCTGAGGGCGACCGCCGTCAACTTCCTATTCAAAGGCGTCACTTATATCTCTGTCGAAAATTTCCGACCGATGTAGGCGCGAATCGGTTCATCGAAACGGGTGGATAGAAAATGTGCCGCCCCAACGGCAGCTAAGAGGGTGCCGCTTACCGCAATCGGCAATGGCACACTTCCGTCGCCAAGGTTTTGGAACTCAGCGCCGAGTCGAATGATGGGCTGATGAACAATATAGAGCGGATAGGACAACCGTCCCAGATATGCCGCTAACGGCCGCTCCTTGTTCAGCGGAACTGCAACCGCTAGCACGACCACGATCGGAATTATGATAGCGATACAGAAGAAATCGTACATGTTTTTGGAGACAGCAAAGGGGAAAAATAAAACCCCTATCAGGATGAAAAGCGGGATCTGAGGTGGAACCGTTCCGACAAGACGACTGATTTTCCAGCGAAAAATCAGAACACCACCAAGGAACGAAAAGCCGACCCTGACAAATCCTTCAAGGAACGCTTGCCAGCTGGCAAAGCCGACCGGACCAATAGAACCTTCGATGGTGACGACCAGGAAAAGCGCTGCTGCCAATAATATGAGCGCCGCTGCCTCATGCTGGAAACGAATTCTCCGGCGAGCGGCTGATCCGTACACCCCGCTGGCGAACATCTCAAAACAGAGCGACCAAAGTGGGTTGTTGATCGCGAACGCCTCTTGCCCCGCCAGAAGCCCTAACGGCAATAGGAGTAGTGCACCTAGAGCCAGAATCGGGACGTCGGCGAGTGGGATACTCGGTGTTGAAGTAAATAGCGACGCGACAACGCCCAAGCCGACACCAGCCACGATCAAGGGGTAAAGGCGCAATAGACGCTTCAGGAAGAATGCACTGCTCCGCAGAACGCCCGACTTTAATTTTTGATCGTACCTATGAGCGAGAACGAAGCCGCTAAGGCAAAAAAAGAAATCCACGGCCAGAGAGGCGTGGGAATTAAGGCCGAATCCGAAAGCCTGGCTGGCATGCAAGAGAACCACGGATAGCGCAGCTACCCCCCGAAGTTCATCCAGAAAGAAAAAGTAGTTCTTCAATTTGCGAGCCTTGCTAGCGAGACTCGCATCACCAAACCGTATGGTACGCTGAGCCACCATCGTGCAGTCCGACCGGGACTTGGCAATGGCTCACCCAAACCTTGGCTCATCATATCGAGATCCCCATCAGCTGGCGCTGGGATAGTGATGCCGTGTGACAAGTCAGAATCGTCGACGGCGTCGACTCTCTCGATCGAGGCATTCGGACTCAACGTTTGCCGGTCCCAAAGCTATTCATATTTCCCCAGCCCAGTGGCCCGCCGGACGGAATCCAGCGCCCTGAAGTTGCAATTGCGGTAACCGTTGTCGACGAGCGTAGATTACAAATTGAATTTTCAATTGCAAGTGAAATTTATGCGCTCACTGGACGAGTGATGCACCGTGACTTCGCAGACGTTCCAGGCACCTCAGCAGGGAGTTGAGCTATGCCGCCAGCGCATGTATAGGATGCAGCGTGCCGTCGCTGTAGACGAAGCGGCCGGCGCGGAACGTCGCACGGATGCGATGGACCTCGCCTGGCTCAACCACGACCAGATCGGCGCGCTGGCCGATGGCGATTTCGCCGCGATCCAGGAGGCCGGCGGAGCGGGCGGCATTGCCGGTGGCCATGGCGACGGCGGCCGGCAGTCCACCCTCCACCATGTCGGCGAGCTTGAAGATGCCCGGCACGAAGGCGGCCGGGTGATAGTCGGCGGCGATGACGCTGAGGAGACCGGCCCTTGCGGCATCGAGGGCGCTGAGATTGCCCGACATCGACTGGCCGCGCAGCGCGTTCGGCGCTCCCATCAGCGTCCAGAGGCCGCGCCGGCGCGCCTCCTCTGCGGCGGGCGCCGTCACCGGAAACTCGCTGATGGTGACGCCGAGGTCGTGCATCTCGGCGACTTTTTCGACGCTGTCATCATCATGCGAGGCCAGCGACAGCTTGTGCTTCAGCGACAGCGCGACGATCTCCTTCAGCTTGGCCTCGATGTCAGGATTGTTGCGCATGGCGATGCGCTTGGCGACGATCTCGGCTGCCATTTCCTCGGAGACGGCGCGGCGCTCGGAAATGCTGAGGATGTAGCTTTGCAGGTTGTTGTACTGGCCCTGGCCCGGCGTGTGGTCGGTCAGCGAAACCATGTCGATCTGGTCGGCATTCAGCAGGCGTTCGAGCGCCGGAGCGGCGCCGACATTGGTGATTTCGTAGCGGGCGTGAACGCGGTGATCGATCAGCAGATTGTCGCGCAAGCGGTTGATGCCTTCGATGACCGCCGAGGTCGTCTCCAACGAGCGGACGTGACCATAGACGCTTTCGGTGGCGAAGGAGACGGCGGCAAAGGCCGTGGTGACACCGGCGGCGGCAAGCTTCTTGTCGAGTTCATGAATGCCGAAATCGATCGGCATCGTCGCGTTCGGGCGCGGCGCGATCTCGCGCTCGATCATGTCGCCGTGCAGATCGACGAAGCCCGGCATCAGCAGCCGGCCGCCGCCGTCGATCGCCGCCCCGGCAACCGGCTCCGGCCTGATCTCGGCAATGACGCCGTCCTCAACACGCACGGAACCTTCGCTCACCACCTCGTTTGGGAGAACGAGGGTGAAATTGCTGAGCCACATGGGCTTTCTCCTGACCGCATCGGATGATTGACAGACCGCAGCGGATAGAACCGCTTCGTGACAGTCGTATGAAATTTCGAGCACACTCACCTTAAAGCGGAAACTTGCGCTTTGGAAATGGTCCGATGCGCCGCTCCACGAATTCACGGTCACCGATCCAACCGAGTACCCTGTCCAACAGCCAGTTGACTAGTTATAACTTAACTAGTAATACTATGACTATGACCTTAATCAAACGCTCACCAGTCGCGCTCGCTGTCCTTGCAATGCTCATGGAAGAGCCGCTGCATCCTTACCGAATGCAGCGGCTCATCAAGGAGCGCGGCAAGGATGAAGTGATCAACGTCACGCAGAGGGCGAGCCTTTATCAAACCATCCATCGGCTCGAGCGCGAGGCATTGATTGCCCAGCAGAAAACAGTCCGGGATGACAAGCGTCCCGAGCGGACCGTATACGAGATCACCGAAAAGGGCCGCGACGTTGCGCTGGCATGGATCCGCGAGATGTTGTCGACCTTGACGCGGGAATATCCGGAATTCCCCGCAGCCGTATCATTTCTTGCTCTGCTGACGCCGAACGATGTGTTGGGTCTGCTTGAGCACCGGGCAAAAGCCATCGAGTCGGAACTTCGGCGGATCGACGGGCTCCTGCGGGAGGCGCAGGCCGTACCAAGGCTCTTCCTACTTGAGATGGAATATCTCCGAGCGCTTCACGCGACCGAGTTGTCTTGGGTCAATGGCGTCATCGGGGACCTGCGCGCCGGGCGCATCACCTGGACAGACGAGTGGCTCAGGCAGATTGCCGTCGAGTTCTCCACCCACTCCAAGCTCGACAAGGACTAGCACCATGAAGGTTTTGATTATCGGCGCCGGGACTGGCGGTTTGGCACTCGCTCATCTGCTTAAACAGGCTGGCGTTTGCATTGCGGTGTATGAGCGCGACATCGCACCGAACGCCGACACCGGCGGCTATCGCGTCGGTATCAGCCCGGCTGGGAGCCGAGCGCTAAAGGCCTGTATACCCAACGAACTCTACGACCTCTATCTTACCACATGCGCCAGGTCGCCATGCTATTTCAACATGTTGACGGAACAGCTTGGTGAGGTGCTGAGCTTCGACATCGGTGATGCGGCTGCGAATACTCTTGACGGTGAAAAGAACGTCGTTCGAAAGACGCTGAGGCGGGTTCTGCTCAGGGGGCTTGAAGACAACGTCTCCTTCGGCAAAGCGCTTCAGGGGTACGGACGTAACGCCGACGGGTCCGTCACCGCTTGCTTTCAGGATGGAAGTCTGGCGACGGGAGATGTTTTGGTCGGCGCTGACGGCACGAACTCTGCTGTGCGCAGGCAATACTTGCCGGAAGCGCGTCTGGAAGACACGGGGATCGTGTCGCTCGGGGGCAAAATTCCTATGACGGTCGAGGCGAAAGCTCTGCTGTCGGACAAGATGCTGAAAGGCATGTCGATGATTATGGCGCCGATGGGGTTCGGCGCGATTATTCACTCGCTCGAGTTCGCCGACAGCCGCAGCAACCCTGATTTTGCCGCTCGCTGGCCGGATTTCGTCGAAGCGCTCGACGAGGACAGTATCGGCTGGGGCATCTGGGGCGCTCGGCAGAATTGCCCGCGGGATACGGCCGGCCTGAGCGGAGAGCAATTGAGAGAATTGGGCCTGGAGCTTGCTCGGGACTGGCATCCGCACTTGCGCGCGCTCATCCGTATGACGGAGCCCGCGACCATCCACGATGTCAAGGTCAGGACTTCCGTGCCGCTGAAACCTTGGACGAGTTCGAACGTCACACTGCTCGGTGACGCCGTCCATACGATGACACCTGGACGCGGCGCCGGCGCCAATACGGCGCTTCGCGATGCCGCTCTGCTTGGGCATATGCTGGTCGAGGCGGACCGAGGTCAAAAGCCGCTCGTCGAAGCCATACACGCCTATGAAGCCGAAATGCTTCGCTACAGTACCGAAGCAGTACTCGAATCGAAAAGGCATATGGATGCCAGCGATCCGGCTCATCGGCCGATTGTCGGCACAGTCCAGCTCGCTGCCATGCGCGGCGTCATGCGCATCATCAACGCAACACCTGTATTAAAGCGACGTGCCTTTCGGCAGATGATGCGAGTTCGCGGCGAAAACTAAGACGATCGCGGGTAATGGGATCGCCCCGCAGGCAATTTGGCGAACGAGGCCTCGATCGCCGCATCCGCTATCGAAGATCATTCCTGTTCAACATGGCCCATTGCAGCAGCATGATCGTCTTGGCGTCGAAGATCTCGCCGTCTTCGATCATTCCGGCGGCTTCGTCGAGCGGGACTTCGAGAACCTCGATATCCTCGTGCTCCTCGTCCAGGCCGCCGCCTTCCGCGACCCGGTCGGCGATGTCGATCAGGGAGACGAAGAAGTGGACGACTTCGGTGACCGCGCCCGGCGACGGGTAGCATTTGAAGAGGAAACGCGCATCGCGCAGGTGGTAACCGGTTTCTTCCATCGCCTCGCGGCGGATCGCCTGTTCGGGATGGTCGTCATCGAGAAGGCCGGCCGGCACCTCGATCATCCAGGCCGGATCGCCGTTCAGATGCACGGCAAGCCGGAACTGGCGGACGAGAACGACGAGATCCCGCTTCGGATCATAAAGCAGGATGCAGGCGGCGGGCGTGCGGTGATAAACCTCCCGCTTCAAGCGCTGGGTCGCGCCTTTGCGGTCGATATAATCGAGCAGATAACTGCTCAGCTTTGTCCAACCATTCGACAGCGTTTCCTCGCTGACGATCTTCACCCGCGATTTCGGCTGCATCATGCTGCGTCCCTGCGAAGCCAGACCTTGTTATCATGCACGGCCGCCCCGCCATAGGGCGCGACCGGGTCGGCGCCGGTCAAGACGTTGATACCCTCGCCATCGACATGCGCCTTGTTCGGCCAGAGGCCCTCGGCGATCAAAACGCCAGGTTTCACCTCGGTGGTGATGCGGGCGTGGATGCGCAGATCGCCGCGACTGTTGCCGATGCGGACGAGATCGCCGTGGGCGATGCCATTGGCTTCAGCGTCGGCGGGATTGATCATCACCTCAGGACGGCCTTCCTTCTGACGAGACGTCTTGGTCTCGGAGAAGCTCGAATTCAGAAAATTGCGGGCGGGCGACGTGGCGAGACGGAAGGGATGTTCGCGATCGGCAACTTCGATGACATCGACCTGATCGGGGAAAGCCGGAAGCTCGGCATGCGGCCCGAGCACGCCGATCGCCGCCGGCGGCTTGTTCGGCGCCGGCTGATTGATCCAGTCCGGGCGGAAATGGAACTTGCCATCCGGATGGGCAAAGCCGTTCAGATAATGCGCCTCCTCGAAAGCGGGCTGACGATCGAACCATTTGTGTTCGAGGAAATGGTCGTAATCCGGCAGGCCGCTCGATTCGAGGACGCGGTCGACCATTTCGCGGGCAGAAAAACCGAAGCCGGGTCGATCGGCGACGCCGAGGCGTTTGGCCAGTTCCTCGATGACGAAGAGATTGGTGCGCACGCTAGGTGGCGGCTCGACCAGCTTCGGCCCGAGCAGGATATGGTTCTGGCCACCGGCCCGGTAGATGTCGTCATGCTCGACGAACATCGTCGCCGGGATGACGATGTCGGCGATATCAGCCGTCTCGGTCATGAACTGCTCGTGCACGGCGACGAAGAGGTCGTCCCGGGCAAAGCCGCGTCTGACGAGGCGCTGTTCGGGAGCGATGTTTGCCGGGTTGGTGTTCTGGATCAGCATTGCTCTCACCGGGCCGCGATGGCGTAGCGCCACAGCATCGCCGGTGAGCACGCGGCCGATCTGCGACTGATCGAGCATGCGGATATCGGCATCCTTCATCGGCCGGCCGGTCAGCTCCGCATTGTTCATGCGGAAGATATCGCTGTTCGAATGGAAGGCGCCGCCGCCCTCATATTGCCAGGAACCGAGAACGGTGGCGATCGAGGCGGCCGCATGCATGGCTACGGCGCCGTTGCGCTGGCGGGTGAAGCCATAGCCCAGGCGGAAGAAGGTCTTTTTCGTTGTGCCGACGAGGCGGCCGAAGGCTTCGATCTCCTCGACCGAAAGGCCGGTGATATCTGCTGCCCATTGCGGCGTCCTGGTTTTCAGATGCGCTTCGAGCCCCGCGGGATCGTCGGCATATTTCGCCATGTAGTCACGGTCGGCATGGCCGTCGCGGAAGGCGATGTGCATGACGGCACAGGCAAGTGCCGCATCGGTGCCCGGCTTGACGATCAAGGCCATGTCGGCCTGCTTCATCGTCGGATTGTCGTAAATGTCGATGACGACGATCTTCGCGCCGCGCTCCTTGCGCGACCTGATGGCGTGGGTCATCACGTTGACCTGCGTCGAGACCGCGTTGGTACCCCAGATGACGACGCAATCGGTGCGGCCCATCTCGCGCGGATCGGGACCGCGCAGCGTGCCGGTCGCCATGGTGAAGCCGGTCCAGGCGGGGTTGGTGCAGATCGAAGAGAAGAAGCCCGAATAGCGCTTGGCATGGCGCAGGCGATCAATCGAATCGCGCTGCACCCAGCCCATGGTGCCGGCATAGAAATAGGGCCAAATCGCCTCGCTGCCGTCCCTTGCCTCGACCTTCACGAAGGCTTCGGCGATCTCATCCAGCGCATCGTCCCAGGAAATCTGCTGCCACTGCCCTGCCCCCTTGGCGCCGGCGCGGCGCAAGGGATGCATCAGCCGCTCGGGATGGTAGAGCCGCTCGGCATAACGGGCGACCTTGGCGCAGATGACGCCGGAGGTATAGGAATGGTCGCCGGCGCCGCGCACGCGGCCGATGCGGCCATCCTCTGCTATATCGACCTCCAGCGCGCAGGTGGAGGGACAGTCGTGCGGACAGGCCGTGTGGCCTACCCTGGTGTCCGACTTCGGGGATTTGGCGTGGATGGGGGTCGCAATGTTCATGGCATTTGTATATTCCAAGGCTTGCACGGCCAAAAGCCACAAAACTTCCCCATGACGCGAATTCATACGGACATCAGCGAAAATGAACTACCGCCACATCTATCACGCGGGCAATTTTGCCGA
This sequence comes from Rhizobium sp. NZLR1b, assembly GCF_019685155.1. Classification (NCBI taxonomy): domain Bacteria; kingdom Pseudomonadati; phylum Pseudomonadota; class Alphaproteobacteria; order Hyphomicrobiales; family Rhizobiaceae; genus Rhizobium; species Rhizobium sp. NZLR1b. The sequence goes on from NZ_JABDWC010000002.1 coordinate 205,062, forward strand.
TGTGCTGAAACATGCCGTGCTGGCGCGGCTGATCCGCTACATGCAAAAGAAGGATGGGGCATTCCGCGTGCTCGACACGCATGCCGGCATCGGGCTCTACGACCTCTCGTCCGAAGAAGCGCAGAAAACCGGCGAATGGCTCGAAGGCATCGGCAAGCTGATGGAGGCCGATCTCGGCCCTCAGGTTTCCGAACTGCTGGAGCCGTATCTCTCCGCCATCCGCGAACTCAACCCTGAGGGCGGCGTCCGTTTCTATCCCGGATCGCCGAAACTTGCGCGGCTGCTGTTCCGGCCACAGGATCGCTTGTCGGCAATGGAACTCCATCCCGAAGATTTCGTCAGGCTGCACCGGCTGTTCGAGGGCGATCACCACGCCCGCATCACCGAGCTCGACGGCTGGCTGGCGCTCGGCGCGCACCTGCCGCCGAAGGAGAAGCGCGGCATCGTGCTCGTCGATCCGCCCTTCGAGGAAGAGGACGAATATCAGCGCCTCGCCGAGGGACTGGAAAAGGCCTATCGCCGTTTTCCCGGCGGCACCTATTGCCTGTGGTATCCGCTGAAGAAGGGTGCGCCGATCAAGGAATTCCACGAGGCGCTGCAGGCGCTCGACATCCCGAAAATGCTCTGCGCCGAACTCGCGGTCCGCAGCGACCGCGGCATCACCGGATTGACGGGCTCAGGCCTCGTCATCGTCAACCCGCCCTTCACGCTGAAGGACGAGTTGCATCAATTGCTGCCGGCATTGAAGGACCATCTGGCGCAAGACCGTTTTGCCTCGCACCGGGCCTTCTGGCTGCGCGGCGAGAACAAGGCGGCGATCAAGGACGATTGACCCGGCAACCGGGTTCGGGAATAGTCCGCGCCACAGGTCCACAATCTGATCAGGTATCCCATGAAGCTGCTCTGTTCGCCCGCCTCGCCCTATTCCAACAAGGTGCGGATGGCCGCGCATTTTCTCGGCCTAGGGGTGAACGCCATTCGGGTCGACACCAATACCGGACCGGCGATCCTGGTGGACAACAATCCGCTCGGCAAGATCCCGACGCTGCTGACCGATGACGGAGTGTCGATATACGACAGCGTGGCGATCATGCATTATTTCGACCGGCTGACGAAGGGCAAGCTCTATCCTGCGAAGAAGGGCAAGCGCACGGATGCGGAAATCCTCGAGGCGCTTTGCGACGGCATCTGTGACTGCCTGCTCGCCATCATCTACGAGCGACGCTTCCGCGACGAGGAAAAGGTCCATCAGCCCTGGATCGACCGGCAATGGAAAAAGGCGACGAGCGGGCTTGCTCACCTCAGCGCCGATCCGCCGAAGCTCGGCAAGAAGCTCAGCGGCGGGCATTTCGCGCTGGCCGCGACGCTCGATTATCTCGAGCTGCGCTTCAAGGACCAGTGGGAAGCCGATCATGCGCCGCTGGTCGACTGGCTGCGGCAGTTCGACAAGAAATTCCCCGCCCATGGCGAACTGAAAGCCCAGGGCTGAGAGCAGTCGGCTCGTCGGGCGTGAGCGCCGGCAACAACAAGGAAGCAGCAAAAAGCCGGGCAACGTGCCCGGCTTTTCCATGCTTGGACGGTTCTGTTCGGCTTAGAACTTGACGCCGATACCGAGCTTGACGCTGTTCTCGTCGTAACCGCGCGAGAAGCTGCCGGAGTCGAGGTCGTAGTCCTTGCTCTGGTAGTCGGTGTAGCGATATTCGAGGCGCGTCGTGATGTTGTTGGTCACGAAGGCTTCGACGCCAGCGCCGACCGTATAGCCGTAGTTCGTCTTGCTTTCATCCGAGGTGCCGTCGGAAACCTTGACGTTGCCGAGGGCAAGACCGGCGGTGCCGTAGAGCAGGAAGGGGTTCATGTCGTAGCCGACGCGGCCACGGACGGAGCCGTTCCAGCCATACTTGTTCTTGACGCCGTCTGAGGAGACGTCGTCGCCGCTGTAGCCGAGATCGGATTCAACGCCATAAACGATCTGGCCCTGCTGCCAGTTGTAACCGGTGAAGACCTGGCCGCCGAAACCATAGGTGTGACGGTCGGAACCGAAGTCACCCATGTTGTAGGTGCCGGCGCCGCCGAGGTAAAAGCCTTCCCAGCTACCGGCCGGCTTGACCGGAGCGTCCTGGGCGACCGGTGCTTCCGGAACCTGGTCGACGGCATCGGCCGCCTGAGCTGCCGAGACGCCCGCAATTGCAAAAACGGAGGCCATGAGGCCAGCAATGAGTACACGCATACTTAGTCTCCTTTCAGTCCCGCTTTGCTTGCCATCTGTCTATCAGTGAAGCATTGGCGGGATATTGCCAGATGTCCCTTCCGGATCGAGACTGAAATTGGAACTCAAATGCGGATTTGAAAGAGCCAAATTGTGATATCATTGTGGCTGCCGCGTGGCCGAAATTCGATGTTGCTTGAGTGCAACATACACTTCATTAACCATACCGAAGAGTTAATCTTAAAATACTTATTTTAAGAAATCGCATTCTTAAATAATACATAGAATATCCTGCTCACGGACGCAACCGCGACGGCCTATTTATATAATCTCCGCCCGCGCCTATATAGTCAGCAGACAGACTCGCGGGATCAGAAGGCAGGATTTTGAACCACAAAAGACTTCGCTCGGCCCTTGTAACTGGGGCCGCTAAAAGAATAGGCAGGGCAATCGCCGAAGACCTTGCTGCAAATGGCTTTTCCGTTGCGATCCACGCGAACGGCTCCATCGATGAAGCCGAAGAGCTGGCGGCGGAATTGCGGCAGAAGGGATATCGGGCGATCGCGCTTATGGCCGATCTTACCGATATCGGCGAAACAAGCGCGCTCATGAAAAGAGCGTCAGAAGCTCTCGGGCCGATCGACCTGCTCGTCAACAACGCCTCGATCTTCCGCCAGGATTCGGCCCGCAGTTTCGATGCGCAGGCATGGGCGCAGCATTTCGACATCCATGTGCGGGCGCCCTCGATTCTCGCTGCGGGTTTTGCCGAACAACTGCCCGACGATGCGAACGGACTGATCGTCAACATCATCGACCAGCGGGTCTGGGCGCTCAACCCCGGCTTCTATTCCTACACGCTTTCGAAGGGCGCACTCTGGACGGCGACGCAGACGATGGCACAGACCTTTGCGCCGAAGCTGCGCGTCAACGCCATCGGCCCCGGTCCGACGGTGCGTAGCGCGCGGCAGTCGGAAGAGGACTTCCAGGCACAGATCGACGGGCTTATCATGAAGGCGGGGCCGGGATTCGGCGAGTTCGGACAGACGATTCGCTTTCTCTTCGACACGCCCTCGATCACCGGCCAGATGATTGCCCTCGATGGCGGCCAGCACCTCGCCTGGCAGACGCCCGATGTGGCGGAGATTACGGAATGAACGGACGAAAGCTGCCGGATGGCGGCGTTCTCTACGATGATACGGATGAGAGCGAAGACGATATCGAGGTGGAAGGCGATGTTTCCGCCGCCGCCCCGCTTGCGACTGCGGTCGACTGGAACGCGGGCAGCCTCAACGAGACCGGGCTCATCGGCGCGGAACTGATCGGCGAATTCGTCAAGCGGCTGCCGAACAGCCCCGGCGTCTACCGCATGTTCAATGCCGACGGCGACGTGCTTTATGTCGGCAAGGCGCGCAGCCTGAAGAAGCGCGTCGGCAATTACGCCGTCGGCCGCGTGCATTCCAACCGCATCGCCCAGATGGTGCGCCAGACGGCGAACATGGAATTCGTGACGACGCGCACGGAAACCGAAGCGCTGCTGCTGGAAGCGAATCTGATCAAGCGCTTGCGGCCGCGCTTTAACGTGCTGCTGCGCGACGACAAGTCCTTTCCCTATATCCTCATCACCGGCGACCATCGGGCGCCGGCCATTTTCAAGCATCGCGGTGCGAGAGCGCGAAAGGGCGACTATTTCGGACCTTTCGCTTCGGCCGGCGCGGTCGGGCGGACGATCAATTCGCTGCAGCGTGCCTTCCTGATCCGCACCTGCACCGACAGCGTCTTCGAAACGCGCACCCGCCCCTGCCTGCTCTACCAGATCAAGCGCTGTTCCGGGCCGTGCACCCACGAGGTCAGCGACGGGGGTTACGGCGAACTGGTGCAGGAGGCGAAGGACTTCCTCTCCGGCAAGAGCCAGAAGGTGAAGTCGCACATGGCTGAGGCCATGAACCAGGCGGCCGAGGACCTCGACTTCGAGCGGGCGGCGATCTATCGCGATCGACTGGCAGCACTTTCGCATGTGCAGAGCCATCAGGGCATCAATCCAGCCGGCGTCGAGGAGGCGGATGTTTTCGCCATCCACCATGAGGGCGGCATTTCCTGCATCCAGGTGTTCTTCTTCCGCACCGGTCAAAACTGGGGCAACCGCGCCTATTTCCCGAAGGCCGATCCGCAGCTTTCCGGCGCCGAAGTGCTGAATGCCTTTCTCGCTCAGTTCTACGACGACAAGCCTGTGCCGAAGCAGATCATGCTGTCGGAAACGATCGAGGAGATGGAACTGCTCGCGGCCGCACTCAGCCAAAAGGCCGCTCACAAGGTTTCGATCCTGGTGCCGCAGCGCGGTGAGAAGCGCGATCTGGTCGACCATGTCGTCGGCAATGCGCGCGAGGCGCATGGGCGAAAGCTCGCCGAGACGGCGTCGCAATCGCGGCTGCTCGAAGGTTTCAAGGACACGTTCGGGCTTGCCTATGCACCGCAGCGCATCGAGATCTACGACAACTCGCATATCATGGGCACCAATGCCGTCGGCGGCATGGTGGTCGCGGGGCCGGAAGGTTTCGTCAAAAACCAGTACCGCAAGTTCAACATCAAATCGACCGACATCACCCCCGGCGACGACTTCGGCATGATGAAGGAGGTGATGACGCGGCGCTTTTCGCGGCTGATCAAGGACGAAGGCATTCCCGACCGGACGGCGCAGACCGCCGCGCCCGACGCCGCCGACATGCCCTTCCCGGCCTGGCCCGATGTGATCCTGATCGACGGCGGCCAGGGGCAGATGACCGCGGTACGCGCCATCCTCACCGAGCTCGGCATCACCGACAGCGTGACGGCGATCGGCATCGCCAAGGGCGTCGACCGCGATGCCGGGCGCGAGCGCTTCTTCCCGCCGGGACGCGAGAGTTTTACCCTGCCGCCGCGCGATCCGGTGCTCTATTTCGTCCAGCGCATGCGCGACGAGGCGCATCGTTTCGCAATCGGCTCGCACCGGGCACGGCGCAAGAAGGAAATGATCAAGAACCCGCTCGACGAGATCGGCGGCATCGGGCCATCGCGCAAACGCGCGCTGCTCCAGCATTTCGGCACGGCGAAGGCGGTTTCTCGCGCGGCGCTCTCCGACCTGATGACGGTCGAAGGCATATCGGAAGCCGTCGCCAAGCAGGTCTATAACCATTTCCACGACGACGCCGCGAAATAACCGGTGTCCGTCGCAAATTCCACGCAAAGGCAGTGAAAAGACAGAAAGAATGTTGACGGTCCGCAGCCAAAGCCGTCATCTACCGCATCGGCCCGAAAATCGGAATCGATTGGAAAGCACGATGCGCAGGTTCAAAGTGTTACAGCGTCCTTTGCGCGTCTGAAAAGCCGCGCGGCGCTGTAGCGGCGCATCAATTCAGAGAAACGATCCCATGGCATCGCGTGCGTACAGCATTCCCAATCTTCTGACCTACGGCCGTATTCTCGCCGTACCGCTGATCGTTCTCTGCTTCTTCATCGAGGGTAAGCTGTCGATCAGCAACACGGCGCGCTGGGTGGCGCTGTGGATCTTCGTCATCGCCTCGATCACCGATTTTCTCGACGGCTATCTCGCGCGCATCTGGAACCAGACGTCGAATATCGGCCGCATGCTCGATCCGATCGCCGACAAGCTGCTGGTCGCCTCGATCCTTCTCCTGGTCGCCGCCGACCAGACGATTGCCGGCTGGTCGATCTGGGCTGCGATCACCATTCTCTGCCGTGAGATCCTGGTATCGGGCTTGCGCGAATATCTGGCAGCGCTGAAGGTCAGCGTGCCGGTGACGCGCATCGCCAAGTGGAAGACGACGCTGCAACTCGTCGCCATCGCCTTCCTGCTCGCCGGCCCGGCCGGCGACGAGATTTTCCCCTACACGACGCAGACCGGCATCGCGCTCTTATGGATCGCCGCGCTGCTGACCATCTATACCGGCTATGATTATTTCCGCGCCGGGGTGAAACATATCGTGGATAACGAGGAATGACCCGGCTGGTCTATTTCGCATGGGTGCGTGAGCGCATCGGCAAGAGCGAGGAGGATATCGACCTCCCCTCCTCCGTCGTTACCGTTACCGATCTCTTGAATCATTTGAAGACGCTGGGCGAAGAATATGAGACCGCGCTTCAATATCCCGAGGTGATCCGCGTGGCGCTCGACATGGAGCATGTCGAGCATGACGAGCCGATATCAGGCGCGCGCGAGATCGGGATATTTCCTCCGATGACGGGGGGGTGAGACAGTGATGGTGGTGCCGTGTCGCTACCCCCCTCTGTCCTGCCGGACATCTCCCCCACAAGGAGCGAGATTGGCTGGAAGCACGAATTTCCCCAACCAATCAACCTCGCAGCCCGGAAAAACAGAAGATGGGCACGATGGTCAAGCCGCCCGTAATTTCCCTCCTTGTGGGGGAGATGCCCGGCAAGGCAGAGGAGGGTTGGCAGGGCACGCCCTCTCCATAGTTTCCGCTACTGCATCAAAACAGTTGGGGATGTTATCATGATCATCACCCCCACCATCCGCGTCCAGCATGAGGACTTCGACCTTCAAACCGAGGTCGACCGCCTCTCCAAGGACAGGCCCGGCATCGGCGCCGTCGTCACCTTTTCCGGCCTCTGCCGCGATGAAGGCGGGGCGCTCTCGGCGCTCGAACTCGAACATTATCCCGGCATGGCCGAAGCGGAGATGGCCCGCATCGGCGATCTCGCCATTGCCCGTTTCGGGCTTCTCGGCCTCACCGCCATCCACCGTTACGGCAAGATCGCCGTGGGCGAGAATATCGTGCTCGTCATTGCAGCGGCGCCGCACCGGCAGGCGGCGTTCGACGGCGCCAATTTCGTCATGGATTTCCTGAAGACCGCAGCCCCCTTCTGGAAGAAGGAGCATGGTCGGGATGGCGCCACCGGCGAGTGGGTCACGGCGAGAGACGCCGACGACGCGGCGCGCGACAAGTGGAAATGAATTAGAGCGTGACTCGCTCCCTGCGGCTCATGACCAAGACCAGGACGAGCAGCGAGAAGATCACCAGATCCCGCCAGACAAAGGGGCCATAGGCCCCCCACATGGTCTCGACGACGGCGAGGCCGGCGGCGCCGCCTGCCGAGCGTAGCGGATCGGAATAGCCGCCGACAGCCGCAATCAGCAGCACCTTCAGCCCGAACATCAGGCCGGCGCCGAAATCCATCGAACCGTAATAGAAGGTGGCGAGGATTCCGCAAATCGTGGCGACGAGGCTAGCTGCCGCATAAGCGACGAGAAAGACGCGGTTGGCGCTGGTGCCGCAGAGCTCGGCGGCCAGCGGGTCGTCGGTGACGGCGCGCCAGATGCGGCCCCAGGCTGTGCGCCTGAGGATCAGCGTTCCAACAGCGACGATGGCTGACATCAGCGCGGTGTCGATCAGTTGGATATAGGTGAGCGTTACCTTGAACGGGCCGTCACTCCAGAAGATCACCGTATCGTTCAGAAACGGCGGCAGCCAGATGGTGCGGGTATTGGCGGCAAGCCTGGCGGTCTCCATCAGCACGATCATGATGCCGAGGGCGGCGACGATGACCGTATTCGGCGATTTGTTGACCAGCGGCAGCATGATCGACCGGCCGATCCACAAGCCCGCCCCCAGCGAATAGGCGATGGAAGCGCAGGCGCCGACGGCAAGGGCGGCCGGCAGCACCAGCCAGAGGCGGTTGAAGGCGAGTTCGGTGAAGAGCAGCAGGATCTGGCCTGCGAAGGCGAAAATCGCCCCATAGGTGATATCGGCCCGCTTCGTCACGCCGAAGGCTACGGCATAACCGAAGGCGAGCGCGGCATAGAGAGCAGCGAGCGGAACCGCATTCGCCAACTGCTGCAGAAGATAGGCCATTCCAGACACTCCACGTCACCAAAATTATAACTGGCAAAAGTTATTTCACCAGTTATAATTTCACCATGAGCTTTTCCTGGACCCCTCACCGCTTTGCCGGCGGCGCCCTGGCGCTCGATGTCGCCAACAGCGTCGTGCTGCGCCATGATGCAGCGCGGCGGATCGACCGCTTCGCGGTTCGGGACCAGATGCGGGACTTTCCGCATGCCGCCGCCGAATTCTGCGCCGAACGCGCCCTGTTCGGCGATATCGCCCCGGTGGCGGCGGAAAACGAGACGGATTTCATCGCGCTGCGGGAAGCGATCGACCTCTATTTCCGCAAGCGTATACTGGATGGCGGCGATGACCAATTGCTGGCCTTGCTGCTGGAAGCGCTGGCGAAGGTGTTGCGCGAAGCAAGCTCCGGCAGCCTGGCGGCGGCCACCGCGCATTCGGTGCTGCGGCTGATCACCATGCCCGATCCGGAACGCATGAAGATCTGCGGCAATTGCGGCTGGCTGTTCATCGACCGCAGCAAGAACAGGAGCCGCGCCTGGTGCGACATGGCGGTCTGCGGCAACCGCGCCAAGGCGAACCGGCATTATCGCCGCAAGAAGGAGGAGACGCCATGAGGAAATATCTGATCCTGACGGCAGCAACAATTGGCCTTCTGCTGTCTGCCTGCCAACGCCAGGCTGAAGACCTGGTCGAAGTCACCGGCCATCTCTTCGTCTTCAACTATCGGGTGGCAAGCGCCACCTATCTGCTGACGCTGAAGAAGACGGGTCCTATTCCCGACGGTTCTCTCATCATCGCCGAATTTGAAAATCCTCAGGGCGGCGATCCGCTGGTACTGAACCAGAAAATCTACCCGATCGACGACAAAATTGCGCTGCAGAGCGAAAAACTGCACTGCGTGCGCAAGGACCGTCCCTATTCCGTCAGTGTCCGGCTGGTCGACAAGGACGGCAAGGTGCTGCAGGAGTTGAAGACGCAGTTCCGCTCCGATCTCGACCAGACCGTGCTGCCGAGCAAGCCGCTGGTCCTCGGTGCGCTTTATGACAAGAACCCGGAGGTCTTCAAGCCTGACGGCAGCGTCGATTTTTCGAATACCGACAAGTGCCCCGCATAGAGGCTATTCGGCATGGAAAAAGCCGGAGCGAGGCCCCGGCTTTCGAGAGTCAATTCAAGGCATTGCCGGGCAATGCCGAAGCGTGGCCTCAGCCGACGACTTCGGTATCGGAGAACCAGTACTTGATTTCCTGGGCAGCCGTCTCCGGAGCATCCGAGCCGTGAACGGAATTTTCGCCGATCGACAGGGCATGAACCTTACGGATCGTGCCTTCGTCAGCGTTTGCCGGGTTGGTCGCGCCCATGATCTCGCGGTTCTTGAGGATGGCGCCTTCGCCTTCCAGAACCTGAACGACGGTCGGGCCGGAGGTCATGCCTTCGACGAGTTCGCCGAAGAAAGGACGCTCCTTGTGAACGGCGTAGAAGCCTTCAGCTTCGCGACGGCTCATCCAGACGCGCTTGGAGGCGACGACGCGCAGGCCGGCATCTTCGAGCATCTTGGTGATGGCGCCCGTCAGATTGCGCTTGGTTGCATCCGGCTTGATCATCGAGAAGGTGCGTTCAATCGCCATAGTCAAATCCTCTGTTTTCGGGAAAAGTGGGCGGTCTTTACCCGCCCCAACGCCCGAAAACAAGGGGTCGACGGCAATTTCACGCCGCTGTCACAGTCCTGCCGCGGCTTTCATGGAGATCGAGGCAGCGCTCGAACCAGAGCATGACGGGATCGTCGGCGGCCAGCATGGCGAGGCCGGCGGAGACGCGCAGCCATTGCAGCGCGCCGAAGACGATATAGTCGGCAAAGAGCGGCGTCTGCCCGCCGATGAAGGGCTGGAATTTCAGCATGTGCCTGAGCGGCTCAAGCTTGGCTCCGAAGGCGGCCTTCTCCGCTTCGCTGTCGGCGGCAACCACCTCCAGCGATTTGCCGAGCCTGACCTCGCGGCTCTCACGGAAATACGCCTTGTCTCCCTCGTCGAGGTTCGCATGAATGTCGAGAAGAGCAATGCGCATGATCGCCGGATGGATGATCATCTGCGAATAGCCTTCCACCATGCGCGACAGCGCTTTGCCGCCCTCGCCGGCAAATAGCGACGGCCGCTCGGGATAGGCCTCCTCCAGATAGAGGGCGATGTCGAAACTGTCGGAGACCAGCCGGCCGTTATCGTCGAGAACGGGCACCGTCTGCGAGACGCCGCCGCCGATTGCGCGGATGCGGGCATAGGTCGTCGGGATCTCTTCGAAATCCAGCCCCTTATGCGCCAGCGCCATCACCGCCTTCCAGCAATGGGGCGAGAAGAAGCGCCGTTCGTCGGCGCCGCAGAGGGAATAGAGGGCTCGGGTCATAACGGTCCTTTCGTGGTCACAACGCCGAGCATTCCACGACAGAAAACGCCTGCGATCAAATCAGGAAATTTCATGGCGCCATCACTGCGATTTCTGGTGAAACGGGATAAATTGCCGCTGCCACGACAGGAGGGACTGCATGCTCAGACATTACAGGATGTTTGCCGCCTATAATTGCTGGGCCAACGCCCAGATCTATGCCGTCGCGGCCGAACTCAGCGACGCGGAATTCCGCAGCGACCGCGGCGCCTTCTTCGGGTCGCTGCATCGCACGCTCAATCATCTGCTCGTCGCCGACCGGATCTGGATGAAGCGCTTCACCGGCACCGGCGACGCGCCGGCGACACTCGATGCCGTGCTCTTCGAGGAATTCGATGCGCTTGCAACCGCACGCAAGGCTGAGGACGAGCGTATCATTGCCTGGACGGGCATGCTGGATGAGAAAGCCCTTGCCGCCGACTTCACGTATTCGCCGGTGACGCAGCCGATCGAGATCACCCAGCCATTGTCGCCGGCGCTGGCGCATCTCTTCAACCACCAGAGCCATCATCGCGGCCAGTGCCACATGACGCTGACGGCGCTCGGCAAGCCGAGCCTCAGTCTCGATCTCATCTACTTCCTGCGCAGTGAGGGCCGCGAGTGGATGTGAGGCAGCCTTCAAGACTGCATTAACCGCCTTTGCCGGTTCCACTGCCAAGCCGGCGCTTTCCGTCCAAAGATTCAGCCTCTCTTAAAAGCCTTGCGCGCATAGCGGAATGAAGGGAAGAAGCCCGGCCGCGAGGGATTATCATGCAGAATGCAAGCGCAAACGCATTGATGCCGCGCGAGGCGGCGCGCCCAGCGCCCACCGCCTACATTCAGAAGATCGCCCAGCATCTGGCGCGCCTGAACGTCGTCGCCTTGCCGCGCAACTACGAACTCTTCCACGAGGCGATTATCGGGCTGAATGCCGGTCTTGCGCAGGATATCGCCGCGCTCGGGTCCCAGCCGCAACAGGCGATGCTCGACGAACTCGGATTGAAATATCGCCTCGTCGGCCATTGCGGGCTGGCGGGTGAGACGTCGAGGAACGAGGCGAGCCGCATGCTGCGTGAGGTAGCGGACAGGCTTGCCGAAGGACTGAGGCACAAGGACGCCTTTGCACGCGCCTGCGGCACGATCCTGAAATCGGTTTCCGATTATAACGACCAGAGCCTTGCCGCCTTCCTCGGCGAGGTCGACTACCTCTCCGCCTCGCTTGCGACGGTGCTATCGGCGGAGACGGAGATCGCGGCTAAGCTGCAGGATGACATCAAGAGGCTGGAAACTCTGGAACGCGGGATTTCGGCGATGCAATCGGCCGCCGTCGCCGACAGGGTCACCGGGCTCCCGAACCGCATCGCGCTGAACCGGGAGATAGCCGATCTCTATGAGCGCGAAGAAGGTTTTGCCGGCAGTGCGCTGATCATGGTCGATATCGACAATTTTTCCGATCTCAATGAAAGATACGGCGCCCAGGCAGGCAACAAGCTGCTGAAGAAGCTCGCCGGGCTTTTCCGCAAGTCGGTCAAGAAGAACGACTTCGTCGCCCGCACCGAGGCTGACGAGTTCGCGCTGCTGTTTTCCAATGTCGGCATGCAGGATTCCATGACGATCGCCGAGCGGCTGCGCGCCTCCGTCGAGGACAATCTCGTGTTCGCAACCTCGGACAACGCCGATCACGGCAGGCTGACCATCTCGATCGGCGTGGCGCTCAGCACCGATGCGGCAACACCGGGACAGTTGCAGGCCAATGCCCGGGTGGCGCTTCTCGCCGCGCAGTCCAATCCGCGACGGCCGGTGCAGGCTTTCGGACACTGAAGTCGCGGACGACACGCTGCCGAACGGGACGACCGCGGAACAAGCGCTCTTGCCTTGGCGGACGCTTTCGGCCAAAACGCCAGCCATGATCACGCTCACCGATATTTCCGCCCGCATCGCAGGGCGCCTGCTTCTCGATAATGCCAGCATTTCGCTGCCCTCGGGCACGAAGGCGGGGCTCGTCGGGCGGAACGGCGCCGGCAAGTCGACGCTGTTTCGCGTCATCACCGGCGATCTCGGCTCGGAGACCGGGTCGGTGTCGATCCCGAAAGCCGCGCGCATCGGCCAGGTGGCGCAGGAAGCGCCGGCGACCGAGGACGCGCTGATCGAGATCGTGCTTTCAGCCGACAAGGAGCGCGCGGCCCTCGTTGCCGAAGCGGAGACGGCGACCGATCCGCACCGCATCGCCGAAATCCAGATGCGGCTCGTCGATATCGACGCGCATTCCGCCGAAGCGCGCGCAGCGAGCATTCTTGCCGGCCTCGGCTTCGACCAGGAGGCGCAAGCCCGCCCCGCCTCCTCCTTTTCCGGCGGCTGGCGCATGCGCGTCGCCCTTGCCGCCGTGCTGTTTTCCGAGCCGGATCTGCTGCTGCTCGACGAGCCGACCAACTATCTCGACCTCGAAGGTACACTATGGCTGGAAGACTATGTCCGGCGCTATCCGCACACTGTCATCATCATCAGCCATGACCGCGACCTGTTGAACAATGCAGTCAATGCAATCGTCCATCTCGACCAGAAGAAGCTGACCTTCTATCGCGGTGGTTACGACCAGTTCGAGCGACAGAAGGCGGAAGCCGACGAGCTGCAGACCAAGGCCAAGGCCAAGAACGACGCGGCCCGCAAACATCTGCAGGGTTTCATCGATCGCTTCAAGGCCAAGGCTTCCAAGGCCCGGCAGGCGCAATCGCGCGTCAAGGCGCTCGAGCGCATGGGAACGGTCGCCGCGGTGATCGAGGACCACGTACAGCCGATCACTTTTCCCGAGCCGGAAAAGCAGCCGGCCTCGCCGATCGTCGCGATCCAGAGCGGCGCCGTCGGCTATGAGCCCGGCAATCCGATCCTGAAGAACCTCAACCTGCGCATCGACAATGACGACCGCATCGCCCTGCTCGGCTCCAATGGCAATGGCAAATCGACCTTCGCCAAATTCATCTCCGGCCGGCTTGCGCCGGAAAGCGGCGAAGTGAAGCTGGCGCCGAGCCTGAAGATCGGCTTCTTCGCGCAGCACCAACTCGACGATCTCATCCCCGAGCAATCGCCGGTGGAGCATGTGCGCCGGCTGATGCCCGGCGCGCCGGAGCCCAAGGTGCGCGCCCGCGTCGCCCAGATGGGGCTTGCCACCGAGAAGATGGCGACCGCCGCCAAGGATCTTTCCGGCGGCGAAAAGGCCCGCCTGCTGATGGGGCTTGCCGCCTTCAATGCGCCCAATCTGCTGATCCTCGACGAACCCACAAACCATCTCGACATCGACAGCCGCCGTGCGCTGATCGAGGCCCTGAACGATTACGAAGGCGCCGTCATCCTGATCTCGCACGATCGTCATCTGATCGAGGCGACGGTCGATCGGCTGTGGCTGGTCAATGGCGGTACGGTGACGACCTTCGAAGGCGATATGGACGAGTATCGCGACCTCATCGTCAGTTCAGGTAAAAAAAAAGAAGAAAAGCCGCAGCTAACTGAAGACGCGACATCGAAGGCCGACCAGCGCAAGCTCAATGCCGAACGTCGCGCCTCGCTGACGCCTCTCAGGAAAAAGATCAACGAAATCGAATCCTTGACGGCGAAGCTGGAGAAACAGATTCAGGCGCTTGACGCGGAACTTGCAAATCCCGCGCTTTACGAGAAAACGCCCGCCAAGGCTGCCGAGAAGGTCAAGCAGCGCGGCGAGGCTGCGGCAAAACTGGCTGCCGCCGAGGAAGACTGGCTGATGCTTTCGGCCGAATACGAAGAAGCGATGGCGGGATAGGCCTTAGAACAAGATGCCGCCCGAAAACCGCTCACACTTTTCCGGCATCATGCTCTAACGAAAGCGTGGGGAAGTGCCGCGGACCGGCACAATTCCGGCCACCATCAACCAATCGTTAACCATAATCCGAAAGGTTGTCTCAACATTCGTTACCGATTTGTTGAGCCCTTTCGATGTATCGTTTTTTCATTCTGTCCTGCATGGCCCTTACGGCCACCCTATCTGCCTGCACCACCACCAAAGCCCCGGATACATCGATCAAGACCTCCTCGGTGATCGCGCCCGAGGAGCGGAAACTTGCCTATGTCGGCGACAATGCGCCGCCGCGCATGACCGGCTGGCACCATCTGGCCGGACGGATGCTGGAAGTCTCGTCGCTCGCCGATCTCAAGCTGCAGGACAGGGAGGTGATCCTGAGCTTCGACGACGGCCCGATCCCCGGCCGGACCGACAAGGTGCTGGCGATCCTCGACCAGTTCGGCGTCAAGGGCGCCTTCATGATGGTCGGCGAAATGGCCGAAATGCATCCGGCGCTGGCCCGCAAGGTCGCTGAGGACGGCAACACGATCGGCAGTCACACCTATGACCACGCCAACCTGAGTGCGCTTGATTTCGACGCGGCGATGGCCGAGGTGATCAAGGGCGAATTGGCGGTGACCAAGGCGACGGGGACCGACGTTTCCTTTTTCCGTTTCCCCTATCTTTCCGAGAACCACAGACTGCGCGCCGCGATCGCCATGCGCGATTTGGTAGTCATGGATGTCGATATCGACAGCAAGGACTATTTCGCCACAACACCGGCCTCCGTGACTCAGCGGACGATGGACCTGCTGCGCAAGCGCGGCCGTGGCATCATTCTGATGCATGACATCCACAAGCGCACCGCAACGATGCTGCCGACCCTGCTTTCGGACCTTGAAGCCGAAGGCTACAAGGTGGTGACGCTGAAGTTCAAGAAGACGCAGGCGCCGAACAATCTCGTTGCCTCGGCCGATTTCGTGACGACCCGTTAAAGCCGGGTTGCCAAGCCTGGACCGGCTGCCTAGATCTGAGCGACGTCAACGGAAACCGGCAGGTCGAACATGAACCTTCATCTCGAAACGGACGACGATCCGCGCACCCGCCAGTTCATCGACGAGCATAACCGGGTGTCCGACGCTGCACTCAGAACAGCTGAATTCGTCAGGGATCGGGACGCGATCAAGGCGCTGATCGAACGGCAGGACAGGCTGATCGTGCCGATGCGCCGCGGCGACTGGCTGTTCGATTTCCGGCAGAGCAAGGACAATCCTCTCGGCGTCTGGCTCCGTCTGCCTGCCGACCAGGAACCGCTGCCGGACGCCGATTGGGAGCCGGTCTTCGATCTCGATGCCTTCTGTGCCAGTGAAGGCAAGCGCTGGAGCTGGCGCGGCGCGGTTACCTGCCCGTGGGAGCCGACGCGGGTGCTGCTCACGCTTTCCGACGGCGGCTCCGACCTTAACCGGCTGCTCGAGTTCGACGCCGAGAGCAAGCAGATCGTCGAGGGCGGTTTCGATACGCCGACCGCACGATCGCATGCCAATTGGCTGAGCCGCGACGAGATCTGCTATTTCGGCTCCATCGACCGATTTTCGTCGACCCGCTCCGGATGGCCACGGGTCGGGCGGCGATTGAAGCGCGGGCAGCGGCCAGAAGATGCCACCGCCATGTTCGAAGCCGCAAACGAGGACGTCTACGGCTTTAATCTCGTCATCGACCCGGCCCTGTCGGGCGCTTCGGCGGATGCCGGATTGATCGACATTTTCGTCGCCGCCCATGAGATCGGCGTGGCCAGCGCGTTCCTGATCGGCGACGACGGCACGCGGCGGCGCATCGATCTGCCCAAGGAGGCGGACTTCCAGTTCAATCATGATCATTGCCTCTGGCGGGCAAAGACCGATGAGCGCGTTGCCACCGGCAGTCTCGTGCTGCAGCGCTTCGATCCGAGTTCGGAGACGGTTCCGCTCGGGCCGGCGCGGATCCTGTTTCAGCCTGGCGAGGGCCAGTCGATCTCGCAGATGATGCTGATGCGCGAGTGGTGCGTCTTCATCATCTCCGATCGGCTTCGTCCGCGTCTCCTGGTGCTGGACCTGACAAAGCCCGATGCCGAACAGCGCGAGATCGCGCTGCCGGCGGACATGCAGACGGCTCATTTCAGGCCGCTCTATGCGGATCTGCATCTTGGCGACGATACGCTCTGCATCGTTGGCCAGGGTTTCCTGCAGGCTCCGGCCTGTTACCGCCTCGCGCTGTCGGACCGCAGCAAGGAGGCCGGGCCGATTTTCGTCGCCGCGGCGCCCAGCTATTTCGATGCGACCGGTATGTCATCCGAACTGCTGGAGGCCGTTTCCGAGGACGGAACCAAGGTTGCCTACCGGCTGGTCCTGCCGAAGCAGTGGACCAAGGGGGCGCTGCCGGTGCTGCTTTACGGCTATGGTGGCTTCGACGTCTCGCTGTCGCCGAACTATTCCGGGGTGACGGGACGCTGGCTGGAACAAGGCGGCGCCTATGTGCAGGCCTATATCCGCGGCGGCGGCGAATTCGGGCCCGACTGGTATCGCAGTGCCAAGCGGCAGGGGCGAGACCGGGCGTTTGCCGATTTCGTCGCCATCGCCCGCGACCTCGTCGACCGCGGCTATACCGTGCCGTCGCGGATCGCCTGCCAGGGCGGCAGCAATGGCGGCCTGCTGACGGGCGTGATGCTGACGCGTTACTCTGAAGATTTCGGCGCCGTCTGGTGCCAGGTACCGGTGCTCGACATGACACGCTTTCACCTTTTCAGCGCAGGGCAAGCCTGGATGGACGAATACGGCGATCCGGAGACGCCGGCGGACCGGGATTTCATGCTCGGTTATTCGCCGCTTCACAATGTCAGGCCGGCGACCGAGATCACCTACCCGCCGATTTATATCGAAAGCTCCGCCAATGACGACCGCGTGCATCCCTCGCATGCGCGCCGCTTCGCCGCGCGGCTGGAGGAAGAAGGACACCGGCCGCTCTTCCATGAATTCGGCTCAGGCGGGCATGGCGGCGACGGCAATTCCGAAGAACGCGCCGCCCGCGCGGCAATGGGTTACAGCTTCCTTCGCCAGACCATCATGGGCTAGTATCCAACAGAATGGAGGAGGAGAGCTTGTCGGCACGCCTCTTTCTGCTACAAAGCGCAATAAATCATACTTTTCATACAGGCTGGAAAATACCATGTCCCCAATCAACCTCGCCATCGTCGGCGTCGGCAAGATCGTCCGCGACCAGCACCTCCCCTCCATCGCCAAGAACGCGGATTTCGAGCTTGTCGCCACGGCGAGCCGCCACGGCACGGTCGAAGGCATCAGGAGCTATACGACGATCGAGGCGATGCTCGACGCCGAGCCGTCGGTCGATGCCGTCTCGCTCTGCATGCCGCCGCAATATCGTTATGAGGCAGCCTATAAGGCCCTCGTCGCCGGCAAACACGTCTTCCTGGAAAAACCGCCCGGCGCAACGCTGAGCGAAGTGGCCGATCTCGAGGCGCTTGCGAGCAAGCAGGGTGCGTCGCTGTTTGCCAGTTGGCATTCGCGCTATGCGCCGGCCGTCGAGGCGGCCAAGGCGTTTCTGGCTTCGACGACGATCAAAAGCGTGCACGTGATCTGGAAGGAGGATGTCCGCCACTGGCATCCGAACCAGGATTGGATCTGGCAGGCCGGCGGCCTCGGCGTTTTCGATCCCGGCATCAACGCGCTGTCGATCGTCACCCACATCCTGCCGCGGCCGATCTTCATCACCGAGGCCGTGCTCGAATTTCCCGACAACCGCGACGCGCCGATCGCTTCCGACATTCGCTTCCGCGATGCCGACGGCCTGCCGGTTCATGCCGAATTCGACTGGCGCCAGACCGGCAAGCAGAGCTGGGACATCGTGGCGGACACGGCAGCAGGCCAGATGGTTCTCGCCGAGGGCGGCGCCAAGCTTTCTATCGATGGAGCGCTGACATTCGCCGAGCCGGAGCAGGAATATCCCTCGCTCTACCGTCGCTTCGCCGAAATCATCAAAGCCGGCAATTCGGATGTCGATCTCGCGCCGCTGCGCCACGTCGCCGACGCCTTCATGCTCGGCAAGCGGAAGTTCGTGGACGCGTTCCACGACTGAGCCATTTGGCAATCTTTGCCGAGGAGTTGCCCGTCAACAGCGACGGGCAACGGCCTGGCTCACCCCAGCCGGGGGGGATCGTGCCGCTCAATATCCTCACGAATCTCGACGACGACAAAGGCTCGAGGCGGTAACGCGCCACCACCGCGGTGAACCGCTCAAGCCTTCTTCTCCCACCGTCCCTCCGAAGTCTGCTGCCAATAGGTGAGGTTATGCCCCTCGCCTTTCAGCTTCTTCCATTGTGCACGCGCGGCCTCCAGTTGCTCCTGGTCGTGACCGTCGAACATGAAGACCACGCGCTCATAGCCATCGACCGGCGGCGGCTCGGCGCCGTCGATGATAAAACGCACGGTCGCAGCATTGGCATTATCAGGTGTCACCGTCAAAAGTACCGGCTGGCTTTCGGCGAAATCGCCCTCGTCGGTGCCGTGCGGCAGGAAGCTCTCCTCGCGGAACGTCCAAAGATGCGCGTCGAGAACATCGCGCCGCGCCGGCTCGCGCGTCTGGATGGCGACACGCCAGCCGCGCTCGACGCTCTTGTCGATCAGCGGCGGAAGCGCGTCCTCCAGCCTGGTTTCGGTCAGATGATAGAAGAGAACGTCGGTCATCAGGCTTCATAATGAGCGCGAACGAGCTCGTCGAGCAGGCGCACCCCGAAACCGGAACCCCAGGATTGGTTGATCTCATCCTGCGGCGAGCCCATCGCCGTGCCGGCGATATCGAGATGCGCCCAGGGTGTGTCCTGGACGAAGCGCTTGATGAAATGCGCCGCGGTGATCGAGCCGGCCTGTCGGCCGCCGGTGTTCTTCATGTCGGCGAACTTGCTATCGATCAGCTTGTCGTAGTCCTTGCCAAGCGGCATGCGCCAGAGCTTCTCGTTGGTCGAAAGGCCGGCTGCCGTCAGTTGGGCGGAAAGCTGGTCGTCATTGGAGAACAGGCCGGCATGCACATTGCCGAGCGCCACGATGATGGCGCCGGTCAGCGTGGCGAGATTGATCATGAACTGCGGCTTGAAACGATCGTTGCAATACCAGAGGGCATCGCAGAGCACGAGGCGGCCTTCGGCATCGGTATTGATCACCTCGATCGTCTGGCCGGACATCGAGGTGACGATATCACCAGGACGCTGGGCGTTGCCGTCAGGCATGTTCTCGACCAGGCCGATAATGCCGATGGCATTGACGGCGGCCTTGCGGGAGGCGAGAACATGCATGAGGCCGGTGACGGCTGCGGCACCGCCCATATCGCCCTTCATGTCCTCCATGCCCGCGGCCGGCTTGATCGAAATGCCGCCGGTATCGAAGACGACACCCTTGCCGATGAAGGCGATGGGACGATCCTTGCCCTTGCCGCCCTTCCACTGCATGACCGCCAGGCGCGGCGGACGCACGGAGCCCTGGGCGACGCCGAGAAGGGCGCCCATGCCGAGACGGCGCATCTCCTTCTCCGTCAGGATTTCCACGTCGACGCCCAGCTTTTCCAGCTCCTTCGCTTTAGCGGCGAACTCGACGGGGCCGAGCACGTTCGGTGGCTCGTTGACGAGATCACGGGCAAGATTGACGCCGCCGGCAATCGCTTCGGAATCGGAAAACGCCTTCTTGGGACCATTCGGATCGGCGGTGACGATCGTCACCTTGACGGATTTCGCCGCCTTTTCCTCGTCGTCACTCTTCTTCGTTTTGTAGGTATCGAAACTGTAAGCGCGCAGCAGCATGCCGAGCGCGAAATCGGCAGCTGCCCGCGCGCTCGTCTCAAGGCCAGGCACGTCGATGAAGACGGCGGCCTTGTCGGTATTCTTGATTCTCGCTGCCGCAATACCGCCGGCCTTCAGCCAGTCATGGGCGGTGAGGTCGGCGGCCTTGCCAAGCCCGATGACGACGATGCGCTCGACGGATGCGCCTTCCGGGGCGACGATATCGAGCGCGCTCATGGATTTCGCGGAGAATCGGGCGATCCTAGCAGCCTTGGCGATCACGCCTGCAGGGTCGACCGTTTCGGTGCCTGCGGCGCTGTCGGCCTCCGCAGTCTTCAACAGGATCGCCAGGCCGCCATTGAGCTTTGCCGATTTTGAGAATGCAATTTCGAACTTTGCTGACATGTCTTCTCCGCTGGGATTCTTTGAAATCCGTCCATGGCGGATAATTTCGCGTTTGGCGGGTCTGTCAATGGCTTGCGACAATTGTTATGGTCGCCCGCGGCCATCAGGGCCTTCGTGTTTTCGTCAGTTTCATAGATATTCGCGTTGACAATTTTTTCGAAAAATCGATGGCGGGGCCCAGCAATCCGCCTGCCGAAAACGACTTTCGGTGCATTCGTGCTGCTGTTCTGGACGTGGTGGGCGCTGCTTATCGTCTTCCGCGCCTTCCCCGGGATAGACATCTATTTTTCCCAGCTTTTTTTCGTGCGTGCAGATTGCGACGCGGCTGCCGCCGCCGGCAGCATCTGCGGCGGCTTTCCCTATCGCGACTCGGGGAACTTCGACCTTCTGCGCACCGTCTTCTTCCGTCTGCCCTATGTCGTGGCGATCGTGATGGTGTGGAAACTCATCGAATGCCACCAGCAGCATGGCGCAACCTTCAACGCCGAACGGGCGCGCAAACTGAACGTCGCGCTCGGAACGCTGCTGATTGGGCCGGTGCTGCTCGTCAATGTTGTCCTCAAGGAACATTGGGGTCGGCCGAGGCCGATACAGACGGACATTTTTGGCGGTGCCCTGAATTTCGTCGAAGCCGGTTCGCTTGCCGGAAAATGCGTTTCGAACTGCTCGTTCATCTCAGGTGAGGCTGCGAGCGCCGGATGGCTTTTCTGCCTTCTGCTCTTCGTTCCAAAATCCCTGCGTTATGCACTGGCTGCACCTGTGGCGGCAATCGCGATTCTCACTCCGGCGATGCGGCTATCCTTCGGCGCGCACTACCTCTCCGACGTCGTTCTCGGATGGCTTTCGTCGCTTGTCGTCTTCGCCGCGTTGCTGGCGTTAACTGAGTCGCAACAGCATCGAAAAAATTCTGAAATTTGAATGAATTTTTGACACCAGCTTGTCGCAAAAGCGCGACAAAGAGCGTAGAGGGATTCTCCTGCAAAGCCGTTTGGGCTTGCAGGTGCTTTCAAGGGCAGGCATGAAACTACTCGAGACATACATATTGCGGCGCGTCGGCCAGATGTTTCTCGTGGCGCTCCTGCCCGTTCTGGCGATCATTTGGACGACTCAGGTTTTGCAGCGCATCAATCTGGTCACCGACAGCGGCCAGTCGATTGGCACGTTCGCCAAGCTCGCGACGATGATCCTGCCGTCGATCATTCCCGTCGTGCTGCCCTTCGCCCTCGTTATCGCGATCACTCAGACGCTGACGACGATGAACAATGATTCCGAGCTCACCGTCATCGACGCGGCCGGGGCGCGGCGCAGCGTGCTGATCCGCCCGATCCTGCTGCTTGCCGCCGTCGTCAGCGTCTTTTCCTTCTTTGTCGACAACGTCGTCGAGCCGCGCGCAAAAACCGTCGTGCGCCAGATGATCGCCGAGACCTATGCCGACCTGCTGTCTTCGGTGATCGAAGAAAAGACCTTCCGCAAGCTTGATGAAGGCCTTTATGTGCAGATCTCGAAGCGGATGGCCGGCCGCATGCTGAAGGGACTTTTCGTCGCCGACGAGCGCGACCCCGCCTACGAGCTGGTGTATTATGCGAAGGAAGGGGCCGTCGACGATACGGGCACGACGCTGATCATGCATGAGGGTGAAGTGCACCGCAAAACGCCCGACGGCAATGTCTCGGTGATCAATTTCGATTCCTATTCCTTCGACCTCTCGGACATGACGGAAAGCCGCGGCCAGGCGACGCTGCGCGCCAGCGACCGTGACCTGTGGTTCCTGATCAATCCGGATCCGGCCGACAAGGATTATACGATCCGGCCGCTGAGCTACACCGCCGAACTGCATCGCCGGCTGACGGACTGGATCCTGCCTGTCGTCTTTGCCCTGTTTTCGCTGGCGATCGCCGGCGATGCGCGCTCGCACCGCGAAGCGCGGCTGCATCCGATGGTGAGCGCGCTCGCCTATGCCTTCGCGCTGCGATGGGCGGCATTTTATGCGGCCAATCAGATCGACACCGACCCTGAATATATCGTCGTTCTCTATGCCATACCGATCGTCAGCGGCATCGTCTCGATCGTCTTCCTCGGCCTGCACAAACGACTGGCCATTCCATCGTTCATCCGGGACCGGATTTCGTCTTTCTGGAGACGGGGACAGGAAAGGCTGCTTGCCGCGACCGGCAGGACCGACGGGGATACGGCCCAATGATATTCGGGACATTGTCGCGTTATTTCTTTCGCCGCTACTTGGTGACGATGGGCTGGTTCCTGATCGGCGTCTCGGCGATTTCTTTCCTCCTCGATTTCAGCGAGACGGCAGGCCGCATGTCCGGCCTGCCCGGCTACACGATCGGCGGCGGCATTCTGATGACCGCCGTGCGCCTGCCGCTTATCCTGCAGCAGACGGTACCCTTCATCGCGCTGTTCGTCGGCATGACGGTGCTGATCGGGCTCAACCGCAAATATGAGCTTGTCGTCACGCGCGCAGCCGGTATTTCGGTCTGGCAGTTCATGTTCCCCTTCATCGCCGGGTCGCTGCTGCTTGGTTTGCTGACGATGACGGCGCTCAATCCGCTTGCCGCCTGGGGACAACGCCAGGCGCTGCTGGTCGAATCGGACTGGCGCGGTGAGAACGCGGTTCTGCGCAAGGCGCCGCAGATTCCGTGGCTGCGCCAGATCAGTGGCCGGGACGACGTCATCATCGGCGCCCAGACGGTTCAGGAGAACGGAACCAAGCTGATCGACGCGGTGCTGATCCATTTCGATTCAAGCGGCCAGGTCATTCTGAGACAGGACGCCGCGACGGCAAAATTGGAAGATGGTTACTGGCAACTTAACAACGTTGTCGAGCGTAAGGCTGGCGAAATCCCCGTGCGTAAAGCTTCGGTTCAACTTCGCACCAATCTGAAACAGGACTTCGTCCAGGAGCGGCTGACGGCGCCGGAAACAATTGGTTTCTTTGACCTTTCCAACCGCATTGCCGCGGCCAAATCCTTCGGTATCTCGACCAAGGCGCTGGAGACGCAATTCAACTCTCTGTTGTCCCAGCCATTGCTGCTGGTGGCGATGACTTTCATTGCCGCAACAGTGTCCCTGAAATTTAGCCGGTTCAACCAATCTCGCTCCGTGATTCTGGGTGGCATCCTTTCGGGCTTCATGCTTTATGTCATCACCGTGCTTGTAAAGGCATTCGGAAGCAGTGGAGTTGTGCCCCCCTTCGTGGCGACGTGGATACCGGTGATCGTCGCGCTGGCTTTAGGTGCGACAATTCTGCTTCATCAGGAGGACGGCTAGTGGCGGCAGGCGACCGCAAGTATTTTAGTAAACAGTTGGTTGCCCTGCTCGTCGGCGCGACTCTATATTCCTATTTCGGCAGCGCCCCGGTCTCCTACGGCCAGGTCAGCGCGCCCGACCAAACGATTGGAAAGAAAATTCCTGCAGAGGCCAAGCTTCTGCTTTCGGCCAATGAACTCGTCTATAACCGTGACGCCGATCTGGTGTCGGCGGTCGGCGGCGTGCAGATCAATTATGCCGGCTACAAAATGGTCGCGCAGAAGGTCGAATACAATCAGAAGACCGGCCGGATGATGGCGGTCGGCAATGTCGAGCTGGTCAGCCCCGACGGCAACCGCATCTATGCCGACAACCTAGACGTGACCGACAATTTTGCCGACGGGTTCCTGAACTCGCTGCGCATTGAAACCGCCGACAATACCCGCATAGTCGCTGAAAGCGGCCAGCGCGTCGGCGGCACGATGATGATTCTCAACAAGGGCGTTTACACCGCCTGCCTTCCCTGCGCCGAAGATCCGAAGCGCGCGCCGTTCTGGCAGGTCAAGGCCAAGCGCGTGATCCAGAACGGCGTGACGCACACGATCCGTCTGGAGAGGGCACGCTTCGAGCTGCTCGGCCATCCGATCGCCTTCTTGCCGTTCATCGAAGTTCCCGACAATACGGTGAAGCGCAAGTCGGGCTTTCTCTTCCCGACGATGAGCCTGTCGCAGAATCTCGGCTTCGGTCTTTCCGTTCCTTATTATTACGTGATCTCGCCGAGCATGGACGCGACGGTGACCGGCACCGGCTACACCGCCCAGGGCTTCCTCATCGAAGGTGAATTCCGCCAGCGCTTCGAAAACGGCACGCATATCCTGCGCGTCGCCGGCATAGATCAGGCAAAGCCGGACAATTTCAGCTCCGGCACCAGCGATGCCGAAGCCAGTCAGCGTGGCATGGTGGCCTCGAAGGCCGAATTCCGTATCAATCCGCGCTGGACGTTCGGTTGGGACGTCATGATGCAGAGCGACAACAATTTCTCGAAAACCTACAAGTTGCGGGACTTCACCGGCACGGATCGCACCAACCAGATCTACCTGACCGGACTTGGCAAACGCAATTATTTCGACATGCGGGCGTTCTATTTCGACGTCCAGGATGCCGATCGAACGAACACGGCCGAAAAACAGCAGGCGATCGTCTATCCCTCGCTCGACTATCACTATGTAGCGCCGCAGCCGCTTGCAGGCGGCGAACTGTCGGCTGATGTCAACCTGACGAATATTTCGCGCACCCATGACGACTTTTATACCGTCGACGGATTCGATCGCTTCCGCGGCCTGAAGGGCCAGACGTCGCGACTGACCACCGAGTTGCAGTGGAAGCGCACCTACGTCACGCCGACCGGCCTGGTCATCACGCCGCTGCTTGCGGCGCGCGGCGACGCCTTCGCGCTGAATATGGACGACCCCACAGGCTACGCCGGCAACTACAGCGACGGAAATTCCGCCACCCGCTCGATGTTCACCGCCGGGCTGGAGATGCGTTATCCGATCCTGATGACGACGGATAACAGCACCCATATCCTCGAGCCGATCGCGCAGATCTATGCCCGCCCCGACGAGCAGCTCGCAGGCCGCCTGCCGAACGAAGATGCGCAGAGCTTCGTCTTCGACGCCACCTCACTGTTCGACCGCGACAAATTCTCGGGCTACGACCGCGTCGAAGGTGGCACCCGCGCCAATCTCGGCGTCCAGTACACCGGTACGTTTGACAGCGGTTACAAGCTGCACGGCATCTTCGGCCAGTCTTATCAGATTGCCGGCCAGAACTCGTTTGCCACCGACGATCTTGTCAATGTCGGCGCGGATTCGGGCCTTGAAACCACTCGCTCCGACTATGTCGGCCTCGGCGGTATCGAGACACCGTTCGGCGTTTCCGTAACGGGCTCGTACAGGCTCGACGAGAAGAATTTCGAGTTCCGCCGCGGCGACCTGACGACGGCCTACCAGAACGACACCTTCTCCACGCAGATGACATTCACCCATCTCAGCGCCCAGCCGGAATATGGCTTTGCCTCGGACAATGACGAGCTCCAGACCAGCAGCAAAATCAAGTTCAAGGATTACTGGTCGATTTTCGGCGGCATCGCCTGGGATCTGAATAATGATGTGATCAGCCGCCGGACGCTTGGCCTGTCCTATGACGACGAATGCACGATCTTCACGATTGCGTATACCGACAGCAGGGATTCCGGCGACGAGACGGCAAGCGACTGGACGATCGGCGCACGGCTGACCTTCCGCACGCTCGGCGACATCAAGATCGGCTCAGACACCCTCGAGTGATGGGCGGACAGCGCAAACATGGCCTGAAGCCATTCTTTCGCCGTAAGCCTGTGCAGGACATTGCCGCCAGTCGATATCTGAGGCATAGGGGATTCGCGCCGTGATGGAAGCGAATGTCCGCGTGTCTCGCACTATGGTAAGAACGCCGCGAACAACGTCTCGCGGCGCTATTGGGAGGTCAACAACAGATGATTGACGCAAAAAAAGCTATAGCTACGTTCCTCGCCGGGGCAGCGATTGCCTTGCTGACGGGTGTTGCCGCTCCAGCGCTTGCAGCAAGTGAGGTCAAGGCCGTGGTGAACGGTACCGCCATCACCAGCGGCGATGTCGCCAAGCGCCAGGCCTTTATGCGCCTGCAGCATACGAAACCCGATGCCAAGGCTGCCGAGGAGCAATTGATCGACGAGGCGCTCAAGCGCCAGGAAGTTTCCCGAGTCCATATGTCGGTTTCGCAACAGGACGTCGACGCGTCTTTCGCCCGCTTTTCGAGCGGCAACAAGCTTTCCGTCGAGCAGATGTCGCAGATCCTCGATCGCGCGGGCGTTGGCGTCGACCATTTCAAGGGTTTCATCGCCGTGCAGATGAGCTGGCCGCGGGTCGTCAACGCGCGATACGGTTCGACCTCGCGGCTGTCGAACTACGATCTCGTCTCGCGCATGATGCAGAACAACAAGCAGAAGCCGGTGACCACCGAATATATGCTGCAGCAGATCATCTTCGTCGTTCCGCAAGCCAAGCGCAATGCCATCACCGGCAAGCGCAAGGGTGAGGCCGAGGCGTCGCGCTCGAAATTTCCGGGCTGCGATCAGGCGAAGGTCTTTGCCGCAACGATGCGCGACGTTTCCGTGCGCGATCTCGGCCGCATGCTCGCCCCTGAGATCCCGCCGGATTGGAAGCCGCTGGTCGAGCAGGCCAAAGGCAATACGACGGGGACCCGCGTCACCGACAAGGGCGTCGAATATCTGGCAATCTGCAGCCAGCGCCAGGTTTCCGACGACCAGGCGGCCGAAATGGTGTTCCGTCAGGAAGATCTCGGCAAGTCCAAGGCCGACAAGGACGCCAGCCCGGAAAACGATAACAGCAAGAAGTATCTGGATGAACTGCGCAAAAAGGCGCAGATCGCCTATCGCTGACCGACGATGACGATACCGTTTTCGCGACCGCTTGCGCTGAGCCAGGGCGACCCCGCCGGCATCGGGCCGGATATTACGCTGATGGCCTGGCTGCGGCGGCGTGAACTCGGGCTGCCGCCTTTCTTCCTGATCGGCGATCCCGAGGTATTGGCGTTGCGAGCCCGCCAGCTCAACCTTTCGGTTTCGATCGGCGAGGCGGATAAGGCCAGCGAGGCCGCCGGGATGTTTGCCGAGGCGCTGCCCGTCATGACAGTACCTGTCGGTATCGAAGTGGTGGCCGGCGAGCCGCATGCGGCAACGGCTAAGAGCACGATCGCGGCAATCGAAAAAGCCGTCTCGCTTGTCATCGACGGCGAGGCGCTCGCGGTCGTTACCAACCCGATTTCCAAAGCCGTGCTCTACGAGGCAGGTTTCCGGTTTCCCGGCCATACCGAATTTCTCGCCGATCTCGCCGCCAGGGCAACCGGCAGGCCGGTGACGCCCGTGATGATGCTGTCAGGACCGAAGCTCAGGGCCATTCCCGTCACCATCCACATCCCGGTTCGGGACGTGCCGCAGGCACTGACCGGCGAACTGATCGTGGAAACCTGCCGGATCGCTCATGAAGACCTGAGGCAACGCTTCGGCATCGAGGCGCCGCGGCTCGCGGTTGCCGGCCTCAACCCGCATGCGGGCGAAGGCGGGACGATCGGCAAGGAGGACGAGGATGTCATTCGCCCGGCGATCGAGCGCCTGCGCGACGAGGGCATCGATGCGATCGGCCCCCTTCCCGCCGATACGATGTTCCATGACGAGGCGCGGGCGCGATATGACGTCGCCGTCTGCATGTATCACGATCAGGCGCTGATTCCGGCCAAGGCGCTGGGTTTCGACGACAGCGTCAACGTGACGCTCGGGCTTCCCTTCGTGCGCACCTCGCCGGATCACGGCACCGCTTTCGGCATTGCCGGCAAGGGACTGGCGCGCGAGCAGAGCCTTGTTGCGGCGCTGAAGCTTGCCGCCCAGCTCGGCCGCAGCGCGGAAAGCCGCCGCTGATGGCAGCACTCGATGGCCTGCCGCCGCTTCGCGATGTCATCCAGCGTCACGGCCTCGACGCGCGCAAGGCGCTCGGGCAGAACTTTCTGCTCGACCTCAACCTCACGCAGAAGATCGCCCGGACGGCGGGCGCTCTCGAAGAGGCGACCGTGTTCGAGGTCGGCCCCGGTCCCGGCGGGCTGACGCGGGCGATCCTGGCGCTCGGCGCCAGGAAGGTTATCGCCATCGAGCGGGATACACGCTGCCTGCCGGCACTCGCCGAGATCGCCGATCATTATCCGGGCCGGCTGGAGGTGATCGAAGGCGATGCGCTGAAGACCGATTTCGAGGCCTTGGCGCCGGAAGGCCCGATCAAGATCATTGCCAACCTGCCCTACAATGTCGGCACGCAGCTTTTGGTCAACTGGCTGCTGCCGAAAGCCTGGCCGCCATTCTGGCAGTCGCTGACGCTGATGTTTCAGAAGGAAGTCGGCGAGCGGATCGTCGCCTGCGAAGACGACGACCATTATGGCCGCCTCGGCGTGCTTTGCGGCTGGCGGACGGAGGCACGCATGGCCTTCGACGTGCCGCCGCAGGCCTTCACGCCGCCACCGAAGGTAACGTCGACGGTCGTCCATCTGACACCCCGCGAAAACCCCATCCCCTGCGCTGTCAGCAATCTGGAAAAGGTGACGCAGGCGGCCTTCGGCCAGCGTCGCAAGATGCTGCGTCAAAGCCTGAAACCGCTCGGCGGTGAGAGCCTGCTCGTCAAGGCGGGCATCGATCCGGCCCGGCGGGCGGAGACCCTGTCCGTCGAGGAATTCTGCCTTCTCGCAAACAGCTTAGTGATGACGAAGGCAAGCCGCGAAGTCGGCACCTAGGCCTCGGACGGCTCTTGGAAGCCACGGCAAAAAAATGCCAAATAACCGGCTGTGGCCGACGGCTGCCGCAATTTCGGCAAGGAAATTCGAGGCGAATTCAGTTTCGGATACTGATTCACGATGCACCATTGAGAATATGGTTTAGCGAAGCGAGAACGCGATCATTCTGCTTGGGCGTCCCGATGGTGACGCGCACCCAATTTTCGTAGCCCGCCTCGCGCCACGGCTTTACGATGATCCCGTCTGCGAGCAGCGCCTTGGCGGCATGCTCGCTCGGAAGGGTGGTCCGGAAGAAAAGAAAATTAGTCTGGGAAGACGCGGTGAAGACGCCGAGCTCGTCCAGACCTCGCGCCAACCGTGCTCGCTCGGTTTTTGTGCGCTCGACGGATTGCTTCATCCATTGTTGATCGGCAAGCGCGGCGACTGCCGCGACCTGGGCTGCAGCGTTCACGTTGAACGGCGGCTTTGCAGCGGCAACGATACGGGCGATCTCGGGGTTGGAACAGGTCGCATAGCCCACTCTGAGGCCTGCAAGTCCATAGGCCTTAGAGAAAGTTCGCAGCACGATCGAAGGGAAATTGCCGCTGCGAACCAGCGCCATCCCGTCCGCCTGCCCTTCTTCCATATATTCGAAATAGGCTTCGTCCAGCACGAAGAGCGTTTGCGGCCGCGTGGCGGCCACCAGTCTGTCAAGCTCGCTGCGGGTCAGCGCCGCACCGACCGGGTTCGACGGAGAGGGAAGGAAGAAAAGCGCCGGGCCGGTTGCAAGCGCCGCTTCCAGAGCCGGGATGTCGAAGCCCATATCCGATGTCATCGGCACCTTGGTGACCCGTGCTCCCGCCGCAAGCGGCTCGATCTCGTGCAAGCCGAAGCTCGGCGTCACGGTCAATGCCGATGAGCCCTGGACGAGGAAGGCACGGGAGATGGCGGCGACCATCTCCTCCGAGCCATTGCCGACGACGATTTGGCCGGGCGGCAGGTCAAGCAGGCGTGACAGGGCGTTTCTCAGTTCTGTGCAGGCTGGATCCGAATAGCGCGACGGGTTGAAGGCCGACGATGCCATTGCTTCCATCACCTTCGGCGAGCAGCCGTTCGGATTTTCATTGCTGGCGAGTGCCGCGATGTCGTCATGGCCGCTCAACTGACGCGCAAGCCTGATATTCATGCCCGCATTGTAAATCGGCAAGGCCGATATATGCGGATTAGGGACGATCCCTGGCCTTGCGGATTCATTGACTGACATCGATCGAGCGCTTTCGAATTTCCATGGAACGGGTTACCAGGGGAGCGGGATTGCTGCGGGCAGTCTTGGTTCAGGAGGCCGGGGCAACGCCCGCGAGATGGCGAAAGGCGCCGTTCCAGTAAAGAAGCGGCTCAGCCCCTCTCCGCAGCGTGATCGCCCTCACCCTTCCAATCAATATGGCGTGGGAATGCATGGGGATGGCTTCGTCGAATTCGCAATCGAGAGCCGTCAGCGCGCCGTCGAGCATCGGCGCGCCGGTGCTAATCGCCGACCACGCGGCACCCTCGTAGCGGCGAACGCCGCTTCTTCCCCCGTAACCGGAAAATGATTGCGCCACGCTCTGCTGATCATGCGCAAGCACGTTGACGCAGAAGTGTCTGTGGCGCTGCAGCGCCGGCCACGAGGACGATCCGCGATTGACGCTGACGATGACGATGACGGAGGGGACGTCGGCCGACAACGATGACACCGATGTCGCCGTAAAACCGGTCCGGTCATCACCAATACCCACGGTGATGACGCTAACGGCGCCGGCGAGATGGCGCATCGATGCCTTGAAAAGGTCCTTGTCGACCAACTGCAACTCGGCAGGGATCTCGGGAAGCGTTATTGAAACTGTCATCGGGGATCCTCGATAGGCTTTCGGGAAGCCCCGACCGGAGCCTCCGAGACATCGCGTCCTGGCTCAGACGGATTTGCGTGCGGCGGCGTAGCGGTTGACCGGCATAGAGAGACCCAGGTTCTCCTGCAGCGTCTTTCCTTTATACTCCTCTCTGAACAAGCCCCGAGATTAGCCTCAAGGAATTCAGACAGCATCCGGCGGCCGACATCCGCGACATTCAGCAAGTAATTGAAATCATTTGCACCTTTGACATTGCTTTGCGGATGCAGCCATGAAGCCGGATGATAAACGAAGGTGCCAAGTTTCGGTTTGTCCTGCCGAGGCATGCAATCACCTTTCAGAGACTTTGGGTTGCTGATCGTCTTCGGCAGCTCCCATGACATTCAATAGGCTGCGCCTGCCAAGGCAACAAGGCGGCAACAAATGCGTTCATTTTTAGATTTTCTAAACGTCGGGAGACGCGTGAGCATCCATGACACGCCCTTGGTTGCGACCCATGACCTGTGCGAGCACAGCGAACAACAGGCGTCGGTTTTGCCTTTGAGCTGGTTGGTGACGAGCTAATCACCCTCTGTAACGGCGGAGCGTCAAGTGAGATCCACGTACAAGGGTTCCGAGCTGTAGGCCGGATTGAACTTTGATCAAATGCCAATGCCCAGATACCAAGAGACAGCGATCAATTGACCGAGGTAATCGATGACATTCAATGAGGAAAAATTAATCGCTCTGCGCAAGAAGTATGGCGAAAGCCACGGCGGAGAATTTTTCGATGCCAATTTCCGTAACGTGGCGGATAAGATCTTCTCGAAGAGCGGCACCCGGCTTGCGCCATATGCCGGCATCCCGACCTTCCTGTCGGCACCCCATATGCCGGCCTATGCGGAAAATCCGGAGTTTGGCAATCTGCAGGTCGCGATCCTGGGCGTGCCGATGGATCTCGGCGTGACCAATCGGCCCGGTTCCCGCTTTGGACCGCGCGCGCTGCGCGCTATCGAGCGCATCGGTCCCTATAATCACGTTCTCGGCTGCGCGCCCGTTTTCGATCTCAACGTCGCCGATATCGGCGATGTTCCGTTCCAGAGCCGCTATCGTCTCGAACTCAGCCAAGACGATATAGAAAAGCGCATCAACCAGATCGTCGATGCCGGCGTGCTGCCGCTGTCCGTCGGCGGCGATCACTCGATCACGCATCCGATCCTGAAGGCCGTCGGCAAGAAGGCGCCGGTCGGTCTTATTCATATCGACGCCCATTGCGATACCGCCGGCTCCTTCGACCAGACGAAGTTCCATCATGGCGGTCCGTTCCGAAATGCCGTCCTCGACGGCGTGCTCGACCCGACGCGGACGATCCAGATCGGGATTAGGGGATCGGCGGAATATCTTTGGGAATTCTCCTATGAATCCGGCATGACGGTCATTCATGCAGAACAGGTGACCGGCCTCGGCATCCCGGCCATCGTCGAGAAGGCCAGACAGATCGTCGGCGACGGCCCGACCTATCTTTCCTTCGATATTGACAGCCTCGATCCGAGTTTTGCGCCTGGCACCGGAACGCCGGAGGTCGGCGGTCTGACCACCCGGGAGGTGCTGGAGCTCATCCGCGGCCTGAAA
The DNA here is from genome assembly GCF_019685155.1 of Rhizobium sp. NZLR1b. NCBI lineage: Bacteria > Pseudomonadati > Pseudomonadota > Alphaproteobacteria > Hyphomicrobiales > Rhizobiaceae > Rhizobium > Rhizobium sp. NZLR1b. Next base: position 237,694 of record NZ_JABDWC010000002.1, read on the forward strand.
GGCATCAATCTGGTTGGCGGCGATGTGGTCGAGGTGGCGCCGCAATATGATGCGACGACCAACACGGCCCACGCGGGCGCGCAGACGCTGTTCGAAATCCTGAGCCTGATGGTTTTCAGCCCCTCGGTGAAATAGCGCGGGGCAACATCGGGTGGAAATGGAATGAGCGGCGGGCTTGTGAGCGCCTGTCTTATGGTCTTCGACAAAGCGGTTGAGAAGGCGATCGATATCGGTGTAGCAATCGATTTCAAAAGGATAATCGATATGCCTATCGCTGCCGCCAATTCGCTCGTTGCTCGTCTTTCACCCCCACCAATTCCCTCTGTCATCGCCTGGAGCCGCGAATATACCGGTGGAAAGGGCGCGCTCATCGATCTCTCGCAAGCAGTGCCGGGCTATCCAGCGCATCCGGAGATGCTGCGACTGCTCGGCGAGGCCGCCGCATCGCAGGCCATGACCGGCTACGGACCGATCGAGGGAGAGGCGGTCTTGCGGACGGCCTATGCGCGACATGTGAGCGGGCTTTACGGTGCGCCCGTCGGTGCTGAGAATGTCCATATCACCTCCGGCTGCAATCAAGCCTTCATGTGCGCGGCCATCGCACTTGCAGGCGCCGGCGAAACCGTAGCACTGACCAATCCCTTCTATTTCAATCACGATACGACACTGGCAATGCTCGGGATCAAGCGTGCGTTGGTCGCATGTGATGCGGCCAATGGATTTCTTCCCGATCTCGCATCCGCCGAACAAGCGCTGGCTGCCGGAGCGCGCGCCCTGGCGATCGTCACGCCCAACAATCCGAGCGGCGCAGTCTATCCGCCGGCATTGTTGCATGATCTGTTCCTGTTGTGCCGGAAACACGGCGCCTGGCTGATCCTGGACGAGACCTATCGCGATTTCCTGGCGGCGGGTTACGGGCCTCCGCACGCGCTGCTCTCCGAGCCCGGATGGAAGGAAACGCTCGTTCTCCTTTACAGCTTCTCGAAGTCCTTCTGCATTCCCGGCCACAGGCTCGGCGCAATTACGGCGGGACCGAAGCTGCTCGCCGAGATCACCAAGGTCATGGACAATATGCAGATCTGCGCGCCGCGCTCAGCGCAGCATGCCGTCGCCGAGGCCTTGCCGGTGCTGGCCACCTGGCGGGCCGACAACCGGCTGGAAATCGCCAGGCGGGCGGATGCGTTGAAGGCGGTGATCGCTGAGTTGCCCGGCTGGGATATCGCCGCGATCGGCGCCTATTTTGCTTTCATCCGCCATCCGTTCGCCGATCAGCCATCCACGGTGGTCGCCGAGCGGCTTGCAAAACAGGCAGGTATCATTTCGATCCCCGGCGCCTATTTCGGCGAAGGGCAGGAGCGATATCTGCGCCTGGCCTTTGCCAACGCCGATACGGCTTCGATCGGCCTGCTCGGTGAACGCCTGCGCTGATCAGGCGGGGGTCGCGAACCGATTTGCGGGCATGGAGAGCCCGAGATTCTCGCGAAGTGTCGAACCTTCATATTCCTCGCGGAACAATCCGCGGCGACGCAGTTCCGGCAAGACAAGCGTCACGAAATCGTCGAGGCTTGCCGGCAAGGTCGGGAACATCAGGATGAAGCCGTCGGCGGCGCGCGTCTCGAACCATTCCTCCATGAAGTCAGCGATTTCGGCCGGCGTGCCGGTCATGCCGTTGCCCGTATGCTTTTCCGCATAATGGCGGATGAGTTCTCCTACGGTGCGGCCGTTCTTGACGAAGTCGACCAGTTCGTCGAAGAGCGCCCGCGAGCCCTTCGGCGCGTCCGGCAGCCGGTCCATCGGAAAAGGCTTGTTGAGAGGCACGCCGCGCAGATCCGCCTCCAGGAATTCCGAAAGCATCAGGCGACCAACATCGGGATGCATCTTGTCGATCAGATAATCGACCTTCGCCTGCGCTTCGGCTCTGGTCTCACCGACATTGATGACGACGCCCGGCATGATCTTGAGATCATTCGGGTCGCGTCCGTAGGCCGGCATACGTTTTTTCACATTTTCATAGAAGGCCCGGTTGCGGTCGATGTTGGACGCGAGGCTGAAGACGATCTCCGCCGTGCGCGCCGCCATTTCCATGCCGGGTTCGGAGCCACCGGCCTGCGCGATAACCGGGCGGCCCTGGGGTGTCCGGGCGATATTGAGGGGACCGCGCACTTGGAAATGCTTACCCTTGTGGTTCAGCGTATGATGCTTAGTCTTGTCGTAATAGACCCCGTTCTTGCGGTCGAGAAGTAGGGCGCCGTCCTCAAAACTATCCCACAGGCCGAAGACGACATCGACGAATTCGTTGCCTCGCTCATAGCGCAAGGCATGCGGATCCAGGCCCTCGCGATTGAAATTGTAGCCGGTCTCGTCATGGTCGGAGGTGACGACATTCCAACAGGCGCGGCCGCCGCTCAGATGATCTATCGAGGCGAAGAGGCGCGCGACGTTATAAGGCTCGTAGTAGCTCGTCGACACGGTTGCGACCAGACCAAGGTTCCGTGTGGTGACCGAAAGCGCCGATAGCAGTGAAAGCGGCTCGAAGCGGTTCATCTTAGTGGGAATACGGGCGAGAGCATCAGGATCGCCGACGGCTGCGGCGGGTGAATCCGCCATGAACATGAAGTCGAACTTTGCCGCCTCCGACCGTTTGGCAACCTCAAGAAGATGGGCAAAGTCGTTGGCGCCGTTGATATCGCTGGCAGGATGAAGCCACGATGCCGGATGGAAGCCGAACGTGTAGACAAAGGTGCCGAGCTTCATCTTACGCGCCATAAAATTCCAGCCTCCAAGATTGATGATTGTGCAAATTATCGCCGCGCCGATTTTTCGAGCAATAGTGCTGAACTATCTTTCATTTTAGTTTTTCTAAAAGATTGGCAAGATTTTCATTGCGGGGCGGAAATCCGCGCCTGCTGCCGCGAAATCGTCATCAGCCAATCGCGGAAGGCGGCACCATGGGATTTCTGCAGCGCTGACCTATCCCAGGCCAGGAAATAGCTTTCGCGAAGCGGGATCCGGATATCGAGGGGGATGACCAGCGCCTGAGCTTCCAGCTCATCGGCGATCATCGACATTTGCGCGAGGACGATGCCACGTTTTTTGACGGCAGCGTCGATCGCGCTACTTGATAAGGTGAAGGACAGTCCAGGCGTCGTTTCCCTGAGAGTCGCGCCCACTTTCGCGGCGAAGTCGACCCAACTGGGGTACGGGGTGAAGTGCCTTTCCCATTCGACATGCAATAGCGGATAGTCGAAAAGTTCAAATGCCGACGGCTTACGCTCTTGAATGAGCGCCGGCGAGCAGGCGGGCACGACCCAGTCGCGGAATAGTTCACTGTAATGCTCGTGCTGCAGCACGTTCGATCCGTAGCTGATGCGAAAGTCGATTTCGTCGAAGCCCATACGTGGCTCACTGTCGCGACCGATGATCCGGACATGGGCATCCGGATGAAGCGCCTGCCAGCCGAAGATAAGCCGGCCGATCCACTTATTGACGACGGAAGACAAGGCACTCAGGACGAGGGCATTTTCATTGCGTGCCCGCTCCAGCATGCGTTCGGCAATCGCGAATTGCTCGAAGCCTTTGGATATCTCCTGATGATAAAGCCTGCCCCAGAGGGTCAGCTCCGTGGTGCGGCCGTTGCGCTCCAGAAGCGTCACGCCCAGAAAGCTTTCGATCTTGCGCACCTGCTGGCTGATCGCGCCGGGCGAAACGTTCAATTCCAGGGCAGCGGCCGTCACGCTGCCGCAGCGGCCGACGGCTTCGAAGGCCTGCAAGCCTTTAAGCGGAATGGCTTTGAAGCGGCGCGGCGCACTCACGTTGCGTTTCTCCGGGACGAATAGTCGGACATTTCCTGCTCGGTCGGCTGAAAGTCACCGGCGAATTGAAAGCGGTCGCCGGGATGGGTGATTTCGACATAGGTGACGGTCCGGCCATTTTGCCATGTCTGGCGAATGAGCGTCAGGCAGGCGTCACCACGCTCGGTCTCGAGCAGCCTGGCGGTGGCCGGATCTGCGGAAACGGCGCGAATGATGTGCCTTGCCTTCGACCACGGCACCTGCTCCAGCAACCATTTGGCCGGCGGAACGGATGCGAAGTTTTCATTCCTGGCAAGCGGTACGGCATCAAGCATGATGATGCGTCGCTCGATTGCGTTCGGCTTACCGTCGACGAGGTGCAGACATTGCAGCTTGAGAACCTCCGCACCCGGACTTTCACCCAATAAGACGGCCCCTGACGTATCCAGTTTCTCTATCTGCCGCTTCAGTATGCGGTGGTCGTGCTCGTGTCCGGCAAGCTCCGCCTCGGTACTGATATCCTGAATATCCATGACCGTGCGATCGATCTGCCGCGAGGCGACAAAGGAGCCTGTCTTGCGCCGCCGGACGATCATGCCGCGCTCGGCGAGCGCCGACAGCGCCTTGTTCACGGTCATCCGCGAGCATTGGTATTGGTCGGCGAGTTCATGCTCGATCGGGATACGCTGGCCAGGTTTCCAGTCGCCATTCATGATCTTCGCCTCGATGTCTCCGAAGATTCTATGATGAATTGAGACCAACACTCACCTCGATCCCGCGACGGCGTTCAGATCCTGGCCTCAATGCGAGGCGGCTTCGGCCAAAGGTCCGGCACGTTTTTTGCTTTTCAAGACTTTTACATTGACACTGTATGCCGAGCTATATCTATTTGTATAGACAAAAGCGGGCCAGAGAAGCTCGTTCGGCGGGAAACGCTGGGGAACCTGGACTCTTCCGCTGGAAGGGCAAAACTGGAGAGAAGATCATGAAGAAGAATTCATTGCTCAAAGGGTTGATGAGCGCCGCGTTCCTGCTCGGGGCGACACTTTCCGCGCACGCTGCAGATACGCTGGCGACGGTCAAGGCCGCCGGCACCCTGAAGGTCGGCACCGAGACGGCCTTCGCACCCTTTGACTTCATCGACGCTGGTGAGCATGTCGGATTGAACGTCGATCTTTTCGATGAGATCGGCAAGGAGCTCGGTGTGAAGATCGAGTGGGTGACGTTGCCCTGGGACGGCGTTTTCCCTGCTTTGGAAGCCGGAAAATTCGACGTGGTGGCCGGCCCGGCGACGATTACCAAGAAACGCATGGAGCGCTATCGCTTTACGCCGCCGCTGGCCGAAGCGACCATAGCCATTCTCAAAAAGGCGGGCGATCAAACCATCAGCAAGCCGGAAGACATCGCTGGCAAGAAGATCGGCGTCGGCAAGGCAACCTCGCAGCTCGATCAGCTCAAGGAATTCTCCGAGACATTGCCGACGAAAGCGGACATTCGTGAATATCCGGCCTTTACCGAATCCTATGCCGATCTTGCCGCCGGTCGCATCGCCGGCGTGGCAAACTCTCTGCCGAACATCGCATTCGTCGCCAAGCAGCGTGAGGGTGTCTTCGAAGTCGTGCTGCCGCCCTTCGGCAAAAAATCCTATTTCGGCTTTATCGGCCTGAAGGATACCGATCACACGCCGCTAATGGATGCGATCGATGCCGCGATGCTGAAGATAAAGGCGGACGGCAGAATGGCCGCGCTGCAGAAGAAGTGGTTCGGCGCGACCTTCGACACCCCGGATTCGGTCAAGGACCCAGCATTCTGATCGATTGATCGTCATCACCAATCATGCCCCGGATGTGCCGGGGCATGATTGGAAGCATATCCGGTTTCATGACCGCCAAGGGGACGACATCCAACCCTCATGTCCTTCAAACTCTTCGAATTGCTGCTGCAGGCTTCGATCTATACGGTCACGATCAGCGTCGTATCAATCCTGATCGGTTTCGCCATCGCGATCCTGCTGTCGGGCATGCTGCTTTCGCTGCGGCGCCATCTGGTGCTGCCTGCCCGGATTTTTATCAGCTTTTTTCGCGGTGTGCCGCTGCTCGTGCAATTGCTGCTGATTTACAATCTTCTGCCAGTTATTGGCATCAATGTGCCAAGCGTTGTGGCGGCGGTCATTGGCCTGTCGCTCTGTACCGCCGCTTATCAAGCGGAGAACCTGCGGGGCGGCTTTGCCAGTGTTCCCGTCGGGCTGGTCGAATCCGCTGAAATGGTCGGCTTGACGCCCGGTCAGATCTTTCGCCGCATCAAGGTTCCGACCGCCCTTCGCCTGACATTGCCTGCCCTCGTCAACGAAGCGATCCTCATTCTCAAGGCGTCGTCTCTCGTCTCCGTTGTCGGCATTGTCGAATTGACGCGCATGGCGCAGGATCTCGCCGGCAGCACCTTTCTGCCCCTGCAGCTCTTCGCGTCAGCCGGCTTGATCTATCTGGTGATCAACTGGATCGTCGCATTGGCCGGCGGCCTGATCGAACGCTCTCTTCCTGGAGCACCCCGATGAGCTTCGACATCAACGTCCTCATCGAGCAATGGCCTGCGATCGTCAGCGGCGCGGGCGTCACGATCATGATTTGGGTTTTCGGCACGATTGCCGCCGCCGCCCTTGGCTTTCTGCTGGCTGTCGCCAGGCAATATGGCGGTCTGGTGGTCGATAAGGCGCTTGGTCTTATTGTCGCGGTCCTGCGCGGTACACCCTTCCTGATCCAGATATTCCTAGTCTATTATGGCGGTCCTTTCGTCGGTCTGTCGCTCGATCCCCTACCCGCCGGGCTGATCGGCATCTCGATCTATGGTGCGGCCTATTTTAGCGAAATTTTCCGCTCCGGCTTTCGGGCAGTCCCAAGGGGGCACATCGAAGCCGGTGAATGCGTCGGCCTCACGCAAGGGCAGATCGTCAGGCGCATCCTGCTGCCGGAAATGACCATGCTGGTGCTGCCGCCGTCGGTGAACATGGCGGTGATCCTCATGAAGGAGACGGCAGTACTGTCGATCATTACCGTGCCGGAACTGACGGCGACATTGAGCGCCATAGGCTCGCAGCAATACGCCTTCGTGGAAGCGCTTTCCGCGCTGGCGCTCTTTTATTGGGTGCTGGTCGAATTCACCGGCCGGCTTGGCAATCTCGCCGAAACGAAACTTTCCAGATTCAGGTTTTTCAACGCATGAGCGTTCCCGCAATCGCAGTCAACAATCTTGTCAAGAAGTTCGGGGATTCCACTGTCCTGCAAGGCATCGACCTCGAGATAGCGCAGGGACAAGTCTCCTGCCTGATCGGCCCTTCCGGCTCCGGCAAGAGCACGCTTTTACGCTGCATGGCCTTTCTCGAAGAGGCAACCCGCGGCACGATTGCCATCAATGGCGAGGTACTTGGCTTCAGCGAGAACGCCGAGGGTGTGCGGGAGCGCGTTCCTGCGGCTACGAACCGAACAATCCGCGCCCAGATCGGCATGGTCTTCCAGCAGTTTAATCTTTGGCCGCACATGACGGCGCTCGGCAATGTCAGCGAGGCACTAAAGATGGTTCACAGGCTGAGCCGCAAACAGGCCGAGGATCTGGCGTTGGCTCAGCTTGTGAAAGTCGGGCTGGAAGCGCGTGCCGGGCACTATCCCTCGCAGCTTTCCGGCGGCCAGCAACAGCGTGTCGCCATTGCCCGCGCATTGGCGCTCAAGCCTAAGATCATGCTGTTTGACGAACCAACCTCTTCGCTCGATCCGGAGCTAACGGGCGAGGTGCTGAATGTCATGCGCGATCTGGCGGCCGAGGGCATGACCATGGTCGTGGTCTCACACGAGATCGGCTTCGCCGCGACGGTCGGTCAGCAGATCATCTTCCTCGACCATGGCAAGGTACTGTTTACAGGGGCGCCGCAAGACGTGTTCAAGAAACCGCGAAATCCGCGTCTGGAGCAGTTCCTAGACACCTATCTCGATCGCGGCGCGTCCATGCTTCTCTAAGCGCAGCTGCAGCTATAGCAACAGGCTCAGTGAAACCGTCGCCGTAACGTTAGCGGTGGCCGTCGCTGGCATCTGACGTTTCTTACCCAGAGCGGCTAGGACCGCTCAAGCTTCTCAGGATCTACCCCTAAAGCGACGGCGTCTCTTCCAGCAGCTCGCGGACGAAGTCGAACATGCCATGGCGGCGGTCGCGGCGCAGGCGTTCGGCTTTGACGATCGACTGGACGGCGTCGAACGCGGCATTAAGATCGTCGTTTATGATGACGTAGTCGTATTCGCGCCAGTGGGCGATCTCGGCGCGGCTGTTGGCGAGGCGCGTCTGAATGACCTCCTCGGAATCCTCGGCGCGGCGGTGCAGGCGCGACTGGAGCTCGGTCATGGTCGGCGGCAACACGAAGATCGAGACGACGTCGGCCGACATCTTCTCCTGCAGTTGCTGGGCGCCCTGCCAGTCGATATCGAAGAGCATGTCACGGCCTTCTGCCATCGCCTGCTCGACCGGCTCACGCGGCGTGCCGTAGAAATTGCCGTGCACCTCGGCCCATTCGAGCAGCGCGTCGCTATCGCGCAGCCGCTCGAACTCGCGCACACTCTTGAAGTGGTAATGCACATCCTCGACTTCGCTCGGGCGGCGCTGGCGCGTGGTGACGCTGACGGAGAGGCCTATTTGCCTGTCCTGCTCCAGCAGCGTACGCGCGATGGTGGACTTGCCGGCGCCCGACGGCGACGAGATGACAAGCATCAGACCGCGGCGGGCGATCTGGACGGGCGAGGGTTTCGCCGGTTTCATGTCCTACTCCAAATTCTGGACCTGCTCGCGGAACTGGTCGATCACAACTTTCAGCTCGATGCCGGCGGCGGTAACCGCCGAGGCATTCGACTTCGAGCAGATGGTATTCGATTCGCGGTTAAATTCCTGTGCAAGGAAATCGAGCCGGCGCCCGGCAGGGCCATCTTTCACTAGGAGATCGCGCGCTGCGGCGACGTGCGCCTTCAGACGATCGATTTCCTCGCGCAGATCCGCCTTGGTCGCCAGCAATGCGGCTTCGGCATGCAGCCTGTCGCGGTCCAGCGCGGCCATGCCGTCCATCAACAAGGCGACTTGCGCGGCAAGCCGTGCGGCGATCTCCTGCAGCGAGCGTGAGGGATCGGCCGCGATCGTGCGCGTCAGACCGTCGATTGTCGTGACATGGTCGAGGAGAATGCGGGTCAGCGCCGCCCCTTCCTGCTCTCGCATGGCTCTCAGATCTGAAAGCGCGGCCAACAGGCCGGCTGCGATATCGGCATCACGGGCGGCAAGCGCTTCCTCGCCATCCTCGCTTTCCCGGAATTCAACGATGCCGCGCAACAGAAGCAGCGTATCGAGCTTCAGCGGCGCCGGATCAATTATCCCGTCCAATTGTTCGCGCATGGCAAGCACGGCGGCAAGCGCTTGCTTGTTCAGCACTGCATCGAAGCGGTTCTCGTCGGCGGTGACGGACAGCGATGCCTGCAGGTTGCCGCGGCTGAAGCTTTCGCCGGCGAGGCGGCGGACGTCTGCCTCCATACGTTCGAGGCCGGGTGGCAGGCGCAGCCGCAGATCGAGGCCCTTGCCGTTGACCGAGCGCAGTTCCCATGCCCAGCGCCAGCGGCCGCTCGTTCCCTCGCGCCGCGCAAAACCGGTCATGGACTGCAAAGCCATCCGAGCCTCCAGAAACTATCAGTTAATCTTCTTTTTCTTCGGCGGCACGACGGTCGCGCCGTCATCCGCCGGCTGTTCTTCCGGCTGGCCGTCGACGGCGATGCTCGGATCCGAGCCCTTGTCGGCTTCGAGCTTGCGCCAGTGCTTGACGTTGGCGTTGTGCTCCTCGAGCGTAGCAGCGAAAACATGGCCGCCGGTGCCGTCGGCGACAAAGTAGAGATCCTGGGTCTTCCAGGGATTGGCGACGGCTTCCAGCGCATCCTTACCGGGATTGGCGATCGGCGTCGGCGGCAGACCCTTGATGACATAGGTGTTGAATGGCGTGTCCCGCTTCAGGTCCGACTGGTAGATCGGCCGGTCGGCCGGTTTGCCGTCGCCGCCGAAGAGACCGTAGATGATCGTAGGGTCGGACTGCAGGCGCATGCCCTTGCCGAGGCGGTTCAGGAAAACCGAGGCGACATGGGCACGTTCGTCGGCAACGCCGGTTTCCTTTTCGACGATCGAGGCGAGCGTCACGAGTTCTTCCTTGGACCGCAGCGGCAGCGAAGAGTCGCGCTTGTCCCAGATCTGATCGACGATTTTCTGCTGTGCCGCCTCCATCTGCTCGATGATTTCCGAGCGCTTGGTGCCGCGCGAGAACTTGTAGGTATCCGGGCGAAGGCTGCCCTCGGCCGGAAGGGCGGCCGGCAGGTCGCCTTCCAGCACCCGATCCTCCAGCATGCGGTTGAACATCTGGCGGACCGTCAGGCCTTCGGGGAAGGAAACAGAATAGAGAATGGATTTGCCCGATTTCAGAAGCTCCATGATATCGCTCATGGAGGCTCTGGCCTTGATCTCATATTCACCGGCCTTCAGGCTCTCGCCGGCAGAAAGATGCGTTGCCGTGAGATAACGGAAGATGCGGGCATCGCCGATGATCGCGTTGCGTTCGAGGTTCGTCGCAATTTCGGCCAGACCGGCGCCATTGCGGATAATGAAATTGGTATTGGTCTGCAGCGGACCGGGGTTCCGATAGGTCGATGTGGCGTAGTAGAAGGCGATGATGGCGACAACGCAGACCACAACTGCCATCGTCATGATGAAGTTCAGGAAAAGAACCACCTGGCCGCGGGCTTTCTTGGACCGTTTCGGCGGCTCCGGAACGCGCTCCGGACGCAGGGCTTCGCTGGGCGACTTCGGGATGATCGGCCCCTTCTGCGCCTGGGTATCGTTGCTCTGGTTCGTCGTATCGCTCACCGGCAATCCTCTAAAACTTGACCCTCACTTCGCTATTTCGCGAAGCAATGCGGCAAAAGCAGGTTCCGCCGCCGTTCAACGGCGCTTCCGCTCGTTATGCTCGCGCGCCCCGCTACGCAACGCAGAGGACGGTTGCGGCGCAAGAGACACCCATTACACCGCGCGGACAGGACCGTTATTGCGCGTAACGGCGCAGGACGAGCGACGCGTTCGTGCCGCCAAATCCGAACGAGTTGGATAGCGCCACATTGATTTCTCGCTCACGTGCCTTGTGCGGAACAAGATCGATCGCCGTCTCGCGTTCGGGATTGTCGAGATTGAGCGTCGGCGGCGCGGTATTATCGCGGATGGCAAGCGTGGTGAAAATCGCCTCGATCGCGCCGGCAGCACCGAGAAGATGCCCGGTTGCCGATTTTGTCGAAGACATGGAGATCTTCGACGCCGCATTGCCGACCAGCCGCTCGACGGCGCCGAGTTCGATCGTGTCGGCCATGGTCGAGGTGCCGTGGGCGTTGATGTAGTCGATATCGGCCGCCGTCAGCCCGGCGCGCTTCAGCGCCATCGCCATGCAGCGGCCGGCGCCCTCGCCGTCTTCGGACGGAGCGGTGATGTGATAGGCGTCGCCCGACAGGCCGTAGCCGACGATTTCGGCATAGATCTTGGCGCCGCGCGCCTTGGCGTGTTCAAGCTCTTCGAGCACGACGATGCCGGCGCCCTCGCCCATGACGAAGCCGTCGCGGTCGCGGTCATAGGGGCGCGAGGCCTTCTGCGGATCGTCGTTGTGCTGAGTCGACAGCGCCTTGCAGGCGGCAAAGCCGGCGAGCGAAATGCGGCTGACCGGGGATTCTGTGCCGCCGGCGACCATGACGTCGGCATCGCCGAGTGCAATCAGCCGCGCGGCATCGCCGATCGCATGCGCGCCTGTCGAGCAGGCGGTGACGACCGAATGATTGGGTCCGCGCAGCTTGTGGCGGATCGAAACCTGGCCGGAGACGAGGTTGATCAGGCGGCCGGGAATGAAGAAGGGGGAGATGCGGCGGGGGCCCTTGTCGCGCAGTGTGTACCCTGCCTCGACGATGCCTTCGATGCCGCCGATGCCGGAGCCGATCAGCACGCCGGTGGCGATCTGGTCCTCATCGGTCTCGGGATGCCAGCCGGCATCGGCAAGCGCCATGTCGGCGGCAGCCATGCCGTAGATGATGAAGGGATCGACCTTGCGCTGCTCTTTGGGCTCCATCCACTGATCGACATTGAAGGTGCCGTCGGTGCCGTCGCCGACGGGAATGCGGCAGGCGATCTTGGCGGGAAGGTCGTCGACCTCGAATTCGGTGACCAGGCGGGCGCCGTTCTGACCGGCAAGCAGCCGGGACCACGTCACCTCGGTTCCGCATCCTAAGGGTGATACCATGCCGGTACCCGTTATGACGACACGTCTCATCGCGTGCTTTCCCCCGTCTCTTATGTTCTATGGAGAAATATGCCGAAAAGAAAAGGGCGGACTCCAGGCCCGCCCTTTCTTAAAATTACAGGATCAGGCCTGGGCCTTCTCGATAAACTTCACGGCATCGCCGACCGTCAGGATCGAGTCGGCGGCGTCGTCAGGAATTTCAACGCCGAATTCTTCTTCGAAAGCCATGACAAGTTCGACCGTGTCGAGCGAGTCGGCGCCCAGATCGTCGATAAAGCTGGCGCTCTCGACGACCTTGTCGGCATCGACGCCAAGATGATCAATAACAATTTTCTTTACGCGTTCTGCGATATCGCTCATGTCGGTTTCCTCGACCTTATGTCCTGATCGGAATGCCGTTGCGGCACCCCTACCCTGTTTCAGCCTGCGATGTTTTCAGACATCCTCGGCAAACTCTTTTACCCGGCTTCAGAGATGTCCAGGCTTGCAAAAAGCCGGCCGGTCCGTCTGCTTTCTCGGGACGACTGTTGACAGTCATGGCCCGCTTAACATGCTTTATGTCTGCCGCAAAGCGAGAAAATCAACGGTTCGTGATTGCTCAACATGCTATTGGCGGAAATATCCCCATGCCAGCGGTTTGTCGTTTCAGATCATCGCCATGCCGCCGTTTACGTGCAGCGTCTGGCCCGTCATATAGGCAGCCTCGGAGGACGCAAGATAAGCGACCGCCGAAGCAACCTCACCGCCCGTGCCCATGCGCTTCATCGGGATCGCTCCCATGATCGCTTCCTTCTGCTTGTCGTTCAGCTTGCCGGTCATGGCGCTTTCGATGAAGCCTGGCGCCACGCAGTTGACCGTCACGTTGCGGGTGGCGATCTCCTGGGCCAGCGACTTGGTGAAGCCGATCATGCCGGCCTTGGAGGCGCAGTAATTGGTCTGGCCCGCATTGCCGGTGACGCCGACGATGGAGGTGATGTTGATGATGCGGCCATAGCGGCGACGCATCATCGGATGCGTCAATTCGCGCGTCAGCCGGAAGGTCGACGTCAGGTTCACTTCAAGAACGGCATCCCAATCCTCGTCGCTCATGCGAACGAACAGGCCGTCCTTGGTGATGCCGGCATTGTTGACGAGGATATCGACGCCTTCGAGTTCGGCCTCGGCCTTCTGGCCAAGCGCCTTGACCTCATCGCGGTCGGAAAGGTTTGCCGGGAAGATCTTGACGCGCTCGCCGAGTTCGGCGGCCAGCGCTTCCAGCTTCTCGACGCGGGTTCCGTGCAGACCGACGATAGCGCCCTGCTTATGAAGAAGGCGGGCGATTTCCTCGCCGATACCGCCCGATGCGCCGGTGACGAGAGCCTTGCGGCCGGAAAGATCGAGCATGGAAACGTTCCTTATCTTTGGATATCTGGATCTTTGGATATCTGGAAATACCAATCAGGCCATGAGGGCGGCGACGGCCGCGTCGATATCCGCCGGACCGTTGACGGAGATGCCGTTGATCGTCTTGTCGATGCGGCGGGCAAGGCCGGTCAGCACCTTGCCGGAGCCGAGTTCATAAAGCGTCGTCACGCCATTGCCGGCGAACCATTCCACCGTCTCGCGCCAGCGCACCTGACCGGTCACCTGATCGACTAGGAGGCCGGCGATCTCATCGGCGCTGGTCACGGGCGCGGCACGGACATTGGCAATGAGGGGCACGACGGGATCGGCCTTGGCGACCGTTGCCAGCGCTTCGCGCATGGCCTCGGCGGCGGGCGCCATCAGTGTCGAATGGAACGGAGCGGAGACCGGCAGCAGAATGGCGCGCTTGGCGCCCTTGTCGGTCGCCAGGCCGGCGGCCTTTTCGACAGCTGTCTTCTCACCCGAGATGACGATCTGGCCGCCGCCATTGTCGTTGGCGATCTGGCAGGCGCCGAGGACGGCCGCTGCCTCGCAGACGGCGACGACGTCGGCATGTTCGAGGCCGATGATCGCGGCCATAGCACCGGCACCGACAGGGACGGCCGCCTGCATGGCATTGCCGCGGATGCGCAACAGCCGCGCGGTGTCGGCGAGCGAAAAGGTTCCGGCGGCGCAAAGTGCCGAATATTCGCCGAGCGAGTGACCGGCGACGTAGGCGACCTTGGACTTCAGATCCAGCCCTTTGGCCTCCAGGACGCGGACGACGGCGATCGAGACAGCCATCAGCGCCGGCTGGGCGTTCGCCGTCAGGGTTAACGTATCCTCGGGACCGCTGAACATGACGTCCGAAAGCTTTTCACCGAGCGCCGCATCGACCTCTTCGAAAACGACGCGGGCTTCGGCGAAATTCTCGGCGAGATCCTTGCCCATGCCGACGGCCTGACTGCCCTGACCGGGAAAAGTGAAAGCAATGGTCATTCTCGTGTCCCTGGCTGATGCCCCTGATTGCGCCCCATGAGGCTGTTTTGCCTCCAATTGACATTCTTTCGGGCAGAGTCAAGTGGCGGCTCATTCTCCGCAAAGCCTTTCTCCCCGGCGCAAAAGCCAGGTTTTTGCTCTTGCGCTCCGCCAAATCGAGCCTAGATTTGCGCGGACCCTCCCTAAGGCTTCACCTCTCTCCCAAGGTTTTCCCATGCAGTACAATTCACTAGGCCGCACCGGCATTTCCGTTTCAGAGATTTGCCTTGGCACCATGACCTGGGGTTCGCAGAACAGCGAAACCGACGCTCACGCGCAGATGGATTACGCCGTCGAAAAGGGCGTCAATTTCTTCGATACCGCCGAACTCTACCCAACCACGCCCGTTTCGCCGGAAACACAGGGCCGGACCGAAGACTATATCGGCAGCTGGTTCGGCAAATCAGGCAAGCGAGGAGATATCGTGCTCGCCACCAAGGTCGCCGGCCGCGGCCGCGATTATCTGCGCGGCGGCGAAGGTGCGGATGCCAGGAATATACGGCTGGCGCTCGAGGCCAGCCTGACGCGGCTGAAGACGGATTACGTCGACCTCTACCAGATCCACTGGCCGAACCGCGGTCATTTCCATTTCCGCCAGAACTGGAGCTACAATCCCTTCAACCAGGATCGCGACCAGACCGTCGCCAATATGCTCGACATCCTGGAAACCCTCGGCGCACTGGTGAAGGAAGGCAAGATCCGGGCGATCGGCCTTTCCAACGAAACCACCTGGGGCATCCAGAAATACCTGACACTGTCAGAACAGAAGAGCCTGCCGCGCGTCGCCAGCGTCCAGAACGAATACAATCTGCTCTACCGCCATTTCGACCTCGATCTCGCCGAACTCTCGCACCATGAGGATGTCGGGCTGCTCGCCTATTCGCCGCTCGCCGGCGGCATCCTGTCCGGTAAATATGTCGATGGCCTCAGGCCGAAAGGTTCGCGCGGCTCGATCAACCACGATATCGGCGGCCGCCTGCAGCCGCTGCAGGAGCCGGCGACCAAAGCCTATCTGGCGATCGCGGCCGGTTACGGCCTCGACCCAACGGCCATGGCGATCGCCTTCTGCCTGTCGAGGCCCTTCATGGCCTCGGCCATCATCGGCGCAACCTCGATGGAGCAGCTGAAAGTCGATATCGGCGCGGCCGAGCTGACGCTTTCTAACGACGTGCTGGCGGAGATCGCCAAGGTGCATCGGCAGTATCCGCTGCCGCTCTGATTATATTCCTTGATTTCGATTTAAGGAATTATGCAATAGCCAGACGCTACCGATTGGTCTGCGTCGGGCTCGAGTGTCCGATTGAGCTTGCGTTTGCCCGAAAAATCCGTATAAGCCGCCCTGTTCGTTAACCCGGTCTTCTGGCTGGTGGCTGAACGGAGGGCCGGTTTCCTGTTGGAAATCGTTCGGAACGGAAGCGTTCCAGCCTCCCGTGTCTCCGCTCTCGACCGTCTCGGAAACGCTTTCTTGCCTGGGTCCGCCCAATCAGGAGCAGTCGTTGAGGCTTAGCCGCCGAATATCGGGTTGAACCAAACGCAAGAAAGGCAAAGCTGTCATGGCTCTTTATGAACATGTATTCCTTGCCCGGCAGGATATTTCCGCTCAGCAGGTCGATGCCCTCGTAGAACAGTACAAGGGTGTGATCGAAGCTAACGGCGGTAAAGTCGGGCGTATCGAGAACTGGGGCCTCAAGTCCCTTACCTATCGCATCAAGAAGAACCGCAAGGCGCACTACGCCCTGATGGACATCGATGCACCGGCTGCTGCCGTCCAGGAAATGGAACGTCAGATGCGCATCAGCGAAGACGTTCTTCGCTACATGACGATCGCCGTCGAGAAGCATGAAGAAGGGCCGTCTGCCATGACGCAGAAGCGCGACCGCGACGACCGTCCGCGCGAAGGCGGCCGTGGCCCGCGTGAAGGCGGCTTCGGCGATCGTGACCGCGGCCCGCGTCCGCCGCGTGAAGGTGGCTTCGACGACCGTCCGCGCCGTCCGCGCGAAGACCGTGTATAAGGGAGATCCGAGATATGTCTGAAACTTCCTCCGCTCCGGTCCGCCGCCCGTTCCATCGCCGCCGCAAGACCTGCCCGTTCTCCGGCGCCAACGCGCCGCGGATCGACTACAAGGACGTACGTCTGCTGCAGCGCTACATTTCCGAGCGCGGCAAGATCGTTCCGTCGCGCATCACGGCTGTTTCCCAGAAGAAGCAGCGCGAACTCGCCCAGGCGATCAAGCGCGCCCGTTTCCTCGGCCTGCTGCCCTACGTCGTAGCCTAATAGAATATGTGACCCCCGGATTCCTGATCTGGGGGTTGCCTCCCTTCTGCGATGGGCGCGGATCGGAACTCTTAAAACCCATGTTGAGACGTTTCTGAATTCGATTCAGCAACATCCTCTAACTGCTTGATGAAGCAGGACAGCGACCTTGAAACGACCGGATCTTAAAACGCTGCTGATCGGCGCACTCGCCGGATTGACCGCCGCCCTGCTGGTGCTGGGCGCGAGCGTGCAGCCGTCGTTTTTCAGCGCGCTCCTCTACACGGCCTCGGCGCTGCCGATCCTGATCGTCGGGCTCGGCTGGGGCAATGCCGCGGCGATCTCGGCCGTTGCCACTGCAGCGGCGCTCGGCGCGATCTTCACCTCGCCTTCCTTTGCGCTGATCATGACGCTGGTGACGCTCTTGCCGGCCGGCTGGCTCAGCCACCTCGCCAATCTCGCTCGCCCCGCCTCCGAACTCGGCGGCCCTGACCACCTGCTTGCCTGGTATCCGCTCTCCGATATTCTGCTGCATCTCTGCGGCCTGGTGACGATCGCCGTCATCGTCATCGGCGTGATGATCGGCTATGGGCCGGAGATCACCGATCCGATCGTCGATCTGCTGATCACCTCGGTCAAGCAGCAGCAGCCGGAATTCATGCCCGATCCGGCAGCCACCGCGCAGACCAAGTCGCTGATCCTGCTGATGCTGCCGGCTTTGCAGGGCGGCATGTGGGTCAGCATGCTGTTTGCCGCCTATTATTTCGCCGTGCGCATCGTCGCAGCGTCAGGTCGCGGCCTTCGCCCGCGCGAGGACATTCCCTCGTCGCTGCGCATGAACCGCAACTCGATCTTCATCTTCCTCGCCGGGCTTGCCGCCTGCTTCTTCGGCGGCGTTCCGGCGCTGGTCGGCGCGACGGTGATCGGCACCTTCGGCGCCGGCTTCGTGCTTTCCGGTTTCGCCTCGCTGCATTTCCGCACGCGCGGCAAGGACTGGCGCATCCCGGCCCTCATCCTTAGCTACCTGGCTTCGATGCTCATGCTGCTGCCAGCTCTCCTCATCCTCGTCCTCGGTCTCAGCGATACGCGCAAGGCGATCGCGCTGACCCCGACGAAAGATGCTGATGCCCCCAAACAATCCGACACGAAAATTTGAGACACAAGAAAGGCAAAAGAAAATGCAAGTCATCCTTCTCGAACGCATCTCCAAGCTCGGCCAGATGGGCGAAACCGTAAAGGTTCGCGACGGCTTTGCCCGTAACTACCTGCTGCCGCTCGGCAAGGCGCTGCGCGCCAACGCCGCCAACAAGACCCGCTTCGAAGCCGAGCGTTCGACACTCGAAGCCCGCAACCTCGAGCGCAAGTCGGAAGCCCAGAAGGTTGCCGACGTTCTCGACGGCAAGTCCTTCATCGTCGTGCGTTCGGCCGGCGAAACCGGCCAGCTCTATGGTTCGGTCGCTGCCCGTGACGTCGTCGATATTCTCGCCGCCGAAGGCTTTAACATCGGGCGCAATCAGGTTCACCTCAACACGCCGATCAAGGCGATCGGCCTGCACAAGGTCGAGCTGCAGCTGCATGCCGAAGTCGAAATCCACGTCCAGCTGAACGTTGCCCGTTCTGCCGAAGAGGCAGAGCGCCAGTCCAAGGGCGAAGAACTCACCTCGGTCGACGCCATCTACGGCGTCGACGAAGACGCTCTGCGTCCTGAAGATTTCTTCGATCCGGAAGCCGACGGCGTCGACGAAGACGAAGCATAATATCGTCGGAGCAATCCACGACAGGAAGCCCGGCCACAGCGCCGGGCTTTTTCGTTGGGGATGTTTCGGATGTTTTTGCTGCGAGCCTTATCGCATCGCGCTAAAATAGAGTTCTCCGAAACGGATGGGCTGAGTCGGCGCCATACCGTGTCGTGCGGGTGACACTGCCGGTATTTCTCCTTTGCGTCGCCCAGGACTGTGGAGAAGTCGAACAACGTGCACAGCGTTCAGGATTTAAGCGAAGCGAGCCCCCGCTCCCCTCGCAGCCTCTTGATTTTCGCGTCCGGAATTGCAAATCCGGAGCTGGAAAAAGACAGAACGGATGATGATGAACGACGCCGCTCGAAAGATTGCAGCCGTTGCTCCCTCGGAGCAGCATTATCGCGAAGCACCCAACAATATCGAAGCCGAGCAGGCGCTTCTGGGTGCTATCCTGATGAACAACGACGCCTATTACCGGGTGTCGGACTTCCTGAAGCCGATTCATCTCTATGAACCGCTGCACAGGAAGATCTTCGAGGTTGCCGGCGATATCATCCGCATGGGCAAAATCGCCAATCCGGTGACGATCAAGACCTTCCTGAAGGCCGACGAGAAGGTCGGCGACATGACGGTTTCGCAATATCTGGCGAGCCTCGTCAGCAATGCCGTCACCGTCATCAATGCCGAGGATTACGGCCGGGCGATCTACGATCTGGCGCTGCGCCGGGCGCTGATCACCATCGGCGAAGATGTCGTCAACATCGCCTACGACGCGCCGCTCGACATGCCGCCGCAGTCGCAGATCGAGGATACCGAACGCCGCCTCTTCGAACTGGCGGAAAACGGCCGCTACGACGGCGGCTTCCAGGCCTTCAATGATGCGGTTGCGCTGGCGATCGACATGGCGGCCGTCGCCAAGGAACGCGACGGCGGGCTTTCCGGCATTTCCACCGGCATCCATTCGCTGGATTCCAAGATGGGCGGCCTGCAGCGTTCGGACTTGATCGTTCTTGCCGGACGTCCCGGCATGGGCAAGACTTCGCTTGCGACCAATATCGCCTACAATATCGCTGCCGCCTACGAAGGCGAAGTCCAGTCGGACGGCAGCACGAAGGCGAAGAACGGCGGCGTCGTCGGTTTCTATTCGCTGGAAATGTCGTCGGAACAGCTTGCCACCCGTATCATCTCCGAGCAGACGGAAGTCTCCTCCTCGAAGATCCGCCGCGGCGACATCAACGATGCCGATTTCGAAAAGCTCGTCGCCTGCTCGATGATGATGCAGAAGGTGCCGCTTTATATCGACCAGACCGGTGGTATCTCGATTGCCCAGCTTTCGGCGCGCGCGCGCCGTCTCAAGCGCCAGCGCGGCCTCGACGTGCTTGTGGTCGACTACATTCAGCTGATGACCGGCTCGGGCAAATCCAGCGACAACCGCGTGCAGGAAATCACCCAGATCACCACCGGCCTGAAGGCGCTCGGCAAGGAACTCAACGTTCCGATCATCGCTTTGTCGCAGCTCTCGCGTCAGGTGGAAAGCCGCGACGACAAGCGGCCGCAGCTCTCCGACCTTCGCGAATCCGGCTCGATCGAGCAGGACGCCGACGTTGTGCTCTTCGTGTTCCGCGAGGAATACTACGTCAAGAATTCGGAACCGCGCGACATCCACGATCCGAAATATCCGGAATGGGAAGCGCTGTTCGACAAGGTGAAGGGTACCGCCGACGTCATCATCGCCAAGCAGCGCCACGGGCCGACCGGCACGGTGAAGCTCGCCTTCCAGGCGGAATTCACCCGCTTTGCCGATCTCGCCGATCCGTCCTTCACCCAATATGAAGAGCACTGATCGCGCAGCGATGCTGCAGCGCCGGGCTTTCCATTGACAAAATCGACCTTTAAACTGGCCGGAGAATCCTCCTCCGGCCTCTTTTCGATGTGGATCATGAGCGATTTTCTCGACGCCCCCGAAGACGATAATTTTGCCTCGGCAGGCCTGCGACTGACCGTCGACCTGACGGCCTTGACGGAGAACTGGCGCGACATGGCGCGCCGCTCCGGTGCGGCGCGCGCCTCGGCGGTCGTCAAGGCGGATGCCTACGGCATGGGCATCGAGGATGCCGGCGAAGCGCTCTACATGGCAGGCGCCCGCGACTTCTTCGTCGCGACCGTCGACGAGGGTGTGACGCTTCGCCTCTATGCGCCCGAGGCGCGCATTTTCGTGCTCTCGGGCATATGGCCGGGCACCGAGCGGCGCTTCTTCGAAAACGATCTGGTTCCGGTGATCTCCTCTGACGAGCAGCTCGCCTTCTGGATGGCGGTACTTGCCGATTACGGTGACTACCCCTGCGCGCTGCATGTCGATACCGGCTTCAATCGGCTCGGATTGCATATGGACGATGCGATCGCGCTCGCCGACGACGTCTCACGTCCGGCGAGCTTCGCACCGGTGCTTGTCATGAGCCATCTCGCCTGCGCCGACGATCCCAGCCATGCGATGAACCGGCAGCAACTCGAATCATTCCACAGGGTTAGCGCCGCCTATGAAGGCATCGATTCAAGCCTTGCCGCCTCGGCCGGCATTTTCCTCGGCGAGGATTATCACTTCGACTTGACCCGTCCCGGCATCGCGCTTTATGGCGCCGAGGCGGTCTGCGGCCTGGCCAATCCGATGCGGCCGGTGGCAACCGCGGAAGCCCGCATCATCCAGGTGCGCAGCGTCGAGGCCGGCGAGACCGTCAGCTACGGGCGGGCGCTGCAGCTTGGCCGCAAAAGCCGGCTGGCGATCGCTTCGGCCGGTTATGCCGACGGCTACATGCGCAGCCTGTCGAGCGGCGGCGTGCCGCTGCGCCAGACCGTACCGCAGGGTGGGCAAGGCTTCATCGCCGGACGTAAGGTGCCGGTCGCGGGCAGGATCACGATGGACCTGACGATCTTCGACGTGACGGATCTGCCTGACAACGCCGTGCGCGCCGGGGATTATGTCGAGCTGTTCGGAAAGAACATGGCCCTGGACGATGTGGCGCGGGCGGCAGGCACGATCGGATACGAGATCCTGACCAGCATGGGGCTCCGCCACGAGCGGCGCTATGTCGCCGACGAGGAATAACCTACCCGTCAGCGGCTGCTGAGCGCAAGGCGGACGCCGAGCGCCAGGAAAAGCGCGCCGAGGCCGCGATCGAGCCATAACCCAATTTTTTGATTATGCCTGAGCGCATCGGCAAGGCGCCCTCCGAGGAGGACGAGCGGCGGCTCGATGAAGGCAGCGACGACGATGATCAGCCCGCCATGCAGCATGAGCTGGGCCCATGCCGGCCCTGCCCCTTCAACGACGAATTGCGGCAGGAAGGCCAGGAAGAAAATCGCCACTTTCGGATTGAGCAATGAAACCAGAATGCCCTGTCGGTAGATCCTTGCTGCCGGCATTTTTTCACCGGCAGTCTTTATCAGACCATTGCCGCCGCCGGCGCGCAAAGCCTGGATGCCCAGCCAGACGAGATAGGCGGCGCCGATCCATTTGACCGCGGAGAAGGCGACGGCCGAAGCGGCGAACACGGCGGAAAGGCCGAGCGCCGCCATCAGAACATGCAGGCAGGCGCCGGACCAGACGCCGAACAGCGCGGAAAAACCGGCACGTTTTCCGCTTTTCATCGTGTGACCGAGGATGAAGGCGATGTCGGGGCCGGGTGACAGGTTGAGCAGGACCGCCGCCGAGAAAAATGCAAACCAGTGCGCAAACGAATAATCGAACATCTTCCACCGTTCAGAATGAGCAGAGGCAAAGCATAGGCACGGGAGGCACTGATGGGAAAATCATTAGTTTTGATCCGTCGCGATAGCCATTATCTCAAGCACGACAATGATTCGATGAAGCGGCGCGACTGCTTCACTCGGGAACCCGGACTGAAAGAGTGATTGATGGCGAAGGCCAGGACACAATTCATTTGCCAGAGTTGCGGCACGATCCACAACCGCTGGGCCGGCAAATGCGAGAACTGCGGCGAGTGGAACACCATCGTCGAAGAGGACCCGATGGGCGGGATCGGCTCCGGCCCCGGCAAGACGCCGAAGAAGGGCCGGCCGGTGGCGCTGACGGCGCTGTCCGGTGAAATCGAGGAGGCGCCGCGCATCCATACCGCCATGTCGGAACTCGACCGGGCGCTTGGCGGCGGCTTCGTGCGCGGGTCGGCGGTGCTGATCGGCGGCGATCCCGGTATCGGCAAATCGACGCTGCTGATGCAGGCGGCCGCCGCTCTTGCGCGGCGTGGCCACAAGATCATCTACGTCTCCGGCGAAGAAGCTGTGGCGCAGGTCCGGCTGCGGGCACAGCGCCTTGCGGCGGCCGATACCGACGTGATGCTGGCGGCCGAAACCAATGTCGAGGATATTCTGGCGACACTTGCCGAGGGCAAGCGGCCGGATCTCGTCATTATCGATTCCATCCAGACGCTGTGGAGCGAACTGGCCGAATCCGCGCCGGGAACGGTGACGCAGGTGCGCACCGGCGTGCAGGCGATGATCCGTTTCGCCAAGCAGACCGGCGCCGCCATGGTGCTGGTCGGGCATGTCACCAAGGACGGGCAGATCGCCGGCCCGCGCGTCGTCGAGCACATGGTCGACGCCGTGCTCTATTTCGAGGGCGATCGCGGCCATCACTACCGTATCCTGCGCACGGTCAAGAACCGCTTCGGCCCGACCGACGAGATCGGCGTTTTCGAAATGTCCGACAAGGGGCTGCGCGAAGTCGCCAATCCCTCGGAACTCTTCCTCGGCGAACGCAACGAAAAATCGCCGGGCGCCGCTGTCTTTGCCGGCATGGAGGGCACGCGTCCCATTCTCGTCGAGGTGCAGGCGCTGGTGGCGCCGACCTCGCTCGGCACACCACGGCGCGCCGTGGTCGGCTGGGATTCGGCCCGGCTGTCGATGATCCTCGCGGTGCTGGAAGCCCATTGCGGCGTCAGGCTCGGCCAGCATGACGTCTACCTCAATGTTGCCGGCGGTTACCGCATCACCGAACCGGCGGCCGATCTCGCCGTCGCCTCGGCGCTGGTTTCCTCGCTTGCCGGTATTGCCCTTCCCGCCGATTGCGTCTATTTCGGCGAAGTCAGCCTGTCGGGCGCCATCCGGCCGGTTGCGCACACCGCCCAGCGCCTCAAGGAAGCCGAGAAGCTGGGCTTTTCCGCAGCACTGCTTCCATCCGCCTCCGCCGAACTGCCGAAGGGCTCCGGCGGGCGGTGGAGCGAGGTCGAAAGCCTGCCGGATCTGGTGGCGCGCATCGCCGGCTCGAAGGGAGCGCTGCGTGTGGAAGACGAGGTTTGATCCTTTCATTGCCAAGATTGGTAATGATATAGGAGGCACACGATAAGGCACGACACGGCCGCCAAGCGGCAGTCCTGGAGTTGAATTTACATGCCCATTACGATTTTCGACGGTATTGTCATCGGCGTCGTGCTCTTCTCCGCCGTGCTGGCGATGGTCCGCGGCTTTTCGCGCGAGATCCTCTCAATCGCGAGCTGGGGCGGATCGGCAGCGGCGGCCTATTACCTCTATCCGTACCTGTTGCCCTACGCGAAGAAATATACCGATGACGACCGCATCGCGATCGTCGGTTCGGCAGCGGTCGTCTTCCTGATCGCGCTCATCGTCATTTCTTTCATCACGATGAAGATTGCCGATTTCATCATCGACAGCCGCGTCGGCGCGCTCGACCGCACGCTCGGTTTCCTGTTCGGGGCAGCGCGCGGCGTGCTGCTGCTGGTCGTCGCCGTCGCCTTCTGGAACTGGCTGGTCGATGTCGACCACCGCCCGGCCTGGGTCAACCAAGCAAAATCGAAACCCTTCCTGGATTCGATGGTCGTGAAGCTGAAATCGGTTCTGCCGGAGCAATTTGCCCAGATGATACCGGCGAGCATCCGTGATAAGCTTCAGCCGCCGGCACAGGGCGCCGAAGGCACCAATCCGCCGACGGGCGACCAGGCACCGGCAGAAGACGCACCGACCGCGCCTGCACAGCAGCCAGCGAATTGACACAGTGTTCAAGAGCTTGACCCGCCCTCCGGCAATTGCCATTTGAGCGGGATGTCAAATAAGGGGTCCGGCCGGGCATTCCAGCTCTGCCGGGCTTCAGTTATTTCTGGAAATGCCGATCCATTCTTGTGAGAGCAGAGGCCCGCAGAAATGAACCAGTCCCATTCCTTCCCGACCGACGATCCGCTCGACGGAGATACGCTGCATGAGGAATGCGGGGTTTTCGGAATTTTGGGACATCCCGATGCCGCGGCACTGACGGCTCTTGGTCTGCATGCGCTTCAGCATCGCGGACAGGAAGCAGCCGGCATCGTCTCGTTCGACGGCAAGCGCTTCTATCAGGAGCGCCATATGGGCCTGGTCGGCGACCACTATACCAATCCGATGACGCTCGCCCGCCTGCCCGGCAGCATGTCGATCGGTCATACACGCTACTCGACGACAGGCGAAGTCGCCATGCGCAACGTGCAGCCGCTGTTTGCCGAACTTGAGGAAGGCGGGATCGCCATTGCCCATAACGGTAATTTCACCAACGGCCTGACGCTGCGCCGCCAGATTATCGCGACCGGCGCCATCTGTCAGTCGACGTCCGATACCGAAGTGGTGCTCCATCTCATCGCCCGCTCCCGCCACGCTTCCACGTCCGACCGCTTCATCGACGCCATTCGCCAGATGGAAGGCGGCTATTCGATGCTCGCGATGACGCGCACTAAGCTGATTGCCGCGCGTGACCCGACCGGCATCCGCCCCCTGGTGATGGGCGAACTCGACGGCAAGCCGATCTTCTGCTCGGAAACCTGCGCGCTCGACATCATCGGCGCCAAGTTCATCCGCGACGTGGAAAATGGCGAGGTCGTCATCTGCGAAATCCAGCCCGACGGCTCGATCAGCATCGATGCCCGCAAGCCCGGCAAGCGGCAGCCGGAACGGCTCTGCCTGTTCGAATATGTCTATTTCGCCCGGCCGGACTCGGTCGTCGGCGGCCGCAACGTCTATACGACGCGCAAGAATATGGGCATGAACCTCGCCAAGGAATCGCCCGTCGAGGCCGACGTTGTCGTGCCGGTGCCGGACGGCGGCACGCCGGCGGCTCTCGGCTTCGCACAGGAAAGCGGCATTCCCTTCGAATACGGCATCATCCGCAACCACTATGTCGGCCGCACCTTCATCGAACCGACCCAGCAGATCCGCGCCTTTGGGGTGAAGCTGAAGCATTCGGCCAACCGGGCGATGATCGAAGGCAAGCGTGTGGTGCTGGTCGATGATTCCATCGTGCGCGGCACGACGTCTCTCAAGATCGTCCAGATGATCCGTGAAGCGGGCGCGCGCGAAGTCCATCTCCGCGTCGCCAGCCCGATGATCTTCTTCCCCGACTTTTACGGCATCGACACGCCCGATGCCGAAAAGCTCCTGGCGAACCAGTATGCCGATGTCGACGCCATGGCCAAATATATCGGCGCGGACTCGCTTGCCTTCCTGTCGATCAACGGGCTTTACCGCGCCGTCGGCGGCGAGGACCGCAATCCTGCCCGGCCGCAATTCACCGACCACTACTTCACCGGTGACTATCCGACCCGCCTGCTCGACAAGAACGGCGAGTCGATGGGCAACAAGCTTTCGATGCTTGCCAGCAACGGCTGAGCCGCCGCTGCTTTGACTTCCCTTCCGAGGGGCTCGTGCGCCCCTCGCCATCGCAAGCAAATCCGGAACCGGAACAGATGAACATCAATCTTGAGGGCAAGATCGCACTCGTCACCGGTGCATCGCGTGGCATCGGCTATTTCACGGCGCTGGAGCTTGCGAAAGCCGGCGCCCATGTGATCGCCTGCGCCCGCACGGTCGGCGGGCTCGAGGATCTCGACGATGCGATCAAGGCGGTCGGCGGCACGGCGACGCTCGTCCCCTTCGACCTGGCCGACATGAATGCGATCGACGCACTCGGCGGCTCGATCTTCGAGCGCTGGGGCAAACTCGATATCCTCGTCGCCAATGCCGGCGTGCTCGGCGTCATTTCGCCGATCGGTCATATCGAGGCGAAGGTGTTCGAAAAGGTGATGACCATCAACGTCACTGCCACATGGCGGCTGATCCGGTCGGTCGATCCGCTGCTGACCCGCTCGGATGCCGGCCGCGCCGTCATCCTGTCCTCGGGTGCCGCCCACAAGTGCCGGCCCTTCTGGGGCGCCTACTCCGCTTCCAAGGCGGCCGTCGAGGCGCTGGCTCGGACCTGGGCCGGCGAGAGCCAATCGACGCCGCTGCGCATCACCAGCGTCGATCCGGGCGCCACCCGCACGGCGATGCGCGCCCAGGCGGTGCCGGGCGAAGATCCGCAGACGCTGCCGCATCCCTCCGAGATCGCCAAGGCGATCCTGCCATTGACGGGGCCCGGTGTGACCGACACGGGCAAACTGTTCATCGTGCGGGAAAACAAGCTCGTCGACTACCGCCTGCCGGAGTAGCGTCATTTGACAGCAACGGCTGGGAACAGATGTGCGAAGCCCGTTTCCGACGGGCACACCGCATTGAGGTCCACCGCTCCCTGAATGCCGTCGACAGTGCCGTTGTCGGCAAATTGCCAGATCGACCAACCACCGCAGTCTTCCTGCGTCGGTTCTTGGAACACGCTTCGCAGCCACAGGAAATGGTCGGGGAAGCGGGATTCATTGCCTTTCAGATAGCGATCGAAGAATTCCTGCGTGACGTAAAAGATCGGCTTTTCCGGAAAGGTGCCTGTCAGCTCGGTAAAGAAGGCGTTCACCTCAGTCGCCATTTCCTCGACAGTCGGGACCTTGTTGCAATTGCCGACGAACTCCAGATCGACGGCGATCGGCAGGGTTCCCGGCTGTTTCGGCACGGTCGCGAGGACGTTCTGCGCCTGATCCTTGCCCGGGCGGCAGAAGGTGAAGAAATGATAAGCGCCCCTGACCAGTCCTGCATCGCCGGCGCGCCGCCAGTTGTCGGCGAACCTGGAATCCTTGTGATCTCCGCCTTCGGTCGCCTTCATGATCGCGAAACGGACGTTGGGCTGCGCGGCCACCATCTTCCAATCAATGTCACCCTGGTGATGGCTGACATCGATGCCCTGGATCGGATAGCGGCTCAAGGACGGATTGTTGAAGCGAAGCATTCCGAAATCGTACGCCAGATATGCAGCGGATGCGACCACCACAATTGCGGTCGCTCCGATTGTCCACCGAACCACGCTCCTCACACATTTCTCCCATATTTTCAGCAGGTTTCAGCTGGCTATAGAAGATTTGCGCCGCGAAAATGGCAGACGAATCTGAAGACGCGCTGTTTGTCTTCGCGGACCTTCGGCCTTGCAATCGATTCACCGGATGCGCCGCTTCAGTTGCTGCCGGGATCGTTCCTCGCCCCTCTTGACCAAACGTCATTCCCACGCCATAAAACGCGGCATGAAAACGGTTATCTGCATTATCTGCGGAAAGATTATTCGCTAGCGCAAGCGCTGGCCCGGCCGTTTTCGTCTCCCAAATAGTCAAGATGCGAAACGCCCCGGCCCGCCGGTCGCGATATTTCTGATTGTACTGATGGGAGAGTGGAATGGGCGGCATGCCGGAACTGAGGCTGTACAACACGCTGACACGGGAAGAATCGGTTCTTTCGCCGATCGATCCCAACAATGTCCGCATGTATGTCTGCGGCCCGACCGTCTATGATTTCGCTCATATCGGCAATGCCCGGCCGGTCATCGTCTTCGACGTGCTGTTCGGGCTGCTGCGCCATGTCTATGGCGAAGGCCACGTCACCTATGCCCGCAACATCACCGACGTCGATGACAAGATCAATGCGCGGGCGCTCCGGGATCATCCGGGCCTGCCGCTGAATGAAGCGATCCGCGCGGTCACCGAAAAGACCGAGACGCAATTTCACGCCGATGTCGCCGAACTCGGCTGCCTGGAGCCGACCTTCGAGCCGCGGGCGACCGACAATATCGCTGAGATGATCGAGATCATCGAGAAGCTGATCGGCAATGGCCATGCCTATGTCGCAGCCGGCGAAGTGCTGTTCGACACCAAGTCCATGGCGGATTACGGCCAACTTTCGAAGCGCCCGCTCGACGAGCAGCAGGCCGGCGCCCGCATCGCCGTCGACGCGCACAAGAAGAACCCGGGCGATTTCGTGCTCTGGAAGCTGTCGAGCCACAACGAGCCCGGCTGGGAGAGCCCGTGGGGCCGCGGCCGGCCTGGCTGGCACATCGAGTGCTCGGCGATGAGCAAGCGCTATCTCGGCGATGTCTTCGACATTCATGGCGGCGGGCTGGACCTGATCTTCCCGCATCATGAAAACGAGATCGCCCAGTCGCGTTGCGCCCACGGCACCGAGGTGATGGCGAATGTCTGGATGCATAACGGCTTCCTGCAGGTCGAAGGCCGCAAGATGTCGAAATCCGAAGGCAATTTCGTCACCATCCACGAGTTGCTGCACACGGAAACCTTCGGCGGCCGCAAATGGCCGGGCCAGGTGCTGCGCCTTGCCATGCTGATGACGCATTATCGCGAGCCGATCGACTTTTCGATCAAGCGACTGGAAGAGGCCGAACGTCTGCTCGCCAAATGGCCGGCGACCGAAGCCGGCGATGCAGCGCCCGATGAAACCGTGCTCAACGCGCTGGCCGACGACCTCAACACGGTGGCGGCGGTGCAGGCATTGCATGCCTTGGCGCAAGCTGCCCATACGGATCCCGCCGCCGGCGCCGCCTTCGCGGCAACCGCTGCCCTCCTCGGGCTGCTGCCGAGGAAAGCAGAAATCGACGCGGCCGTCGCAGCGGCAGTCGATGCGCTGGTCGCCATGCGTTTGGAAATGCTGAAGGCGAAGAATTTTGCTGAGGCCGACAAGATCCGCGACGAGCTGACCGCGAAAGACATCCAGCTGAAGGACGGCAGGGATACGGCGACCGGCGAGCGGGTGACGACGTGGGAGGTCAAGCGGTGAGAGTGGTGTCTGGGGATAAGGCCCCTCCCCAACCCCTCCCCACATTGTTGCGGAGGGATTGTCCATGACCACCTATACCGGCGGCTGCCAGTGCGGTGCGGTGCGCTTTCGCGTCAGCGGCGAACTCAAGGATTCGTCGATCTGTCATTGCCGCATGTGCCAGAAGGCGTTCGGGGCTTATTATGCGCCGCTGGTGTCGGTGCGCGGCGCCGATTTTGCGTGGACGCGCGGAGAGCGGAAAAAGTTCCGCTCTTCCAATTTCGTCGAGCGCGGCTTCTGCGGCGATTGCGGGACGCCGCTTTCCTACGAGGCGCCTGACGGGGTTGCGATTGCCGCGGGCGCCTTCGACGATCCTTCGGCGCTCCCGCCGGTGGTGCAATTCGGCATCGAGGGCAAGATCGGCTTCGTCGATCATCTGCACGAACTGCCGGGGCACCGGACGGAAGAGGATGCGCAAGCCGCCCCCTTCGTGCTCGAACTCGTCTCCTTCCAGCATCCCGATCATGAGACGCTGGCATGGCCGCCCAAGGAGCCCCGATGACAGTGCACGCAGACAGAAGCGGCGGGTGCCAGTGCGGGGCGGTGCGTTACCGCGCTGAAGGCGAACTCGGTTATCCCCACCTTTGCCATTGCCGCATGTGCCAGAAGGCGGCCGGCAATTATTTCATGCCGCTTGCAGCAGCGAAGCGTCAAGATTTCGAGCTGACGCGCGGCGCGGCGAAATGGTTTCAGTCATCGGATCTGGTGCGGCGCGGCTTCTGCGGCGATTGCGGCACGCCGCTGTTTTACGACATTCCGGAGATGAATTTCATCAACATCACGCTCGGCTCGCTTGATAATCCCGACACGGTCAAGCCCGTGATGCAATCGAACACTGGCCGCAAGATGTCCTGGTTTCACGCGCTGGACGGTCTGCCGCTGGAACCACAGGCTGAAACGCCCGACCGCGAGAACGCGATTGCGGCAAGCAACCATCAGCACCCCGATCACGACACGAAAAGCTGGCCCCTCGGAGAGATCTCATGACGGACACGATAAAAACAGGCGGATGCCAATGCGGCGCCGTGCGCTTCCGCATTTCAGGCGGACTGGGGCGACCCTCGATCTGCCATTGCCGCATGTGCCAGAAGCAGTTCGGTGGTTTCTTCTCCGCGCTCGTCACTGCGCCTGAGGAGGGGATGGAATGGACGCGCGGCGAGCCGAGCTATTTCCAGTCCTCGGTCAATATCGACCGTGGCTTCTGCAGCAATTGCGGCACGCCGATGACCTATCGTCATCCGGGCGGGCTGGAGCTTGCGATCGGCACTTTCGACGACCGCAGCGATCTCGCACCGCTGGTCCAGGTAAACTACGAGGCCCGCCTGCCCTGGGTCGAAGAGATCTTCGATGCGCCGGTGCTGAAGGATCAGGATTTCTACGCGCGGCAGGAGGCGATCATTTCCTTCCAGCATCCCGATCACGACACCGCGCTCTGGCCCGCGAAAGGCGTGAAGATATGACCGAGATCCTGCGCACACTCTATCCCGAGATCGAACCCTACGCCTCCGGCCATCTCGATGTCGGTGACGGCCATGTGATCTATTGGGAGCGGTCGGGAATGCCGGGCGCCAAGCCCGCCGTCTTCCTGCATGGCGGTCCGGGCGGCGGCATCTCGCCCGCTCATCGCCGGCTTTTCGATCCTCAGCTCTACGACGTCATGCTGTTCGACCAGCGCGGCTGCGGCCGGTCGACGCCGCATGCGGAACTCAACGCCAACACGACCTGGCATCTCGTCGCCGATATTGAGCGGCTGCGCGAAATGGCCGGCGTCGACAGCTGGCAGGTGTTCGGCGGCTCCTGGGGTTCAACCCTGGCGCTCGCCTATGCCGAGACGCATCCGCAGCACGTCTCCGAGCTCATTCTGCGCGGGATCTATACGCTGACCAAGGCCGAGCTCGACTGGTACTACCAATTCGGCGTCTCGGAAATGTTCCCGGACAAGTGGGAGCGCTTCATCGCTCCCATTCCGTCGGAAGAGCGGCATGAGATGATGCAGGCCTATCATCGCCGCCTGACGCACGAAGACAGAGACGTGCGCCTCAAGGCCGCGCAGGCCTGGAGTATCTGGGAAGGCGAAACGATCACGCTGCTGCCGGAACCTTCGACGAGCGGCAAGTTCGAGGAGCCGGAATTCGCCTATGCATTTGCGCGCATCGAGAACCATTTCTTCGTCAATGCCGGCTGGATGGACGAGGGACAGCTGATCCGCGATGCCGGCAAGCTCAAGGATATTCCCGGCGTCATCGTGCATGGACGCTACGACATGCCCTGCCCGGCCAAATATGCCTGGCAGTTGCACAAGGCCTGGCCGACGGCAGAGCTCCACCTAATCGAGGGTGCGGGCCATGCCTATTCGGAGCCGGGGATTCTCGACCAGCTGATCCGGGCGACGGATAAGTTTGCCGGGAAGCCGGACTGATGCTACACGCCGTGACTACCCCTCTGCCCGGCA
This sequence comes from Rhizobium sp. NZLR1b, assembly GCF_019685155.1. NCBI lineage: Bacteria > Pseudomonadati > Pseudomonadota > Alphaproteobacteria > Hyphomicrobiales > Rhizobiaceae > Rhizobium > Rhizobium sp. NZLR1b. Next base: position 269,699 of record NZ_JABDWC010000002.1, read on the forward strand.
GGGCAAGGGGGGTAAGCTCCGGATAAAAACAATCAATGCCCCGGAGACATCGCGGTGACCAAGGAAAAAATCTACCTCTTCGACACGACGCTCCGGGACGGGCAGCAGACGCCCGGCATCGATTTCTCGGTCGAGGACAAGATTGCGATCGCCGCGATGCTGGACGAATTCGGCATCGATTACGTCGAGGGCGGCTATCCCGGCGCCAATCCGACGGATACAGCCTTCTTCAGCGAGAAGCGCACCAGCCGGGCCGCCTTCGTTGCCTTCGGCATGACGAAGCGGGCGGGCGTTTCGGTTTCCAATGATCCCGGCATTGCCGGGCTGCTGCAGGCGAAATCCGACGCCATCTGTTTCGTCGCCAAGAGCTGGGATTATCATGTTGCGGTGGCGCTTGGCTGCACTAACGAGGAAAACCTCGAAAGCATCGCCGAAAGCGTCAAGGCGGCGGTCGGCGGCGGCAAGGAGGCGATTGTCGATTGCGAGCATTTCTTCGACGGCTTCAAGGCCAATCCGGCCTATGCGCTCGCCTGCGCCAAGACCGCCTATGACAGCGGCGCCCGCTGGGTGGTGCTCTGCGACACAAATGGCGGCACGCAGCCGCCGGAGGTGCGCGCCATCGTCGAGGCGGTGATCGCCTCAGGCGTTCCCGGCCACTGTCTTGGGATTCATGCCCATAACGACACCGGCCAGGCGGTCGCCAATTCATTGGCCGCGGTCGAGGCCGGCGTCCGGCAGATCCAGGGCACGCTGAATGGCATCGGCGAGCGTTGCGGCAATGCCAATCTGGTGACGCTGATCCCGACGCTGGCGCTAAAGAGCGCCTACACCACACGTTTCGAAACGGCAATCGACGAGGAGCGGCTGCTCAATCTCACCCGCCTTTCGCATGCCTTCGACGAGCTGCTCAACCGCTCGCCTGATCATCAGATGCCCTATGTCGGCGCTTCCGCCTTCGCCACCAAGGCCGGCATCCATGCATCGGCGCTGATCAAGGACCCGCGGACCTATGAACACGTGCCGCCGGAGACCGTCGGCAACTTCCGCAAGGTCATGGTGTCAGACCAGGGCGGCAAGGCGAACTTCATCAATGCGCTGAAGCGGCGCGGCATTACCGTCGCCAAGGACGATCCAAAGCTCGACTTGCTGATCTCGATCGTCAAGGAACGTGAATCCATCGGCTATGCCTATGAGGGCGCAGATGCGAGCTTCGAGCTGCTGGCGCACCGCACGCTTGGCACGATCCCGGAATTCTTCACCATCGAAGGCTTCCGGGTGATGATCGAGCGCCGCTTCGACAGTCTTGGCCGCGTGAAGATCGTCTCCGAGGCCGTGGTGAAGATCACCATCGACGGCCAGACGCTGATGTCGGTTGCCGATGCCGAAGGCCCGGTGAACGCGCTCGACCTCGCGCTACGCAAGGATTTCGGCAAATACCAGCACGAGATCGACGATCTGGTGCTCGCCGATTTCAAGGTGCGTATCCTCAATGGCGGCACGGAGGCGATCACCCGCGTTCTGATCGAGTCCACCGACAGCGACGGCGTGCGCTGGTGGACGGTCGGCGTCTCGGAGAACATCATCGACGCCTCGTTCCAAGCACTGATGGACTCCGTCATCTACAAGTTGATGAAGAACCGGCAGCTGGCAGGCAAGATCGCGGCGGAATAAGTCTCTTCCGCCGGTTCGGCGAGGAAGCCTTGCCGGTCTTTGCCGCCATCATCCGTCCGTCGCCTCGTTTCCGCTTCAAATTCTCTCAAGGTTCATTCAACGAAATGAATTGGCCTATTCACGGCGCTTAAGCTAGGCCGGATCAGAAGAAGAACAAAGATGGAAACACCCCGATGTCGACCGATGCATCCGTTCCCTTGGCCAAGAACGAAGACAGTCCGCGCGGTTTCGCCTTCGCGCTGACGGCCTATCTGCTCTGGGGCTTCCTGCCGATCTACATGAAGGCGGTGGCGCATATTTCGCCGGCCGAGGTGATCGCCCACCGCATCGTCTGGTCGCTGCCGCTGGCAGGCATCGTTCTGATCGTGCTCGGGCGCACCCAGGAGATCGCGACTGCGCTGCGCTCGCCGCGCATGCTGGCGATGGCAGCGCTGACGGCGTCGCTGATCACCGTCAACTGGGGCACTTATGTCTGGGCGATCGGCGCCGGCCATTCGCTCGATGCGGCGCTCGGTTATTTCATCAATCCGCTGTTCAGCATCTTCCTCGGCTCGGTGCTGCTCAAGGAGAAGCTGCAGCCGCTGCAGATCGCCGCGATCGCGCTGGCAGGGCTTGCCGTCGCCATTCTCGCATTCGATAGCGGCGGCATTCCATGGGTGGCGCTGACGCTGGCGATCTCGTGGGGGTTTTATGCTTTGCTCCGCAAGACGCTGCCGCTCGGGCCGAACCAGGGCTTCTTCCTCGAAGTGCTGATCCTCAGCGGACCCGCCCTGCTCTATATCCTCTATCTCGAATTCGGCAGCGGCCAGGGCCACCTCTACCGCACCGGCCTTGCAGATACGACGCTGCTGCTCGGCTGCGGCGTCATTACCGCTGTGCCGCTGATGATCTATGCCAACGGCGCCAAGCTGCTGAAACTCTCGACGATCGGCATCATGCAGTATATCGCACCGACGATGATTTTCCTGATCGCGGTCTTCGTCTTCCAGGAGCCGCTCGGCACGGCGCGCATGATTGCCTTCCCGCTGATCTGGGCAGGGCTGGTCCTCTACAGCTGGTCGATGCTGAGGGGAAGCCGCGGGCGCTGAGGGCGCCCGTACGGACTTCTACATCTTCGAGATCACCTCGTCCTCGCCGTTACGATCGGCGGCGAGTTGGGCTGCCTGGGCCATGATCGCCGGAATGATGCCGGAGATCTCGTCGACGACGAGCGGCTGCACCCGGTGGGCGGTGTGCAGGAAGCCTTCTTCGGTCATATGGCGCATCAGTTCCATCATCGGATCCCAGAAACCGTTGACGTTGGCAAAAACCATCGGCTTTTCGTGGCGGCCGAGCTGTGCCCAGGTCATGATCTCGACGATCTCCTCCAGCGTGCCGATGCCGCCTGGCAGCGCGACGAAAGCATCGGAACGCTCGAACATCGTGTGTTTGCGCGCATGCATATCAGGGGTTACAATAAGTTCGTTGAGCTGACCGAGCGAGTGGCGAGTCGCCTCCATATCGATCAGGAATTCGGGGATAATGCCCGTGACCTGACCGCCGCCTGAAAGCACGCCGCTTGCGACCGCGCCCATGATGCCTTTGGTACCCCCGCCATAGACGAGGCGCAGGCCGTATTCGGCGATCTCTCGTCCGAGAGCGCGCCCGGCCGCCATGTGGGAGGGATCGCGTCCCGGCCTTGAGCCGCAGTAAACGCAGATGGATCGAATCGATACAGATTGTTCGGTCATAGAGGCAAACAACTATTCCATTTCAATGCAGTCAAGAAAATTGACTGGAAAGCAGCGTGCCTAGCTTGCCGAATTGCTTTGAATGCTTGTGAAAAGCAACGGGAATCGCTAGCAATTTCGGTTACTACGGCAAATTGCCGCCTTGGGAGACATAATGATGAAGAACCGTGCCGGCTTGCTGGCCCTTGCAGTGCTCGTAATCGCAATCCTACTGATGGTGTTTTTCGTTATGCCGCGCATCGGCGGCGATGCAGGCAAGGTCGGCGACGCGATCAACCAGGCGAGCACGGAACTCAAGGATACGGTTAACGAGTCGGCAAAGACATCGCGCTCCGCTGTGGCGGATGCGGCTGCGACAGCCGACAAGGTGGGCCGCCTTTCGGCCGGCGCCAGCGTCTCGCTCAGCGAACTTAAGGCGCTGTTTGCCGACGGCAAGGGCCCTGCCGACGATGTCTTCGCCGCCACCAAGACCAAGGCCGTCAACGCGCTGGGCGCACTTGCCGGTTTCGCAATCCCCGAGGGCCTCGATCCGGCGACCCAGACGCTTGCCACGAAAGCCAAGGACGGCGGCGCGAAGGCGCTCGCTATCGTCCAGGCGCTGCCGGAGAACATCGCCGATGCGCTTGCCGCGATCGCCAAGGCCGAGGCTGCGCTGACCGGTGCGTCCGACCCTGCTGCGAGCACGGCAGCGGCGAATGCCGGCCCGAAGCTTCCCGCCTTCGACGTCTTGCGCGTTGAGCCCGACGGCTCGACGGTGATTGCCGGCTCCGCCGAACCGAACGGCAAGCTCGAAGTGCTTGACGGCGAAAAGGTCGTAACGACAGCCAATGTCGATGCAAGCGGCGATTTCGCCGCGGTTCTCGACGAGCCGCTTGCAGCGGGCGACCACCAGCTGGTGCTCAAGTTCACCGGCAAGGACGGCAAGAGCTCGCTTTCCGAAGAAGTCGCGACCATTTCCGTGCCGAAAGACGGCAACGGTGCCAATCTGCTCGCCATGGTATCCAAACCCGGCACAGCGAGCCGCATCATCACCGCGCCGAAGGCCGGAACCGAAGTTGCTGATGCCTCCAACAAGCCGGCCACGGGCGAAAGCTCGCCTGCGCCTGCCACAACAGCTGCGCCGACCGGCGAGCTGGCGCTGCAGACGCCAAACCTCACCGACGCCGCCTCCGGCGCCGCAGCCACGGCACCGGCCATCCCCGGCACCGCCGCACCCGACAAGACGAATGCGCCCGATGTGATGGTCAATGCCGTCGAGATCGAAGGCAACAAGATCTTCATTGCCGGCACGGCGCGCGCCAACGCCAAGGTCGTCGGTTATGCCGACGACAGCCTGGTCGGCCAGGACACCGCCGGCTCGGACGGCCATTTCGTCATCGACGGTGTGGTGGCGCTTTCGGTCGGCGACCACAAGATCCGCGTTGATGTTGTCGATCCCTCCGGCAAGGTGATCGTTCGCGCGGCGGTGAATTTCAATCGCCCTGCCGGCGACCAGGTGAGGGTCGCCGCCCAATCCGCGCCTGCCGACCCGAATGGCGCTTCCTCGATGGTGCCGCTCGACGAAGGCGAACTCGGCAAGCGCAAGGCCGAGACCGGCAAGGCCTTCGGCCTGCTGAAGGGGCTGTTTGCCGACGGCAAGCTGCCGGGCGCCGAACAGCTTGCGGCAGCGCGCTCGGCAACGGAATTCGCACTGCGCTCGGTCGCCGATTTCCGCGCGTCGGCAGATGCATCCGATGCCTTCAAGCAAGCGTCCGGCGCCGCCTCTCAGGTCGCCGGCAATGCGCTGACGCTGCTGCAGAGCCTGCCTGGGGACGCGAAGTCCGTCGGCGCGGCACTCGACAGGCTGGGTGGCATGATCGCTGAACTTACCGCCACGCCCGCCCCGGCGGTGACCTCTGCAAACGATGTCGTAGGCAATCAGCCGAAGACGATCGAACAGGCGCCGCTGACGGCAAACAACGCGGCGGTCATCATTCGCCGCGGCGACACGCTGTGGCAGATCTCGCGCCGCACCTATGGCCTCGGCGTTCGTTACACGACGATCTACATCGCCAACGAAGACAAGATCGTCGATCCAGACCGCATCCGTCCCGGTCAGATTTTCGGTCTGCCGAAGGATGTGTTGCCGAATGCCGAAGAGCTGCACCGCAAGCGCCTTTCCGGCCAACACCTCTAAACGCCAGACAAGATGACGAAGCCGGGCGGGCGAACCGCCCGGCCTGTCTTTTCCTGAACTCCGCATTTGTTGTATTCGTCTGCCCGACACCCTATCTGGCGATGGCGGCTGCGGGTTGCGGCGAGTGCTTTCGGGCACGTCCCGGTTCCGTGCTCTTGCCGGCATCGAAGCGCGGCAATCGCCGCAAGCCCATCCGGGCTGGAGACAAGCATGGCAAACGGTAAGACAGTCTCGGAATCCAACCTGCTGCAGACGCTTCTCAACCTCTGGCCCTATATGTGGCCGGCCGGCCGGCCGGACCTCAAGATGCGCGTGGTCTGGGCCTCGGTCTTCCTGCTGATTTCCAAGTTCGTCCTGCTGCTCGTCCCCTATTTCTTCAAGTGGTCGACCGATGCGCTGAACGGCAGGATGGATCTGGCCGGCTCGGTGCCGCCGCTGCTGGCCGGCGCCATCGCCCTGGTGATCGCCTATAACATCACCCGGCTGATTCAGCTCGGCCTCAACCAGTTGCGCGACGCGCTGTTTGCCAGCGTCGGGCAACATGCGGTGCGTCAGCTCGCCTACAGGACCTTCGTGCACATGCACGAGTTGTCGCTGCGCTTCCATCTGGAGCGCAAGACCGGCGGTCTCTCGCGCATCATCGAGCGCGGCACCAAGGGCATCGAGACGATCGTGCGGTTCACGATCCTTAATTCGGTCCCGACAGTCATTGAATTCCTGCTGACGGCGGCGATCTTCTGGTGGGGCTACGGCTTCTCCTATCTCGCCGTCACCGGCTTCACTGTCTGGGCCTATATCTGGTTCACCATCCGAGCATCCGACTGGCGCATCGCCATCCGCCGGTCAATGAACGACAGCGATACCGACGCCAACACCAAGGCAATCGACTCCCTCCTCAATTTCGAGACCGTCAAATATTTCGGCAACGAAGAGATGGAGGCAAAACGCTTCGACAAATCGATGGAACGCTACGAGAAGGCGGCGACCGATGTCTGGACCTCGCTCGGCTGGCTGAACTTCGGCCAGGGCGTCATCTTCGGCATCGGCACGACCATCATGCTGGTGCTGTCGGCGCTGGCCGTCCAGCGCGGCGAGCAGACGGTCGGCGATTTCGTCTTCGTCAATTCGATGCTGCTGCAGCTTTCCGCGCCGCTCAATTTCATCGGCTTCGTCTACCGCGAAATCCGCCAGGGCTTGACCGACATCGAGCAGATGTTCGACTTGCTTGAGGTCAAGGCCGAGGTCAAAGACACGTCCGATGCGACCGAGCTTCGGATCGGCCAGGGTGCGATCGCCTTCAAGGACGTGCACTTTTCCTACGACCCGGCCCGTCCGATCCTGAAGGGCATTTCTTTCGATGTTCCAGCCGGCAAGACAGTTGCCGTCGTCGGTCCTTCGGGCGCCGGCAAATCGACGCTGTCGCGGCTGCTCTACCGTTTCTACGATATCCAGAGCGGCGTAATCACCGTCGACGGCCAGGACATCCGCACAGTGACGCAGAAGAGCCTGCGCTCAGTGATCGGCATGGTGCCGCAGGATACCGTGCTCTTCAACGACACGGTCGCCTATAACATCCGCTACGGCCGCACATCGGCCAGCGAAGGCGAGGTCTTTGCGGCAGCCGAGGTAGCGCAGATCGCCCATTTCATCGAGACGCTGCCCGAGGGATTCGAGACCAAGGTCGGCGAACGCGGGCTCAAGCTTTCGGGTGGCGAGAAGCAGCGGGTGGCGATCGCCCGCACCATCCTCAAGGCGCCGCCGATCCTGATCCTCGACGAGGCGACATCGGCGCTCGATACGACGACGGAACGGGAAATCCAGACCGCGCTCGACGTGGTGTCGAAGAACCGCACGACACTGGTGATCGCCCACCGGCTTTCGACCGTCATCGGCGCCGACGAAATCATCGTGCTGAAAAGCGGGGAGATCGCCGAGCGCGGGACGCATGCCGCCCTGCTCGAAATGAACGGTCTCTACGCCTCGATGTGGAACCGCCAACGCGAGGCGACACAGGCGGAGGAACATCTGAAGCAGGTGCGAGAAAGCGACGACCTCGGCGTGATTGCGCGGCTTGCCCCGGCAAGCTGAGCCGGGATAGGGCACCGACAGGCTTTTGTTGTTCAGAACCCCGGCGTCGGAACCAGGGCGCGGGCCATAGCATTGCCCCGGAGACGGTTTTTCGCTAACCAGCGAGAAACGCAAACGCAAGGAGACCGGCAGCATGAGCCTGTTCAACACGGTTCGCAACACGATCGTCCCCGTGCACAAGGAGGGTTATCCCTTCGTTGCCGCCTTCTTCGTCGCGTCGCTGATCCTAGGCTGGATCTTCAAGCCGCTCTTCTGGATCGGCATGATCTTCACGCTCTGGTGCGCCTATTTCTTCCGCGATCCCGAACGGGTGACCCCGCAGGACGACGATCTGGTGATCTCTCCCGCCGACGGCAAAGTCTCGGCGATCCAGATGGTGACCCCGCCGGCGGAACTCAATCTCGGCTCCGAGCCGATGCTGCGCATCTCGGTGTTCATGAACGTCTTCAATTGCCATGTGAACCGGGCGCCGATGCGCGGGCGCATCGTCAGCATCAACTACCGCTCCGGCAGCTTTGTCAACGCCGAGCTCGACAAGGCGAGCGAGGACAATGAACGCAACGGGCTGGTGATCGAAACCCGGCACGGCCAGATCGGTGTGGTCCAGATCGCCGGTCTCGTGGCACGGCGCATCCTCTGCTGGGCAAACCCCAACGAACCGTTAGATGCCGGCGAGCGCTTCGGGCTGATCCGTTTCGGGTCGCGGCTCGACGTGTTCCTGCCGGCCGGTGCCGCGCCACGCGTCTCGCTCGGCCAAGTGGCGATTGCCGGGGAAACTGTTATCGCCGAATTTGCCTCCGCCAAGGGTCCCGTCATCAGCCGCCGCAGCTAAAGCGCGTCGCGATCTTTCAGATTCGCTCTTGGCGCTTAAGCCCATTGTTTTACGCCTGTCGTTATCGCAAACCGCTGCACAGTTTTGCGCGACATGCTCCAGGTTCAGATTGGAACGCGATATGGAAACGCCCTTTCCGCCTTTCGAGCCCAATGGTCCGGATGATTCCGCCCGCGGCCCGCGCCTGCGCGAAATCCCGCTCCGTCTCGTCTTTCCGAACCTCATCACCATTCTGGCGATCTGCGCCGGGCTGACCGGCATCCGGCTGGCTTTCGAGAACCGTTACGAGCTCGCCGTCTCCATGGTACTGGTGGCCGCCTTCCTCGACGGCATCGACGGGCGCGTGGCCCGGCTGATGAAGGCGACCTCGAAGTTCGGCGCGCAAATGGATTCGCTTGCCGATATCGTCAATTTCGGCGTCGCACCCGCCCTCGTCGTCTATGTCTTCGCGCTCGACCAGGCGCGCTCGCTCGGCTGGATCGCCGCCCTGATCTACGCGATCGCCGCCGGGCTTCGGCTTGCCCGCTTCAACGTCATGGCCGAACGTGAGAACAAGGCGAGCTGGCAATCGGAATATTTCGTCGGCGTGCCGGCGCCGGCTGGCGCCATGCTAGTGCTGCTGCCGGTCTATCTCGGCTTCCTCGGCCTGGCGACGGACCGCACCTTCGCCTATGTTTCGTCGATCTATACGGTCGTTATCGCCTTCCTGCTGATCAGCCGGCTGCCGGTCTGGTCGGGCAAATCGGAAGGCAACCGGTTGCGGCGCGATCTCGTGCTGCCGATGATGCTCGGCGTCGTGCTCTATGTGGCTCTGCTGATGAGCTACACCTGGGAGGTGATGGTCTTTACCGTTGCTGCCTACCTTATATCGCTTCCCTTCGGCGCACGGAAATGGCGCCGGAAATATGGGACGCTGACGATCGAGGAACCTGGTGTCGGCGACGACGATATCGGCCGGCACATCTGATCTCCGCGCATTTCTGATTTTTCTGACCTGGGAAATCTTCTCTCTACGTTCTCACCCACGGGATAACCGCTACGCGCGATTCTCCGGCGAAAACCGCTGCGCACTTTAGTTGGAACCGCTGTCTTCAGTAAGTATTAACCAACGTAGGCTTCAGTTAAGCCTCGCGAATTATGGTGCTCGTTTACAAATCCTGATGGGATGCGTCTCTGTTTTGTCGCTATTTATGACGAAACAGCAAATCATAAAATGCCCAGGGAAGAACCACGTAAGGAGAGTATCGTGACCTCGAAAAAGAGTATTAGCAGCGAACAGCAGCCGTCCAAGCCTGATCTCAGCGCCAACTATCGCCCGGTTGGCCTGAAGGCCGTTGTCGCAGCATCGCTGATGGCAAAGAACAAGCCGGGCACCGTCAAGAAATCCGCTTGAGGTGCTACACTTCCAACCGGACTTCGGTGCGCTTCAAGTCTGGTTCTCCGCATGTCGTCATCCCAAAACAGCAGTGATTTTGGGTGACATGCGTTAGGTACCGCTGACGAAGCGGATGCTGAGATTTATCGCCGGAAGCCTCAGACGATGCCGACCACGCCATCCTCCAACCCGCCGTGCGGCGGGTCTGACGTGGAGCGGTTGCAGCAAGCCGCACCAAAACCTCCTCCAACGCACAAGACGAACCAAGCGGTTATACCGCCAAGTGAAAAATGGCGGATGCCGCTTCAGAAGAAACTGAGCTGGTCGTCGTCAGGCCTTCGCTTCTCGGGAGCCTTCAGCGGCTTTTCGATGACGACCGGCTGCTGCAGGTCAGGCCCCATATTAGTGACCTTGTTGACCTTGTCGGAGACCGGGACGGCCTCGAAGAAATCGTCCTGAACGGGCCGCATCAAGTCGACCACCTCGCGCGGTTCCTGCGTCTTGCAATCCAGCCAGCGCGAAAAGTCTTCGGGCTTGATGACGACCGGCATGCGATCGTGGATCGAGGATATGCCTGAGTTGGCTGATGTCGTCAGGATCGCGCCGGTATCGACCTCGGAACCATCAGCCGAGGACCATGTCTCCATCAGGCCGGCAAAAGCGACGACCCCGCCTTGACGCGGCCTGATCCAATAGGCCTGCGGTTTCTCACCGCTATCCTTTGATGCACGATGCCATTCATAGAAGCCGGAGGCCGGGATGAGCACGCGGCGATGGCGCATGGCCGCCCGGAAAGAAGCCTTGCCGATCGCGGTCTCGGAGCGGGCATTGGTCAGCAGCGGAAATTCCTTCGGATCCTTGACCCAGCCCGGCGTGAAGCCCCAGCGCACGAGCACGGCGCGCCGGTCGGCCAAGTTGCTGCCCTGCTCCCTGCCCTCGCCTGAAATGACGACGAGAATCGGCTGCGTCGGCGCAATATTGTAGCGCGCCGGAAATTCGTCGAAATCCAGACCGGAGAAAATGTCGCGCAGGCCGGCGCTAGTGATTGTCAGGGCAAAACGTCCACACATCGGCTTGTCTTTTCACCGGGCCTGAGTCCGGTCAAGGCGCTTCAGCCTCTCGGCGCAAAGAGGATGATGCTCGTCCCGGCAAGGCAGATCAACGCCCCGCCGATGTCGTAACGATCAGGCATGCGGCTTTCGACCAGCCAAAGCCAGAGCAGCGAGGCGACGATGTAGATGCCGCCATAGGCCGCGAAGGTGCGGCCGGCCGCCTCGCTCGGCACCAGCGTCAGAAGCCAGGCAAAAAGCGCCAGCGAGACCATGCCCGGCGCCAGCCACCAGATCGGCTTTTCGAGTTTCAGCCACGCCCAGAAGGCAAAACACCCGGCGATCTCGAAGACGGCGGCGAAGGCGTAAATGATGTAGGTCACGAAAGCACCTTTCGAATCCGTCACCACTATCCCAGCGAAAACTGGGGAAGCCAAGCAGCGGCGGCATGCAAATATCGGTTCATCGGATAGGATGGGCGATCCGAGCCAAGAGCCCCAAGAGCAGCCCCGATGACCTCCACCGCCAAAGCCGCCTCATCCGCCATTCTTGAACGCGACGGACGATTCCTGCTGGTGCTGCGGCGCAATCCGCCTTCCGCCGACATGTATGCCTTTCCCGGCGGACGCGCTGAACCTGGCGAGACCCCGGAGCAAACGGCCTTGCGAGAATTCGGTGAAGAGACCGGCATTTCGGCACGCAATCCGCGGCTGCTTTCGACCTATGATCTGAAGACCCATGCGGCCGATGGCAGCGTCAACAGCCATTTCCTGCTCTCGGTCTTCCGGGTCGAGGCGGATAGGGATGTGGTGGCGGAAGCCGCCGACGATGCGGCCGCCGTCGGCTGGTACACGGTGGAGGAAATCCGGCGATTGCCCGTACCGCAGAGCGTGCTCGAATGCGCCGAGCGGCTAGAACAGGATGCCGAAAACCGCTGACGCTTTTGGGCATCATGTCCTGGCGGGCGGCGAATAGAAGTGGAAACTCTCAGGCCCGCCTTGTTGCCGTCATGCTCAACGTATCAACTGAGAGCATGATTCCCGTTCGACGCATTTTCTTGTCCCTGCTCGTCCTGGCCGGTCCGACCATGGCGCAGGGCAAGAATTCGCCGCCTCCACAGGAGGAGATTACGCCGCCGCCCGCCGTGATCGTGCCTTATGACGACAAGCTGGCGCGGCTCGCCGAGGTGTTGGGTTCGGTGCATTATTTGAGAACGCTCTGCAAGGCGGCAGACGCCGACGAGTGGCGCAACGGCATGCAGCAGCTGCTCGATTCGGAGACCGGCAACGAGCAGCTGCGCAAGGAAAGGCTGACTGCAGCCTTCAATCGCGGCTACCGCGCGTTCGCCTCCGTCTATACGGATTGCACCGCAGCGGCCATCGTGGCAGAAGAGCGCTACCGTAACGAAGGTGCAACACTCGCCACAGAAATTACCTCGCGTTTTGGAAATTGACGTTTAATTAACCTGTTTTCGCATGCGGACGTGTCGTTTTGGGAAAAGGCTGTTAGTGTTGTTAACGGTGCAGTAAGACATGAGAAGTTCTGAGGAAAAGACAATGGAAGCAAGCCTCAACGAGATCGACGACATGATCGTCCACGAAAAGATGCAGGCGGCTCTGGAGTACCAGAACGAGGCTTGGGCCGACGGCATGGCGGACGGAATCGAGCCTGAAATCATCGCTGATGCCGCCATTGCGCATGCACTGCGGGAGACCATCAGATTGCACGGGGAAAGCAGCGCAGAGGCCCTGCTGGATTCGCTCCGTGAGCGCATGCTTGCCGGCGAATTCTCCGCGAACCGCACCCTGCAATAATTATTATCAGAGAGTTTGATGCGCACCGGTAAAGAGAAAGTATCGCGAATTCCGCTCGCGCCGGTGCTGCTTGCGTTCAGCCTCGCCGCCGGCAATGTTTTCCTCGCGCCGGCAGCGTACGCGCTTTCCGAACTGCACAAGGTCCCAGGCCAGCCCACCAACGACGCCCCGGCCGCTCAGGGACAGAGCCAACCGCAAAGCGGAGCCGCTCCCGGCGTTCCCATGGCGGATCCGCTGGTCAACAGCCAGAATAATCAGGGTGTCGACAAGACGCCAGGCGCCCAGGATGCTGCCAAGCCCGCCGAAGTGATTTACGACATCAGCAAGGTACCCGAGCCGGTTCGCAAGATGCGCGAGCAAATCGTCGAGGCGGCCGCCTCCGGCGATCTCGAACGGCTGCGGCCGCTGATGGGCGCCGGCACTGAGCAGACGCAGGTGACGGTGGGTGAGCCCACAGACGATCCGATCGGCACGCTAAAGGATCTTTCGGGCGACCCTGACGGAGACGAGATCCTCGCCATCATGCTCGACATCATCTCGACCGGCTTCGTGCATGTCGGCCAGGGTACGGCAGACGATATGTATGTGTGGCCGTATTTTGCCGAGAAGGACTTGAAGTCGCTGACGCCGCCGGAGCGCGTCGAGCTACTGCGCATCGTCACCGCCGGCGATCTTTCCGACATGCAGGAATTCGGCGGATATAATTTCTACCGCCTCGGCATTACGCCTCAGGGCAAATGGAAATTCTTCACGGCGGGCGACTGACGCCCACCTCGCTTGCTCCTCTCGCGTTTCGCATGAGGCGCTTGCGATCCCCCTCATGAAGACATACCTGTGAGCGATGACCAACGCGACAGGTTCCGCCATGCCAGCCGTATTCCTGAAAGACCGCGCATTGCTCTTTGTCAGCGGTGCGGAAGCCCAATCCTTCCTGCAGAATCTGATCACCACCGATATCATCTCGCTCGGGTCCGACGAGGTGCGGCCCGGGGCGCTGCTGACGCCGCAAGGCAAGATCCTGTTCGACTTCATGATCTGGCAGGAGGGCGATGGCTATACGATCGAAACGGACGCCAGCCAGCGCGATGGCCTGCTGAAGCGACTGACGATGTACAAGCTGCGTGCCGCCGTCACGCTTGCCCTTCGCGCAGAGGAGGGCGTCACCGTTTGCTGGGGCGATGATGCCGACGCCAGCCAGGGCGCCCAGGGCGCCCGGGGCAGCCAGGGCGCCCGGGACAGTCGCTTCGCCAAGGCGGGCGTCACGCTGGTCCGTCGGCCCGGCAAACACGGCAAAGGTGAGGAAGCGCTCTATGACGCGCTGCGTATCAGGCTCGGCATCGTCACCTCAGGATCGGACTTCGCCCTGCAGGATGCCTTCCCGCATGACGTGCTGATGGATTTGAATGGCGGCCTCTCCTTCAGGAAAGGCTGCTATGTCGGCCAGGAGGTCGTCTCGCGCATGCAGCACCGCGGCACTGCGCGCCGGCGCGTCGTGACCGTTTATGCCGTGACAGCCCTGCCGGGGACGGGAACGGAGATCACCGCGGCCGGCAAGCCTATAGGGACGCTCGGTTCGGTCGAAGGCGACCATGGACTTGCGATCGTGCGTATCGACCGCGCCGGCGCCGCAATCGCCGCAGGCACGCCGCTGCTCGCCGGCGAAACACCTGTTTCCCTCGTCCTGCCGGCATGGTCCGGCCTTGTCTTCCCCACCAGCGCCGACGAGGCCAGTGCGTGACAACCGCAAAAGCCCCGCGTGCCTGGCAGCGTATGCTGTCCGGGCGCAGGCTCGACCTGCTCGACCCCTCGCCGCTCGATGTCGAACTGATCGATATCGCCCATGGGCTGGCGCGTGTCGCTCGCTGGAACGGCCAGACATCAGGCGATCATGCTTTTTCGGTGGCGCAGCACAGTCTCGTCGTTGAAGACATTTTCCGCCGCTTCAACGATGCGCGGCCGCAGGAGTGTCTGATGGCGCTGCTGCATGATGCACCCGAATATGTGATCGGCGATATGATCTCACCGTTCAAATCGGTGGTCGGCGGCGGCTACAAGACGGTGGAGAAGCGGTTGGAGGCCGCAGTGCACCTGCGCTTCGGCCTGCCGCCGCATCCCTCGCGCGACCTCAAGGACCGAATCAAGAAGGCCGATACGATCGCCGCCTATTTCGAGGCGACGGTGCTTGCCGGCTTCACACCCGCCGAGGCGCAGAAATTCTTCGGCCAGCCGCGCGGCATCAGCCCGGAGATGCTGATGATCGAGCCCCTGCCGGCAGTCGAAGCGCAGCGACTGTTCTGCGAGCGCTTCGCGGCGATCGAGGCCGAGCGGGAGATGGTGTCGTGAGCTTCATCGTCGTCTCGCCGCTGTCGCGCATCGCGGAGATGGCGGTGCGCCACAAGGCGCGTGACATGATCAGCCTGATCGCCAAGGAGCAGGCCTTTCACCGACCTGGCGTGATCGCGGCCGACCGCCACCTGACGCTTGCGATGAACGACATCGCCTTCAAGGGCACCGGCGGCCTGGTGGCGCCCGACGAGACGCATGTGCAGGGAATTATCGACTTTGCCGCATCGTGGCGGCAGGAGACGCCGCTGCTCATCCATTGCTGGATGGGCGTGTCGCGATCGCCGGCGGCAGCCCTGATCGCCGCGCTGTCGCTCGTACCGGATCAGAGCGAAGAAAGGCTTGCCGGCCGGCTGCGGGCGGCCTCGCCTTTCGCGACGCCGAATGCCCGGTTGATCGAGATCGGCGACGCGCTGCTTAACCGCCGCGGCCAGTTGGTCGCGGCAGTGCGGGCAATCGGCCGCGGTGCGGATGCCGACGGCAACGCGCCCTTCGTGCTTGCGATCGACGACGCCGCCTGCGGTTGACGCTACCGCCATTCGCTCCATCTAGCCTCCGACCAAGAACAATCGACAGGGCCAGATCATGCAACAACAGGCAGCCGACGTCCTTCTCGCCACGCAAACGGCGCTCAGCCAGGCGAGCGCGCTGGCAGTGCAATATTCCTTTTCCGTCCTCGGCGCCGTCATCCTGCTCATTCTCGGCTGGGCGCTCGCCGGTTTTACCAGCCGCTGGGCCTATGAAGGCCTGTCGCGCGTCCATGGCATCGACGAGACGCTGGCGCGATTCTTCACCAATGTGCTGCGCTACGCGCTGCTTATCCTGGTGTTCATCACCGTGCTCGGCCAGTTCGGCGTCCAGACCGCCTCAATCATCGCGACCCTCGGCGCAGCCGGCCTGGCAATCGGACTGGCGCTACAGGGGACGCTGCAGAATATCGCCGCCGGCATCATGCTGCTGATCCTCAGGCCATTTCGAGTCGGGGAATACATCGAGACCAGCAGTGCGGCCGGCACAGTGCGCGAAATCGGGTTGTTTGCGACTGAACTCAGGACCGGCGACGGGCTCTACCGGTTGGCGCCGAATTCGACACTCTGGAACACGCCGATTACCAATTTCAGTCGCGAGCCTACGCGACGGAACGATGTGAACGTCAAGATCGCCGATGGGGATGACATCCATCAAGCGTTGGAGACACTGATGGGCCTTGCCAAAGCCGATTCCCGGGTGCTGAGGTCACCGGAACCAAGCGTCTTCATCGATAGCCTCGGTGACGGCGCGATCTTGGTGACGCTGCGCTACTGGGCAAAGACCGGCGACTGGTGGGCGGTCAGCCGTGACATGATAAAGCGCGTCAAACTCGCTTTCAACGAGAGGGATCGGGACGTTGTTCCAGATGTACCGGACG
The DNA here is from genome assembly GCF_019685155.1 of Rhizobium sp. NZLR1b. NCBI lineage: Bacteria > Pseudomonadati > Pseudomonadota > Alphaproteobacteria > Hyphomicrobiales > Rhizobiaceae > Rhizobium > Rhizobium sp. NZLR1b. Next base: position 286,185 of record NZ_JABDWC010000002.1, read on the forward strand.
CTGCGTCGGCAAAGAACTCCAAAGGCAGGGCGGCGGCCGAAAAGCCGGCGCCGACGCGCCAATGACACATTCCAGCACCGCCGCGATTTCAGATCGCATAGCTCTTAACACGTTGAATCGGCGTATAATTTTGTCGTAACAGTCTATTGGATGACGCCGCAGGAGAGTCTTTCACCGGCATCACCGGAGGGCTGGCTGCGATAATCATCCGAATTGGCGTGGACCATCAATGCGCGGCCGCGAATTCCGTCGGTCTTGCCGTCGAGCGTGACCTTGCTATCGAAGACCTGGGCTCTCAGCATACCGTCCTCTCCGACATACTGATTGGGCATATCGCCGGCGTGCGGACCCTTGGCGGCAAGGAGGCCGTGCTCGGCCTTCTCAGGGTTGAAGTGACCGCCGGCCGACTCGTGATGGGTCGCGGCATCGCAGCGGCCGGTCTCGTGAACATGGAAGGCCACCCATTTGTTGGCCGGCAGCCCCGATATCTCGACTTCGATCAGGACGCCACCACTGGCGGCAGCCGTCAGTTGCGCGCGGCCGTCCTCCTTGCCGTCCTTGCCGACGAAATTGGCGACCGCCGTCTGCTTGTCCTGAGCGCTCGCCGGCAATGCAACTGCAAGCAGGCTCAGGGCGGCGATGGTGCACATGGCTTTCATGGAGGTCTCCTTCCGTCCGGTTGTCCTTCTGAACGTGTCAGCCAGGAAGGTGTTCCTGATTAAGCACAAAGGACGCTCTATCCGTTGGATTAACGCATGATCCTTTGCTGATATCGATTCCGGTTTTCGGGTCATGCGCTGGGAACACAGGACTGGAAAAGCCGGCCAAACGGCCGGCTTGCAGATCGCCTGATTCGGGAGTGGCTCAGGCGACGGCGTTGAAGTCGAACTGGCCGTAAGTGTTGCGGTAAACATCGTCCGACCGATCGCCGGTCGTCGGCGCGGTCTGCTGCAAAGGATAGGGAACGGCGATACTGGCTGCCACGCCGCTGTCACGCGAGTCCATCATCAGCGCAATCAGGCTGCCGGAAAATTTCGGCTGCGTTTCGCTGGCCTTGTCCTCGTCCAGGAGTTCCTTGATGATGCCGGGCTTCTGATCGGCGGCGCGTTCGCCGCGGCTGAGGACACCATCGCCATTGGCATCAAGCCGCGAGAGCGTCGCCAGATATGCATATGAAGTGTCCGAAACGGATGTGGTGCTGGTCATACAAACCTCCATTCACCGCCTTTAGCCGGTGGTGTTTGTACGCAATACGAACGTGGAAAATCACTAATTGACTCGCTGGTTAAACTGATTTGCGCGGTGCGTCAATAAGTTGTTAACTTCTCATTAACGATGATTGACAACCGTTAACGCAATGCTTGGCTGCCAACCTTCCGTCGAGGTCGAATGAGGGGATCTCGCGGTATTTCAGCGATTTTTCACATATAAAACAAATGCCTAACGATCTGGCCTCGCTGCCGCACTGCAACCGAATATTAATCCCGTCCGACCAGAATGGGCGCCACAAGCCACTACCCAGACTTTCAGCTTATAAAAAAATCAATTTTATGTTCACTTTGGAAGGGTTTTCGATGTGATGAGGTACGTTCATCAGGTGAGGACGACCATTGCTGTCGCAGCCGCCCCGCAAGAGGCATCCCCATGAAAGCTGAAGCGCTCTTCTGGAAGCAATGCAGCCAGGCCGTCATGGCCGATGGATCGGTCGATGCGCGACGTTTGATGGAGCTTGTGATCGCGACCTACCGCGTCCATGAAAGCGACTATGACGAAATCGAGAGAAGCGCGGATACGCTGCTGAGAGAAAACCATGCGCTGAGAGGCAATATTTCCGCCCTCAGTCAGGCATTCGACGGACAGCAAAGGCTCTTCGAAATCATCCTCAACAACCTGCCGCTCGGTCTCAGCGTATTTGACGCGGACCAACGGCTGACACTTTCCAACATTCGCTTCGCTCAGCTTTTCGGCCTGACGCAGGACGATGTCGCTGCCGGCGCGACAATCGCCGATCTCACCGACAAAATGCGCGGCGCGGAGGGCGCCAGCGCCAAACCCGGCCGCCGGGTCGGGCGACATTCCTCTGCAACCACAAAACGCAGCAGTATCCGTCGGCGCGAATGGCTGATGGACGACGGCCGCATCATCCAGAGCATGGTGACCATCCTTGCCGACGGCAGCAACATCGCCATTCATGCCGATGTCACCGAGGATCGAAGGGCGGCCGAGCGCATCACCTATCTCGCCCATCACGACCCGCTGACCGGCCTCCCGAATCGCATCCATTTCCGCGAGCAGGTCGATGCGACGCTCATCGAGCGCAAGCCGGACGAGCAGATCGCCCTTGTTCACCTCAATCTCGACCGTTTCAAATCGATCAACAACACGATGGGCGTGTCAGTCGGCGACAAAATATTGCAGCAGGTCGCCCAGCGCATCCGAGCCTCGGCTGGTTCGGAGAATGCCTTGGCGCGCCTCGGCTCGGACGAGTTCGCCATCCTGCAGACAGGCAGACAGCAGCCGTGGAACGTGACTGCCCTTGCCGAGCAGATCCGCCGTGCGCTTTCCGAGCCATTCATCCACGGCGAGAAACAAGTGGAGCTCAGCGTCTCGATGGGGATCGCAGTCGCCCCGGGGGATGGCGAAGACACCGATATCCTCCTGAAGAATGCCGGCGTGGCGCTGTCGCATGCCAAGGCGGACGGGCGCAAGCGCGAGCGTTTCTTCGCAGGCGAGATGGAAGTGCAGATGCAGATGCGCCATGCGCTGGAGGCCGACCTCAGAGCAGCCGTTGAAAAAGAAGAATTCGAGCTGCATTACCAGCCGCTCTATGACCTTTCGCAGCGGCGCATCTGCGGCTTCGAGGCTCTGATCCGCTGGAACCACCCGATCCGCGGCCGCGTTGCGCCGATGGATTTCATTCCGCTCGCCGAAGAGGTCGGCCTTATCGTCGATATCGGCCGCTGGGTTTTGCGCCAAGCCTGCAACGATGCAGCGCAATGGCCGGAGGATATCAAGGTCGCGGTCAACGTTTCGGCGATCCAGTTCAGCAGCAGCGACCTGACTGAGGACGTCAGCGAGGCGCTTGCCGCTGCTGCTGTATCGCCGTCGCGGCTTGAGCTCGAAATCACCGAGAGCGTGCTGATGGAAAATCTCAGCGAGGTGCTGCCGATCCTGCATGCGCTGAAGGAGCGCGGCATCCGCATCTCGATGGATGATTTCGGCACCGGCTATTCCTCGCTGAGCTATCTTTCGAGCTTCCCCTTCGACAAGATCAAGATCGACAAATCCTTCGTCAGCGACATCGTCGACAACAAGGAAGCGCATGCGATCATGCATGCAATCATCCTGCTTGGCGATGCGCTCGGCATGCGCGTTACCGTCGAAGGCGTCGAGACGGCCGCACAGCTGGCGCTGCTCGAATGCGAGGAATGCGACGAGATCCAGGGCTATCACATCAGTCCGCCGAGACCCGTGCGTGACGTGCCCCATCTTCTCTCCCTTCCGAAGAACGGCGGCAAGATGCATCTTCCCCGGGGCTGAGCCTCGATTGCGACTCGCACGGCAAGCCGCTACAAAATCGGCAGCGGTCAGCGAGCCTTCATTGTCGCGGGCTTTGACCGAGATCTCCGCTTCCGTTCCGGTGTTCTATCGACGGAAAACATTCTTCCTCATAACAGGTGGCGCAATGTTCGAGGCCGAAGCCTTCTCTCCTTATGAAACTCTCGCCGCAGCGCTGATCGCAGACGCTGCCGATGGCGACGACGGCTCGCACGACCTTGCCCATATCCTGCGCGTCTTCCGGAACGCCATGCGCATCCATGCTAGAGAAGGCGGCGACGGGCGGGTTCTTGCCGCTTCCGTGCTGCTGCACGACTGCGTCGCCGTCGAGAAGAATTCGCCGCTACGGGCAAAAGCGTCGGCCTTGGCGGCGGAAAAGGCATCGGCCATCCTGGCAGACCTCGGCTGGAGCCACGCGGATATCGAAGCCGCGGCTCACGCGATCACCGCGCATAGTTTCTCGGCCGGGGTGGTGGCGCAGACATTGGAGGCAAAGATCCTCCAGGACGCCGACCGGCTGGATGCGATCGGCATGGTCGGCGCCGCACGCTGCTTCTATATCGCCGGGCGACTGGGATCTGGACTCTATGATCCATTCGATCCGGCGGCAGCGAACCGCCCGCTCGATGACAAGCGTTATGCGATTGACCATTTCCAGACGAAGCTGTTCAAACTGGCGGACGGGTTCCAGACCGAGACCGGCCGCAGGCTGGCGGCCGATCGCGACCAAAGCCTGCGCGACTTCCTCCAGGCATTCATGGACGAGATCTAGGAGAACGGCATGCATATCAGCGACCTCTTCATCTACCCGCTCAAGAGCGCCCGCGGCCTTGCCCTGCCTTCGGCCGACATCGACGCCTATGGGCTTCCTGGCGACCGGCGAGCAATGATCACCGATGCGCACGGGCACTTCATCACCCAGCGCGAGTTGCCGGACCTCGCGCGTATCGAAGTACGACCGGAACCCGGCGTCTTTCGGCTGCTGATGCAGGGAAAACCGGAAATATCGGTACCGCCGCCTCAGCCTGAAAGCCGCATGGATGTGTCCGTCTGGAAATCAACTGTCAGCGCCGCCGTCGCCGATCCCGAGAGCAACCGTCAGCTTTCCGAATGGCTTGGCCGCGAGGTGCGGCTGGTCTTCTTCGACGGACAGGCCCGGCGGACTGCGAATGCCGAATGGGCCGGCGAAGGCACGCCGGTCACCTTTACCGACGGCTACCAGATCCTGGTGACGACGACCGGCTCGCTGAAGGCGCTGAATGCCGATCTCGCCGCCCATGGCGAAGGCAGCGTCGGCATGGAACGCTTCCGGCCGAACATCGTCATCGATATCGACGAGGCCTGGCCGGAGGACCGCTGGGCGGCGATCGAGATCGCCGGCATCCGCTTCGATCTCGTCAAACCCTGCTCGCGCTGCATCATGACGACGCAGGACCAGTTGACCGGCTCACGCGACGGGCCAAACCCGATGCCGGCCATGGGCCGCATCCGCATGTCGGCCGACAGACGTGTGCCCGGCCCGCTTTTCGGCTGGAACGTCACCCCACGCGGCAACGGCAGGATCATGATCGGCGACACAGTCAGCATTATAGAAGAGAGGCCGGAGGGCTGGGCGCTCAAGCGTCGCGTCGCAGCATGATGCGTGTCCTCAGGATCTGATGCGACAGGCTTTGGAAGCGTCAGACACGCGCGAGTGCCGCGTCGATCCCGGCCATGACATCGGCCGATAGCGGTCCCTTTTCCAGCGCGCCGGCATTTTCCTCCACCTGGGCGACGGTGCGGAAGCCCGGAATGGGCAGGGTGCGCGGCGACCTCGCCCAGAGCCAGCCAAGCGCCCCTTGCGTCAGCGTGCGGCCGCCCGATGTCAGGAGATCGCGGACGGCGTCGAGCCTTGCGGTAAATTCCGGGGCCATGCGCCCGTCCTTGAAATAAACCATCCAGTCGAGGGCTGCGCCCCGTACATCCTTGGCGCCGACCGCCTTGTCGGCGGTGAATTTGCCGGTTAGGAGGCCCATGGCCAGCGGACCGCGATTGATGGAGATCAGGCCCTTTCTCTCGATCACCGCGATCATCTCCGGCACCGGCTCGAAGACATTCATCGTATGCTGAACGGAGACATAGCCCTGACGGCCGGCATGGCGGGCAGCACGATCAGGAAAATCGGTGCTCCAACCGAACGCATCGATCTTGCCTTCGGCGCGCAACGCTTCCAGCGTGTCGAAGACTGCGTCCGATTGTGCCAGTGGAAAGTCATTGAGGTGGAACTGCAGAAGATCGAGGCGGTCGCGCTTGAGACGGCGCAGCGAGGTCTCGACCGAACGGCGGATGAAGGCTTCGTCGGCGAAAGCGCCGGTTGCCTGCTTGGTTTGCGAATCGGTGGCGAAGCCGAACTTGGTGGCGACGATAATATCGTCGCGATTGCCGATTGCCCGGCCGAGCACCTCCTCCGAATGGCCGGCGCCGTAGTTTGAAGCGGTGTCGAAGAAGCGGATGCCGAGTTCGATGGCGCGATGGATCGCTTCCACCGATTCATCGTCGTCGACGTCTCCCCAGCCGAGTGGTGTGTCGCCGGCGAAGAAGGGACCGCCGATCGCCCAGCATCCCATGCCGAGACGCGGAATTTCGCGGCCGTTCCAGAGCGTGATCGTCGTCGGGGTTGCGGTCTTGATCAGCATGAAATCCTCCTTGGTTGGCGTCTCCAAGACATAGGAAGGGCTCATATACGGGTAAACCGCCAAATCCGGAGGATGTTTTGCACCCGTAAAAAACGGCTGAAAACCGATCTCAGGCGGAGATCTGACCGGAAAGCGTCCGCAAAGCAGGATTGAGCGCCTTGAGTGCCGCCTGAACGAAGCCCTCGCGGGCTGCAACGGCCTCGATGCCTCGCGGTTCATAGACGTGGCGATGCAGAAAGAATCCCGTCAGACGAAACGCCGCCGCAAGGCTGTCGAAGTCGGCTGCATGGTTGCCTTCGATGCCGAGGAAGGGCGGCAGGAGCAGCATCTTGTCCGCCCAGGGGGCACCGGCGCTGCGGCTGACGGCGCGGCCGGATTTCGGCGAGACATAGGCGAGATCGGAACGGGCGCCGGTCGCGGCACATTCGGCCAGATCGAGACCGAAGCCGAGATCGTTCAGCACCGCAAGCTCGAAACGCACGAAGAGTTCGCCGGCATCGGCCGGGTTGTGCAGGTGATCGAGGATGACCTCCAGCGCATCGAAGAGATGCGGATGCGGGTCACGCTCCGGCAGCAGCCGCAGCAGCGCGCCCATCGCCTGAACGCCGTAGACGGCGGTCGCCGTTTCCATCAGGCGGGCGGCGCGCAACGTCACCGGCTCGACGCGAAATTCGCCGAGATGCTCGTCCAACCTGGCGCGCCAAAGGACCTCCACGGCATTGCCCACCTGCAGCACTGGCTGCATGGCGCGCGACCGGCCGGAACGAACCAGGCCGAGATGGCGGCCGCGATCACGCGTCATCACCTCGGCGATGACACTCGTCTCGCCGTGGCGCTTAACGCCCAGGATGATCGCATGGTCCTGCCACTGCATCGAAAGAAGTCCTTACGGCCGACGAATCCATCCTAGAGCATGATGCCGAAAACAGTGAGCGGTTTTCGGGCGACATCATGCTCCTGTCACGGAGCGCATCAGGCGACAGCCGGGAAAAGCCTCAGCAGGAATTCACGCATCGCCGTTTCGTCGAAAGGCTTCACCAAAAGCGGAATGTGCTGCAAGTCGGGCGGGAAATCGCCCGTATCGGAATAGCCGCTGACGAAGCCGAAGAGAATGCCAATATCGAGAAGATGGCGGGCAAATCCGAAGCTCATGCCCTCACCGAGATTGACGTCGAGAAGGGCGAAATCATATGTCTCCGCAGCGATAGCAGCCCTCGCCTGCTCCACACTGCCGACGATATCGATACTCTCGACGCCGGCCAGGCGCAGCATATCCTCCGCCTCCATCGCGATGATCAGACTGTCTTCAAGAACCAGAACACGGATTGCGCTCATGATTCCATGCCTCCCGTCGGGCGCCTGTCGCAGCGTCCCGGCTGTTTCGCCAACATCATTGCCTTCCGGTGCCCCGCATGGCACGCTATCGGTGAATTCCGCCACCATTTCTGAATAAACCACTTTTCTGCCCGGTCGATAAGAATCAAAATCGGAGGAAAGGCGACGACCGACCTTATTTTCCGAGCTGCTAATGCGCATTTAAAAAAGACATAGGGCCAAGGGTTAGATGAAGGGGCGTTTGCCCTCTCCGAGCCCTTCCCAGCCGGCAATGGCCATCAATTCCTCGCCGTTCAGAACCTCGCAGCCGCGCTCCTGCCAGCGGATCAACCGACGTTCACCGAGCTTTTTCAGGGTCTTGTTGGTGTGGACGATGGAAAGGCCGAGTGTATCGGCAATGTGCTGCTGGGTGATGGGGATGAATTTGCGGCCGTTGAAGAGATTAAGCTTCCGGCCACGCTCAAACAGGAAAGCGATCAGGTAGGCTGCTCTTTCCAGCGCCGTGCGGCGGCCGATGCTGAGCAGGTGTTCATCGAGAATACGCTCCTCGCGCGCAGCGATCCAGGTGATGTCGAAGGCGAGCGAGGGGTGTTTGTTGTAGAGCGTCATCAGTCTGTCACGCTCGAAAACACAAAGAGATACCGGCGAAAGCGCTTCGACGGAATGCTGCATCTCGCCGGCGATCGTTCCCTGCAGGCCGATCAGATCGCCTGGCATGATATAATTCAGAATCTGGCGGCGCCCATCCTCCAGCATCTTGTAGCGAAAGCCCCAACCAGCAAGCACGGTGAAGAGATGAGCGCTGTGTGCGCCCTCGACGAGGATAGTGGAGCCGGCATCGACGGCAAGCTCACCCCTCTTGAAGCTCGAGACGAATTCCAGCTCGTCGCGGCTGAATTCCCTGAAATGCGGCAGGGGCCGCAAGGGACATTGCTGGCAAGGGGTCTTGAAAGAATTGACCGATCTCGACGTCACCATGTTTGCCCTTGCCGTCGCAAAACCGACGCACCATCGCTTGCACGCCGTTCATTCAGGAATGCGAAAGCCACAAATTTGTTCCGTGAGCAAAGCGATTTCTTTATGCGGAAACAACGGTCTGGCGCCTGGCCGACGAAATCCTTGCCGTGCTTATTTCGGGAAATCGAGACCCATTTCGCGGAACCGCTCGGGATCATCACCCCAATTCTCGCGAACCTTGACGAACAGGAAGAGATGGACCGGCTGCTCGAGGATCTCCGACAATTCCTTGCGCGACGCAGTCGAGATAGCCTTGATGGTTTCACCACCCTTGCCGAGCGCGATCTTCTTCTGGCTGTCGCGCTCGAGATAGATCACCTGCTCGATCCGCACCGAGCCGTCCTTGCGCTCTTCCCACTTTTCGGTCTCGACATGCGAGGCGTAGGGAAGCTCCTGGTGCAGGCGCAGAAACAGCTTCTCGCGGGTGATCTCGGCGGCGAGCTGGCGCATCGGCAGATCGGAGATCTGGTCTTCCGGATAGTACCACGGCCCTTCCGGCAGCGTGGCGGCCAGATAGTCCATGAGATCGTCGCAGCCGGAGCCGTTTTCGGCTGATATCATGAAGGTACGATCGAAGGCGATCTTCTCGTTGGCCGCGGCCGCGAGTGCCAGCAGATCCTCACGGTTGACGCGGTCGATCTTGTTGAGCAGCAGGATTTTGGGCTGCCGGACCTCCTTGAGGCCTTCGAGGATGGCTTCGGCATCGCCGCGCAGGCCGCGCTCGCTGTCGATCAGCAGTACGATCAGATCGGCATCCCTCGCACCGCCCCAGGCCGAGGTCACCATGGCGCGGTCGAGCCGGCGGCGTGGCTTGAAGATGCCGGGCGTGTCCATGAAGACGATCTGGGCGTTGTCATGGATCGCGATACCGCGGACGATGGCACGCGTCGTCTGCACCTTATGGCTGACGATCGAGACCTTGGCGCCGACGAGGCGGTTCACCAGCGTCGACTTACCGGCGTTGGTCGGCCCGATCAGCGCAACGAAGCCCGAATGCGTCGGACGATCGGTTTCTGCAGCAGCTTCGGCCGCGATATCTTCTTCTTGTGTCATTGTCCCGTCAGTTTCCGGCAGGCGATTGCTGCCAAATGCCTTCGCGCTCAAGCATCTTCGTCGCCGCAACCTGTTCGGCGGCGCGCTTCGACCGCTCTACGCCGGTTTCCGGCTTTATGCCAGCAACTTCCACCGTCACCTTGAAACGCGGATCATGATCCGGTCCGCTGCGTTCATCAACCCGGTAGTTGGGCGTGACGCCGAATTTGGCGTGCGACCATTCCTGCAGCTCGGTTTTGGCGTCCCGCTTGGCGCCATCGGCCCTGACCGCCCTGCCCTGCCAGTAGCGCAGGATGAAGCGGCGGGCAACTTCGAGGCCGCCGTCGAGATAGATCGCGGCGATCAGGCTTTCGACGACGTCGGCGCGCACGTTCATCATCCGCTTGCCGGTCAATTTCTTCACATCGGCGCCGGTACGGATATAGAGGTGAAGACTGAGTTCGTCGGCGACGGCAGCGCAGGTTTCAGCGCTGACGAGCTGGTTGAGGCGAACCGAGAGCTCGCCTTCCGCCGCCGCACCGAAGGTGCGAAACAGAAGCTCGGCGATGCAGAGGCCGAGCACCCTGTCGCCGAGGAATTCCAGCCGTTCGTAATTGCCGCCCTTTTCGGTGCGGGCGCTGGCATGGGTCAGCGCCCGATCCAGGCGTTCCTTTTCGGCGAAGTCGTGACCGATCAGGCCTTCAAGCTTTGCGCGGTCGGCCGCAGAAAGCGTCTGCGCCTTGCTCATTCAACAACCTTGAAGAGGCGGTCCCAGCGCATATTCGTCGGCCACTTCCAGATTTCGCGGAAGGAGGTGTCGTTGCCGAGTGAGAAGAAGATGACGCTGGCGCGGCCGACAAGATTTTCTGCAGGCACGAAGCCGACGTCGAAACGGCTGTCGAGCGAGTTGTCGCGGTTGTCGCCCATCATGAAATAATGGCCTTCCGGCACGATGAATTCACGGGTGTTATCGCCGCGCGACACGGGAGATTGATCGAGCGTATCGTAGGTCTTGCCGCTGTCGAGCGTTTCGCGGAAGACCGGTACATCGGCGCCCGGATCGAGTTTGTAATCCGACGTGAAGGTACCGTCAGCCACCTTCGGAACCGGCTTGCCATTGACGTAGAGCACGCCGTCGGTAACCTGGATATGGTCGCCCGGCAGGCCAATGCAACGCTTGATGTAATCGACTTCAGGGTTTGGCGGGAAGCGGAAAACGACGATGTCGCCACGCTTCGGATCGGAGCCGAACAGGCGGCCGCTGAAGATATCGGGCGAGAAGGGCAGCGAATATTTCGAATAGCCGTAAGCGAACTTATTGACGAAGATGTAGTCGCCGACGAGCAGCGTCGGCATCATCGAACCGGACGGAATGGTAAAGGGCTGGAACAGCACCGTTCGGATCACCATCGCCAAAATCAGCGCCTGGATGATGACTTTGATATTTTCCCAGAGGGCGTTCGGCTTGGTTTCGACTTTTTCGGACACGCAGTCTTATTCCTTCAAGACGCCGCGGCGGCGCAATTTTTCTGTCGTTCTCTTAGAGCATGATGCCGAAAAGTGTCAGCGGTTTTCTTATGACATCATGCTCTAATTCTTTAATCGAGAACAGGATTCAGATTTTGGGCCGGCCCGGCCTAAAATCGCCCTGTTCTAGCGACTTCGGCCGGTTGCGGCAATGGCGACAACATCAAAAGCGACGAGAGGTCGCGATCAACATCTCCCGAGGTCGCGATCAACAGCTCCCGAGGTCGCGATCAGAGGCTCTCGGGCAACGCCTCGATAATCACGAAGGCCTGCGCCAAGGGATAATCATCCGTTATTGTCAAATGAATGGCGGGCCTATGGCCTGCGGGCAGCATCGATTCGAGGATCAGGGCGGCGGCGCCCGATAAAACCATGGTCGGCTTGCCGCTCGGCAAGTTGACGACGCCCATGTCCTTCCAGAAGACCCCCTGGGCTATGCCGGTACCGAGCGCCTTGGAACAGGCCTCCTTGGCGGCGAAACGCTTGGCATAGGATGCACCACGATTTGCCCGGCGGTCGGAACGCGCGCGCTCGATCTCGGTGAAGCAGCGACGGGTGAAGCGCTCGCCAAAGCGTTCGATGGATTTCTCGACGCGGCGAATGTCGATCAGATCGCTGCCAATGCCGATGATCATGCCGGAACCTTCCGTCGCTTAAGCATTCTTGATCAGGCTCATACGCTCGGCATGTCGCCGGCCGGGCTGGCTAGGCGCAATCGCGCCCGCTCCAACAGCCGTGTGTGGCGGCGCGTCTGGAAACCCTTCACGGTGTAGAACGTCAGCGCATAGAGCGCAACGGAGGTGACGATCCCGGGCGGAATGGCGCCAACGAGCATCGGTTCGAGCACCGGCCTCCACAGTTCGGAAAAGTTCAGCTTGTGAAAGAGGGCAGCCAGATCAACGGTCTGACCCGCCAGATGATCCTCACGGCTCAACAGCAGATGCCCGATCTCCCAGGTGATGCCCCAGATGAAGGGATAGGTCAGCGGATTGCCGAAAGCGGCGCAGCCGAGGGCGGCGGCCACCATACTGCCGGAGAGGAAATAGGTGATGACAAAAGCCATGACGAAATGCACGCCAATGAACGGCGTCCACGAGACGAAGACACCCGCAGCGACGCCGGCCGCAACCGCATGCGGCGAAGCGCTGAGGCGCAGGATGCGCATTGTCAGATAACGGATCGGGCGAAGGAAACCTTTGCGGGGCCATAAAAGCTCTCGCATCTTTTCCTTGAATCCCGCGGGCTTGCGACGGCGAAACAACATGGCCGGTATTTAGTGCAGCGCACATGACCATGACAAGAGCGGCAGTTGATACCGCGTAAAAAACAGCTCAGTTCTCTTCGCGGTGAGGAGCTTCTTCATGCCAAGGGGCGTCCGTCATGCATAACGTCCCTCACTCGTCTCAAGTATAAAGTTCAGTATCAGCGCGTGCGGAACAGACCGCGGTCGACCTGGCGCTGACGAAACTCGAGATCGATACGATCGAGCGAGCCATTGAGATATGCCATTTCACGTTCCTGCGTGGTCGGAGCGCGGAAGGCACGGGCGAATTTCTTGATGGGGTCAAACATTTCTTGTCTCATCTTCTGTTTGCGTTTCGATGACCAGAAGATAGGCTCGGCACAAGTTAATTACTACAGCCGCAACATGGAGACAGCCATGCATTTGGCGCATTGCTTGCCTTTTTAACGCTCCACCTTGACCACGGAACGATCATAAAATGTGCAATTTTGCGCTCAAAGCCCTGAGGGCTTAACAAAGAGCCTACTCATAAAGCCGCCGAACCGTGGCGATGCAGTCCAGTTCCTTCATCTGAGCGAGCAGTTGATTGAGCTGACGGAGGTCCCAGACCTCGACCTCGAGCATCATCTCGGTGAAATCCGCCGCTACCCGCACGGTATTTAGCAAACGGATATTGACGTCGAGGCCTGCAACCGTCTGGGCGACCTTGGCAAGCGTGCCGGGCTCGTTCAACCCATTCACCATGATGCGCGCCATGAAACGCGACTTGTTGGCTTCGTCGAGGTCCCAGCGGACGTCGATCCAACGGTCGGGCTGATCGTCGAAGCGCTGCAGGCTCGGCGACTGGATCGGATAGATGGTGATGCCCTTGCCCTGGTCCATGATGCCGACGATGCGATCGCCGGGCACCGCGCCTGTTGACGCGAACTTGACGTCGACATTGCCGGACAGGCCGCGGATCGGCCCGATATCGGCGTCGGTGTCGATTTCCGAATGGCCGCCATCAGGCCCGGGCTTGGTCTTGCCGGGGATCTTGAAGATCATGCCGGCAGCACTGCGGACATTGAACCAGCCGTCGTCGCCGGAGGGCCTCACGGTGACGCGCTCATCCTGATGGTCGGGATAGACGGCGCGCAGCACGTCGAGCGAAGACATCTCGCCGCGGCCGACGGCAGCGATCGCATCCTCGACTTCCTTCTGGCCGAGGCGGTGCAGCGCCGGCTTCATCGCCTCGCGGGAGAAAATCTTGCCGGCCCTGTCGAAGGTGCGTTCGAGAATGCGGTGGCCGAGGCCGGCATATTGCTTGCGGATCGCCATGCGGGTGGCGCGGCGGATGGCGGCGCGCGCTTTGCCGGTGACGACGATCTCCTCCCAGGCTGCGGGTGGAACCTGCACGCCGGAGCGGATGATCTCGACCTCATCGCCATTCGCAAGCCGCGTCACCAGCGGCATGATCCGGCCGTTGATCTTGGCGCCCACCGTGGTATCGCCGATATTGGTGTGCACCGCATAGGCAAAATCGATCGGCGTGGCGCCACGCGGCAGGGCAATCAGCTTGCCCTTCGGCGTGAAGCAGAAGACTTGATCCTGGAAGAGTTCGAGCTTGGTGTGCTCGAGGAATTCTTCCGGGCTGTCGCCCTCGGCGAGCGCTTCGATCGTATGGCGCAGCCAGGAATAGGCATTGGATTCGCGAGACAGGATGTCGCCGTCGGCATTGGTGGCGCCGTCCTTATAGAGCGTGTGGGCGGCGATACCGAATTCGGCGATCTCATGCATGCGCTTGGTGCGGATCTGCAGTTCGATCCGCTGGCTGGAAGGACCGACGATGGTGGTGTGCAGGGAACGATAATCGTTCTGCTTCGGCGTCGAGATATAGTCCTTGAAGCGGCCAGGCACGACGCGCCAGCGGGTGTGAACGATGCCGAGTGCCCGATAGCAGGAGGGGATGTCCTCGACGATCAACCGGAAGCCGTAGACATCGGAAAGCTGTTCGAAGGAAAGCGACTTCGACTGCATCTTGCGGAAGACCGAATAGGGCTTCTTCTGCCGGCCCTTGACATAGGCGCTGGTCAGGCCGCTTGCGACCAGCAGGTCACGCAGTTCGGCCTCAATCTTCTTGACAATGCCTTCATTGCGCTTGGAGAGCTCTTCCAGCCTTTTGGTGACGGTGTCGTAGGCTTCCGGGTTCATATGCCGGAAGGAGAGTTCCTCCAACTCCTCGCGCATGTCCTGCATGCCCATGCGGCCGGCGAGCGGCGCATAGATTTCCATCGTCTCCTCGGAGATGCGGGCCCGCTTGTCGGCCGACATGTGATCGAGGGTGCGCATATTGTGCAGACGGTCGGCAAGCTTGACGAGCAGCACGCGCACATCGTCGGAAATGGCCAGCAGCAGCTTGCGCAGGTTTTCCGCCTGCTTGGCTTTCTTGGTAACGAGGTCGAGCTTCTTGATCTTCGTCAGACCCTCGACCAGGCGGCCGATATCCTCGCCGAAGAGTTCGTCGATCTCGGCGCGCGTCGCCGTCGTATCCTCGATCGTATCGTGCAGCAGGGCAACCGCGATCGTCGATTCGTCGAGGTGCATGTCGGTGAGGATGGCGGCGACTTCGAGCGGATGGGAAATATAGGGATCGCCGCTCGCGCGCTTTTGCTGGCCATGTTTCTGCATGGCGTAGACATAGGCTTTGTTCAGCAGTGCTTCATTGGCATCGGGCTTGTATTGCTGAACCCGCTCCACGAGCTCGTACTGCCGCATCATTCCAAAGCCACTCCGATAAAAATAAAAGCGCGCCAATCAACGATTGGCGCACACATGGGCAATAATATGCCTAAGCAATAAAGGCGCAAGATTGACGATTGGTAATCATCGCTCTTTTCCATCGCATGAAACTTTTCCCGGATCGGATTCAACCGGGGGATCACATGCGACCTGGATCAGGCTACGCGCTTAGTAGTCGTCGCTCTTTTCCGGCGGCACGAGGCCTTCAATGCCGGCGAGCAGCTCTTCTTCCGACATCTGGTCGAAAGTGATCGTCTCGGGCACGTCGTCCTGCTCTTCGCTGTCGGCTGCGGCGACACCGCCGGCGGCGATCATGCTGGCCGGATCGGGCTCGGGCTCGTCGACTTCGACATGCTTCTGCAGCGAATGGATCAGATCTTCCTTGAGGTCATCGGGCGAAAGCGTCTCGTCGGCGATTTCGCGCAGGGCGACGACCGGGTTCTTGTCGTTGTCGCGATCGATGGTGATCGAGGCACCCTGGGAAATCAGCCGGGCGCGGTGGCTGGCGAGCAGAACCAGCTCGAAGCGGTTCTCCACCTTGTCGATGCAATCTTCAACTGTGACACGGGCCATTGCCTGTCCTTTACGGTCGTCATTTCGGGATTAGCACGCCGGATACAATTAAAACCGGGCAAATACAAGTTTTTCATTCCGGCTCCCCTCGTCTTTATCCGCGGCCGAGCTAAATTTCCATGGAGAATGTCACAATTCCACCGAAGGTTGCTTGGAATATGCCGAATCGTGCCCTAAATCTTTCATATATGAATAATTGTTAAAATATGGATCAGATCGAAGTCAAAACACAAGTCATTGTTTTTATTGGATTTTGGTCCTGCGGATTTCTATTGCTCTCATTGGATTGGTAAGCGATGTTTGACCCACGCGAGAAAATTGCACTCTTCATTGACGGCGCCAACCTTTACGCTGCATCCAAGAGCCTCGGCTTCGACATAGATTACCGCAAGCTCTTGAAAGCATTCCAGAAACGCGGTTATTTGCTGCGCGCCTACTATTATACGGCTCTGATCGAAGATCAGGAATATTCGTCGATCCGGCCGCTGATCGATTGGCTCGACTATAACGGCTATAAAGTCGTCACCAAGCCTGCCAAGGAATTCACGGATTCCATGGGTCGACGCAAGATCAAGGGCAACATGGACATCGAGCTTGCGATCGACGCCATGGAACAGTCCGAAACTGTCGATCATCTCGTTATCTTCTCGGGCGACGGCGACTTTACCAACCTGGTCGAGGCGTTGCAGCGCAGGGGCCGCAAGGTCTCGGTGATCTCAACCATGGCGACCCAGCCGCCGATGATTGCCGACGACCTGCGTCGCCAAGCCGATCACTTCATCGATCTCCTATCTCTGAAAGCTGAAATTGGTCGCGATCCCGCCGAGCGAGCCCCACGTCAGGTCGAAGTCGCACCGGCGAACGATGTAGAGGATTGATCTCAATCGATCATTTCGAAGCGAGTGGCCGCGAGGGAAAGGGCGTGGCAGCCCCTCCCCGCACCGCCATACCTGCACACTCGAGATCAGCGACAGCGGCCGACTGCAGTGTGATCGCCAATCACGGCATAGTGGGCAGCCCAGTGTGGTCAGCCATTGTCCTTCAGAAGGCGGCTCTTCTGCCGGTTCCAATCCCGCTCCTTCTCGGATTCGCGCTTGTCGTGCAATTTCTTGCCCTTGGCGAGCGCCAGCTCCATCTTTGCCCGGCCGCGATCGTTGAAATAGATCTTCAGCGGGATCAGCGTCATGCCTTCGCGGTTGATAGCAGAGCGCAGGCGATGAATTTCACGCCCCGACAGCAGCAGCTTGCGGCGTCGGCGCGGTTCGTGATTGAAGCGGTTCGCCTGCAGATATTCCGGCAAATAGGAATTGATCAGCCAGATCTCGCCGCCCTCATCCGACGCATAGGATTCGGCAATATTGGCCTTTCCTTCGCGTAGCGCCTTGACCTCCGTGCCCATCAGCACGAGGCCGGCCTCGTAGGTATCGATGATCTCGTAGTTGAAGCGGGCCTTGCGGTTTTCGGCCACGACCTTGTTCACCACGCGCTGGCTGCCTTTGGGGGCCATGACGATATTCCCTTCAGGGCGCGAAAAGCCGCGCCCTCATTGCTTGCCCTTATGTAGGGGAACGACCCGGCCTTGTGAAGACGGCCGGTCTCTTCAGTTCAGAAGCCCGGCGTGGCGCAGGGCGGCGTCGATCGCCGTTTCCGTTGCCGGTTCCAGCGTCGAAATCAGCGGCGAGCGGACGTTGCGGCTCATACGACCAAGCTTGAAGAGCCCGTATTTGGCGCCGCAAAGACCAGGTTCCAGGAAGATCGCTTTATGCAGCGGCATCAACCGATCCTGATATTCCAGCGCGCTCGAATAGTTGCCTTCCAGCGTCGCCGCCTGGAAATCGGCGCAGAGGCGCGGGGCGACATTGGCCGTTACCGAAATACAGCCGACACCGCCATGGGCGTTGAAGCCGAGCGCCGTCCCATCCTCGCCGGACAACTGCCTGAAATCCGAACCGCAGGTGATGCGCTGCTCGGAGACACGCTCAATCTTGCCCGTCGCATCCTTGACCCCGACGATATTCCTGTGGGCTTTGGCGAGCGCACCCATCGTTTCCGGCGTCATGTCGACCACGGAGCGGCCGGGGATGTTGTAGATATAGATCGGTAGATCGACGGCCTCGGCAATCGCCGAAAAATGCGCGATCAAGCCCTTCTGCGTCGGCTTGTTGTAGTAAGGCGTGACGACCAGAACTGCGTCCGCACCGACCTTCTGGGCATGCTGGGCAAGCTCGATCGCCTCACGTGTATTGTTCGAGCCGGCGCCGGCCATGACGGGGACGCGTTTTGCAGCAACCTCGATGCAGAGTTCCACCACCCGTTTGTGCTCGGCATGCGACAGCGTCGGGGATTCGCCCGTCGTGCCGACAGGAACGAGACCCCGGCTGCCTTCCTTGACCTGCCAGTCGACATGCGCGGCGAAGCTGTCTTCGTCGATCAGTCCGGCATCCGTGAAGGGGGTGACGAGGGCGGGAATGGACCCATTGAACATGCAAAGCTCCTCACGACCAAATCCTTGCTTCGGCCGCATTCCATGAATATTTTGCGCACCATAGAGCGCCGAAATCATCGCGACAAGCGCGTAGAGTTCGGTTTAGGGCAATTCCGATAGCAGATGTGAATGAATTTTACCTGGTACGGTAAGGTTTCGTTAAGATGCCTCTAGCCAAATGGCAGGGCGTGTTTTCGTTGCGAGATCCCGGATGAAGAAAGCTGTCTTGATTCTGTCCGCCTTCGGCTTCATTGCCGCCGCGTGGGGCGGTGTAGCGTCGCCGCTTCCCGGCGAGAGCGCGCCCGTGCCTGCTGTCAAGCCGCTCGGCTTCATTCCTGAGACGGCCATACCGGAATCGATCACAACAGGCGCCATTCCGCGCAATCCGGCAGTCGCGCCAGTCAACAACGATCTGAAAGCCGGCCTCGACGCGCTTTCCGACAAGGACCCGCAGCTAGCGCTGTCGATCCGCGACAGCATGCGCGACGATACGCTCGACCGCCATATCCTCACCTGGGCGATCGCCGTTTCCGGATTGAAGGGCGTTCCCTCCTATGAAATCGCCAGTGCTGCGCAAGAGCTCAAGAGCTGGCCGGGCCTTTCGCGGCTGCGCGCCTATTCCGAACGCGCGCTCTATGATGAAAACCCCGCCCCATCAGCCGTGCTCGCCGCCTTCGGCGATACCGCACCTGAGACGATGCAGGGCGCCGTCATCCTCGGCCGGGCGCTGATTGCAACGGGCAAGCAGGCGCAGGCGGCAAAATATATCCGCAGGGTCTGGCGTGGAGAGGCTCTCGACAAGGCGATCGAGGATAAGATGCTCATCGAGTTTTCGGCGCTGCTGACGCCCGCCGACCACAAGGCGCGGATGGACTATCTGATGTATCGCGGCCGAGTGGCGCAGGCTAAGCGCTTTGGAGACATGGGCCAGGCGCAGTCGCTCTACAAGGCCTGGTCTGCCGTCGACGCCAAGGCTGGCAATGCCGGCGCGCTACTCGATACCGTCGATGCCAGATGGCGCGGCGATGCCGGCTTGCTGTTTGCGCGAATCGAATATCTCCGCAAGCAGGACAAATATGCCGAGGCGGCAGCACTTCTGGAGCAGATGCCGCCCGAGCGCAGCGACCTTGTCAATTCGGGCGAGTGGTGGAACGAGCAGCGTATCGTCAGCCGTGGTCTCGTCGACCAGGGACAGTTCAAGCCGGCCTATCGCATCGTCGCAAATTACGCCGCAACGAGCCCGACGGATATCGTCGAGGCTGAGTTCCATGCCGGATGGTACGCGCTTCGCGGCCTGCAGGATCCGGCTGCCGCGGAACAACACTTCCGCAAGATCCTCCAGACGTCAAACGGGCCGATCTCGGTTTCACGCGCCTGGTATTGGCTGGGACGAGCGGCGGAGGCCGGAGGTCCTGGCAAATCCGGCGAATTCTATGCGAAGGCTGCGACTTTTCCCGGCACTTTCTATGGCCAGCTCGCGGCGGAACGGTTAGGGCGAAAGACGCTGAACGTTACCTATCCCTCGCCGACCGCGGACGACCGGCAACGCTTCCAGAGACGCGAAGCCGTGCAGGCGATCGCCCGGCTGGAGGCGGCAGGCCACGGATGGCGGGCCGACATTCTCTATCTGGCGCTCGCCGATCAACTGCAGAGCCCGGGTGAACTGGCTGTGCTTGCGGCACAGGCTGAGCAATCCGGCGATCACCATCTGTCGCTGCAGATCGGCAAGATCGCCTATGGACGCGGCATCGACGTCGCAGCACTCGCCTTTCCTGTCGGCGTCATCCCGGCGAATGCCAATATCTCCGGCTCCGGCAAGGCACTCGCCTATGCCATCGCCCGGCAGGAAAGCGCCTTCAACCCAGCCGCCGTTTCGGCGGCGAATGCGCGGGGATTGCTGCAGCTTCTGCCGGGGACAGCCCAGGCGGTGGCCAAGCGCCATAACATCGCCTATTCGAAAGACAAGCTGACGGCCGATGCCGGTTACAACGCCACACTCGGCGCGCATTACCTTGGCGAGCAGATCGACGCCTTCGGCGGCTCCTACATTCTCACCTTCATCGCCTACAATGCCGGACCGAAGCGGGTACCGGAATGGATCGGCCGCTATGGCGATCCGCGCGGCAAGTCGATCGACGAGATCGTCGACTGGATCGAGCGCATCCCCTTCCCCGAAACGCGCAACTACGTCCAGCGGGTCATGGAGAATTACGAGGTCTACAAGGCCCGTCTCGGCCAGCCGACCGATATCGAGCGCGACCTGATCGGCGGTCGCAGCGCCTCCTGAAGCCGTTTGGCGCGGCTCGAGAAGCAGGCTACATCTGCGGGATCAACAACTCTCGAGGGATGCGATGCCGGATACGGATGCAAGCGGTTTCCAGGAACGATTTTACGCGTCTTCGGATGGGCTGAAGCTTTATGCCCGCGACTATCGGCCCGGCGAGGCGGCAACCGCGGGACGACTGCCGGTCGTCTGCCTGCCCGGCCTGACCCGCAATACGCGGGATTTTCACCCGCTTGCGCTGCTTCTCTCCGGGGACATGACAGAACCGCGCCGGGTCATCGCGCTCGATTCGCGCGGGCGGGGAAACTCGGCCTGGGATGAGAACAAGGCGAACTACAATCTCACGATGGAGGCCGGCGACGTCGTTGCCGCCTGCGCGGCACTCGGAATCGAGAGGGCGATCTTCATCGGCACGTCTCGGGGCGGGCTGATCCTGCACCTGATCGCGGCGACACGGCCGGATCTTCTCGAAGCCGTCATCCTCAACGATATCGGGCCTGTGGTCCAGGCCGAAGGGCTGGCGCGGATCCGCGATTATCTCAACGGCGGCAGAAGGCCGGCAAACTGGAACGCCGCGGCCGATATATTGAAGGAAAATCATGGCGCGTCGTTCACCGCGCTTGAAAGCGACGACTGGCGCGAGATGGCACGTGCCATTTATCGCGACATCGGCGGAAGGCCGGTCGCCGATTTCGATCCGGCGATCGCGGAGGCACTGAAATCGGTCGATCTCAGCCAGCCGCTACCCGATCTCTGGGAGCAATTCGAAAGCCTGAGCCGATTTCGGCTCATGCTGATCCGTGGCGAAAATACGTCTCTGCTCTCAAAGGAGACCGCGGGCGAAATGGCACGGCGGCATTCAAGGTTGATCCTGCATGCTGTCGAAGGGCAAGGACATGCACCCCTCCTGCATCTCAGCAATCTTCCCGCAGCTATTCGAGCTTTTCTCGCCTCCTGCGGATAGCCTGATTGACGCCGGACATCCGGCAGCTATCCCTGCCATTTATCGAAATACAAAAAGCCCGGCTCGAGAGCCGGGCTTTCCAGATTGACCGAAATCAGATCAGATTAGAACGAACGCTGCAGACGGAAGTAGCCCGTCGTGGAGTCGTCAGCATCTTCCGGATCGAGGTACTGAACCGAAGCCTTGGCGTAGAAGTTGTCGACGATCTGGTAATCAACCGTCAGACCAACCTTCCAAGCATCGCCGTCGGCGAAGTCGCTGCCGTCAACACCGTAGTCGCTGTAGTACTGAACACCAGGGGTGATCTTCAGCTTGTCAGTCGCCTTGATGGCGTATTCTGCAGCGATCGCCCATTCGGCCGCGTTGTAGTAAGCGTTCGGGTTGGTGGCGTACACAGCTGCGAGGCCGAGCGTGCCGGGACCGATTTCAACCGTACCCATTGCGCGGACGGCGCCTTCTTCATTGTCGGTGTCATAGCCGGCAGTGATCTGGTAGCTGAATGCACCAGCCTTACCGCCGAGACCGACTGCAACGCCGACGTTGTTGGCTTCTTCGCCATCATAGAACGGGCTGTCTTCCAGCTCGTCGACGCTGATGCCAGCATAGAAGTCGCCGGTTTCGTACTGATAACGGATGGAGTTATGCAGCGTAACCGGAGAGCCGATATCGTCGGTTTCGCCGGAGAGGCCATCGTCCCACCAGCTGTAGAACAGACCGGCGCGGAAGCCGGCGACGTCGAGGTAAGCGGAGTCGAGCTTGGCTTCCTGATCGGTGGCGTTGTCAGCATTGAACTGCATGACGATGACGCCGGTCAGCGGACCATACTCGGTATCGCTCTTGGCCGTGAACTGAACCTGACCGCGGGTAACCGCATCCCAGTCAGAATCGCCGCCGATATCTTCGCCAACGTTGACCTGGAAACGAATGTAGCCTTCGATCTTGAGGCAGGTTTCGGTGCCCGGGATGTAGAAGTAGCCGGTGCCGTAAGCGTCGCAGACGCGAACGTATTCAACCGGTTCCGGCTCAGCAGCAACGATAGCGTCAGCAGCCTGAGCACCGGAAACTACTGCGAGAGCAGCAGCGGAGCCGAGAAGAAGGCTCTTGATGTTCATAAATGACCTCCAATTCAAAGTTTCGATCGGGTTTGGGATCTTTCGCTGAGCAGCGTTCCCTGCCCCATCCCCGTGTTTGAAGAAGTGGACGATCAGTCGCCCTTGCTTCCGACGCTGAAAATACAAGACGGAAGCCGTCACGCAATCACCAACTTACTCGGACGGGGGTTTTGGGGGAGCCTTCCCGACATTCTGTTGCTGAAAGGACACAAGTCGGGCCACCGGCCGCGATTTCCTTTATGCTTTGTTAAGAAAACCCTGATTTTGCGGCGGCTTAGGTCGGATCAACAATGAACTGGACATGGGCTGCGCAACATATTTGGGACGCCTTTTTGACGAAATCCGGATGCTGAAGGAGATATCGCCACTGCGGCAAGCGTAACCGGACATGCACAGAACCGGTTTCGCCGCTTGCCGGGGCATGGGAGCGGGCGGTGATTCCCGCCGGCGATTCTCTCGCCCAGAGCGGAGCGATTTTTCTCATCGCGCAGCCGCGAGACCTACCCAAGCGAAGGGGGTTCTCTGCCGGACAGTAAGAATCGATTTGAGCTGGGAAAAATCAAAATGGCGGAGAAGATGGGATTCGAACCCACGATACGCTTTTGACGTATACTCCCTTAGCAGGGGAGCGCCTTCGACCAACTCGGCCACCTCTCCGGTGCGGCCTAACTATGGTGACCGGTCTGTGAATGCAAGGGTTTTTTCAGGTTTCACCAGAAGAAATGCAGTGGCCGGCATTTCGACCGGTTGCTTAAACAGACCGCATTTCCTGGGCTGATCCGCGGAATTTGATCGCGCTTCGTTCTCTTTAGCGAAGAAGCTGAGCTTTGCTGCCCGGCGTTCGATATCATCGGCGAGCCGAGCACGGCGATTCCGCTGGCTGTGATTCGTTGCGACGATCGGTCTTGGGCTCAGCCAAGCAGGCGCTTGAGGTCGGCGGAGGGGTCGGCGAGAATCGACCTGTCGGGGTTGGTCCCGGATTCCAGCAGCTTTTTGCCGGTCACATAGGCTTTGGCGTCGTTGATGGCATCGACGGCAATCAGCAGGCCTTGCCTGAAGTACCAGATCGAATGGGCGCCTTCGCGGGCGCCGGGGCGCAGCAGCGTTTCGTCATAACCGAGATTGAAGCCGGCGATCTGCAGCTTGACATCATACTGGTCGGACCAGAACCACGGCTTCGGATCATATGGCTCGCTGCCACCGGCGATGACGGCGGCCGCCGCTTCGGCCTGGTCAACGGCGTTCTGCACCGATTCGAGCCTGATGCGGCCACCCTGCCAGGGAAGAGCTGCGCAATCGCCGGCGGCAAAGATCGCCGGATCGGAGGTGCGAGCGAATTCGTCGACGACAATGCCGTTGGCGACTTCGAGGCCGGCTTCCTTGGCGAGCTGGTCATTCGGCACGACGCCGATGCCGACGACGGCAAAGTCGATGTCGATAACCGATCCGTCGGACAGGGCGGCGCCAGTGACGCGGCCATCCCTGCCGACCAGATGCTTGAGCCCTGTTTTCTCGCGGATCACCACGTCATGGGTCTCATGGATCCCGCGCATGATGTCGGCGGTCTCCTTCGCGGCGACGCGCTGGAGGATGCGGTCAGCCATCTCTATGACGGTGACCTCAAGGCCGCGGTGGCGGGCGACGGCTGCCGCCTCGAGGCCGATATAACCGCCGCCGATGATGAGGACGCGGCGACCGGGGCGCATCTCGTCGGCGAGCAGATCGGCATCGCGCTTGTCGCGGGCGACATAGACGCCTTCGAGATCGCCGCCGATTGCGGCCGGCAGCCGGCGCGGCGTCGAGCCGGTGGCGAGCGCCAGCGTGCCGTAATCGAGAACAGAGCCATCCTGCAGCAGAACCTGTTTGCTGTCCGGCTTGATTTGCTCGGCCCAGGTCGAAAGGCGAAGATCGACGTTATTGTCGGCATACCAGTGGTCGGCGCGGAACAGCAGGCGGTCGAAGGTCATTTCGCCCAGCAGGTATTTCTTCGAAAGCGGCGGGCGCTGATAAGGCGCCACGTCTTCGGCGCCGATAAGGGTGATCGGGCGCGCGTCCTTCAAGGCACGCAGCTTGGCCGCCAATGCGAAGCCGGCTTGTCCCGCGCCGATGATCACCAGTCTATCCGTCACGATCTCACTCCCGAAAATGCGCCGACAACCGCGCCAAGGCCTATTCCCTGCTCTGCGCGCCGTCAACGGAAAGCGGCTTCTTACCTTCAGCCGATCTCGATCCAGCGACGCTCGTGGAAGGACTGTGCCATGGCATGCACCGACTTCTCTATCCTGAGACCGTCTTTAAATGTCACGATCGACGACGGCTCGCCCGATATCGCCCGGATCAGCTCGCGGCATTCGATAATCTTCAGATCATTGAAGCCTAGGCCGTGGCCGGGCGCTGGGATGAACCGATCATAGGGCCGATGGGCGGGCGCCGCCAGTATCTTGCGGAAACCCTGTTCGGAGCCGCGACCCTCGGCCTGATAGAGTTCGAATTCGTTCATCCGCTCCTGGTCGTAGACGATCGAGCCTTTCGAACCATAAATCTGCAGGGCGATGCGGCCCTTGCGGCCCCAGGCGGCGCGATTCGCCATCAAGACAGCGGAGATGCCGCCGCCAAGCCGCATCAGCACGTTGGCGGCATCGTGGTTTTCGACGGCGCGACGGCCACCGTCGCTGAGCGGTCGGTCTGCATAGGGCTTCACCATGTCGGTTATGACGGCCTCGACATGGCCGAAGAGGTACCAGAGCAGCGACAGCGGGTGCACGGCGAAATCGTCGAGCGCGCCGTAGCCGGCGGAAAGCTCGCTCTTCCAATAAAAGAAGACATCGGGATCGGCCATGAAATCCTCGTCCATCTCGACGCGGATATGGTTGACCGTGCCGATGGCACCCTCACCAACAAGCATCTTGATGTGCCGCATGACGGGATTCTGGATGTAATTATAGCCAAGGGCGGCAACCTTGCCGGAACGCTCCGCCGTTTCCAGCATGCGCTCGGCATCGGTATAGGCGGGCGCCATCGGCTTTTCGCACCAGACGTGCTTGCCGGCCTCGAGGGCTGCAATCGCCATCTCGGCGTGGAACTGATTGGGCGTGGTGACCGAGACGACGTCGACCTCGGGGTCGGCGATCAGTTCCCGCCAGTCGGCCGTCGCCTTCTCGAATCCGAATTCACCGGCCCGCGTCTGCGCCAGCCCGGCATTGGCTTCGGCCAGATGCACGAGACGCGGACGCTCGACATCGCCGAACACCGTCTTCACCGCATTCCACGCCAACGCATGGCATTTGCCCATGTAGCCGGTGCCGATCAAACCGATGCCAAGTGACTTCATTTCCGTCTCCTCCAAAGCTGCGCGCAGATTTTTGGAATATTTGGATCATTTTGACAAGAGAGTTGTCCGCAGGCATTTTCGCGTTTTTCCCGAAAAATTGTTCAAAACCCTTCAATTACAGAGGATTAAAAACAATTAGGCGTGTGATTTGAAATCGTCTATGCTCAATAATATGGAATATTTGTTTCATCTCGCGGGCAGCAAGCATGGATAACGATCCCCAGAGGCAGGCGCGTGTGCCGCGCGATTTCGAAAGCCTGCGCAGCACCATCATCGAGCGCAAGGCGAACATGCCGAAGCGGCTGGCGCAGGTCGCCGCTTTCGCGCTCGGCAACCCCGACGAGATCGCTTTCGGCACGACGGCAAGCATTGCAGCCGCCTCCGACGTCCAGCCCTCGACGCTGGTGCGCCTGGCGCATCATCTGGGCTACGAAGGCTTTTCCGACCTGCAGAGCATCTTCCGCGAAAGGCTGCGCGACCGAACCCTGAGCTATGAAGAGCGGCTCGTCACGCTGGAGCAAACGAGCGGCGACGACGAGGATGCCAATCTGCTTTCCGGTTTCATTGCCGCGGCCAGCCAGTCGGTCAACCGGTTGGCGGCGACGGTGCAGAGCGATACGTTCACGAAAGCGGTGAGTATCCTTGCCGCCGCCGAAACGATCTATCTGATCGCCAAACGGCGTTCTTACCCGCTGACGGCGCACATGACCTACGCATTTTCCAAGCTCAACATCCGCCACCAGATCGTCGCCTCGCCGAACGGCGTCGACCCCGAAATGGTGCAGTTCGCAACACCGAAGGATGCAGCGATCGCCGCGAGCTTCTCGCCCTATGCGGCCGACAGCCTCAGCCAGAGCCAGGAGCTTGCCGACCGCGGCGTCCCCGTCATCGCGATCACCGATTCGGCGTTCTCGCCGCTTGCCGCCTGCGCCACGCACTGGTTCGAGGTGGCGGAAGCCGATTTCGCCGGCTTCCGCTCGCTTTCTGCCTCGATGGCGCTCACCATGGCGCTTCCGGTGGCGATCGCCGAACGGCGCCGCAAGCTTCAGCATCCAAAAGCTGGAAAAGCGAAAATGGAATAAACATTCCGAATTGACAAAATAACGGAACCGATGTTTCATTATTGAAAATTCGCAGGCACTGGAAGCCGCGCAAAATCTAGCGGGAGGACATCATGGTACAATCGAATCCGAGCTCACAGCCGGAGCCGGCGCTTGATGTAATCACTATCGGCCGCTCCTCGGTCGATCTTTACGGCCAGCAGATCGGTTCGCGGCTGGAGGACATTGCCTCCTTCGCCAAGTCCGTCGGCGGCTGCCCGGCCAATATCGCCATCGGCACGGCGCGGCTCGGCCTCAAATCCGGTCTCATCACCCGCGTCGGCGACGAGCAGATGGGACGCTTCATCCGCGAGCAGTCGGCGCGCGAAGGTGTGGCAACAGACGGTATCGTCACCGACAAGGAGCGGCTGACGGCGCTGGTGCTGCTTGCGGTCGAGGCCGAGGGGGTGTCGCCGATGATCTTCTATCGGTCCGACTGCGCCGACATGGCGCTCGATGAAGGCGATATCGATGAGAATTTTATCAAATCGTCGCGCGCCGTTCTCGTTTCCGGCACGCATTTCTCGAGGCCGAATACCGAGGCCGCGCAACGCAAGGCGATTCGCATCGCCAAGGCGAACGGCCGCAAGGTGATCTTCGACATCGACTACCGGCCGAACCTCTGGGGCCTTGCCGGCCATGCGGAAGGCTTCGAGCGCTACGTGAAATCCGACCGGGTGTCCTCGAAGATGAAGGAGACGCTGCCGGATTGCGACCTCATCATCGGCACCGAAGAGGAAATCCTGATCGCTTCCGGCGCCGACGACGTGCTCGGCGCGCTGAAGGAGATTCGTCGCCTGTCGCCGGCGACGATCGTGCTCAAGCGCGGCGCCATGGGCTGCATCGTCTATGACGGGCCGATCGCCGACGATCTTGAAGCCGGCATCGTCGGCCAGGGTTTTCCGATCGAAGTCTTCAACGTGCTCGGCGCCGGCGATGCTTTCATGTCCGGCTTCCTGCGCGGCTTCCTGCGTGACGAGCCGCTGAAGACCTGCGCCACCTGGGCCAATGCCTGCGGCGCCTTTGCCGTCTCCCGCCTGCTCTGCTCGCCGGAATATCCGACCTGGGCGGAACTCGACTTCTTCCTGACGAGTGGCAGCAAACACCGGGCGCTGCGTAAGGACGAGGCGATCAATCATATTCACTGGGCATCGACCCGGCGCGGCGAAATCCCGCTGCTGATGGCGCTGGCGATCGATCATCGTTCACAACTCGTCAGCGTCGCCGATGAACTCGGCGTCGGCCACGAAAAGATCGTCGCCTTCAAGCGGCTGGCGGTCGCCGCCGCGTCGCGGGTTTCGAATGGCCGCGACGGCTACGGCATGCTGATCGACGAACGTTTCGGCCGTGACGCCTTCTTCGATGCGGCGGCGAAGAATTTTTCGTGGATCGGCCGGCCGGTGGAATTGCCGGGCTCGAAGCCGCTGCGCTTCGAATTCAGCCAGGATATCGGCTCGCAGCTTGTGGAATGGCCGCTTGGCCATTGCATCAAGTGCCTGTGCTTCTACCATCCCGATGATCTGGCCGAATTGAAGACCGAGCAACAGGAGAAGCTGCGCACGCTGTTCGAGGCGGCCCGCAAGGTCGGGCGCGAACTGCTGGTGGAGATCATTGCCGGCAAGAACGGACCGCTGACGGACGATACGATCGCAACCGCGCTGGAAGAGCTCTATGCACTCGGCATCAAGCCTGACTGGTGGAAGCTCGAGCCGCAGGCATCGAGCAAAGCCTGGAAGAAGATCGATGCGGTGATCGCCAAAAATGATCCCCTGTGCCGCGGTATCGTACTGCTCGGGCTCGAGGCGCCCGCCGACGAGCTGATTTCCTGCTTCGAGGCGACGCTGGCTGCTCCTTCGGTGAAGGGCTTTGCCGTTGGCCGAACGATCTTTGCCGATGCGGCGCGCGCCTGGCTTTCGGGCGCAATGAACGACGAGGAAGCGATCACCGATATGGCCGGCCGCTTCCGGCAGTTGACAGAGGCGTGGCTGAAGACGCGCGAGCGTCAGTAGGAAAATTAAGACCCTCCCCAACCCCTCCCCACAAGGGGGAGGGACTTAACTTGAGGCATCACCTCACGCCATGAGCGAGCATCCCGAGGATGAAACGTTGCGGCGCGAAGCAGAGAGCCCGGCAGATTGGCCCCTCCCCCTTGTGGAGACGGGTTGGGGAGGGGAAGATAGATAGAGAGTTCAAAGTTCGGGAGGCCCCGATGGGCAAGACGATACGGTTGACGATGGCGCAGGCCGTCGCACATTTCCTCAAAAAGCAGATGACTATTGTCGACGGCAAAAAGGTGCCGATCTTCGGCGGCGTCTGGGCGATCTTCGGCCACGGCAACGTCGCCGGCATGGGCGAGGCGCTCTATCAGGTGCGCGGAGAGTTGACGACCTATCGCGCCCACAACGAGCAGGGCATGGCGCATGCGGCGATCGCCTATGCCAAGGCGAATTTCCGCACGCGCTTCATGGCCTGCACCACCTCGATCGGCCCCGGCGCGCTGAACATGGTGACAGCCGCTGGCGTCGCGCATGTCAATCGTATTCCCGTTCTTTTCCTGCCGGGCGACGTCTTCGCCAACCGCGCGCCAGATCCGGTGCTGCAGCAGATCGAGGATTTCGGCGACGGCACGGTTTCGGCCAATGATGCCTTCCGTCCGGTTTCGCGCTATTTCGACCGCATCACCCGGCCCGAGCAGATCATTTCGGCGCTGAAGCGCGCCATGCAAGTGCTCACGGATCCGCTGGATTGCGGCCCGGTGACCTTGTCGCTCTGCCAGGACGTCCAGGCGGAAGCCTGCGATTACCCGGAAAGCCTGTTCGATGAAAAAGTCTGGACGACCCGCCGGCCACAACCGGATGCCGACGAGCTGGCGAATGCCATCGCGCTGATCAAGGCCTCGCAGAAGCCGGTGATCGTTGCCGGCGGCGGCGTGCTTTATTCGCAGGCGACGAAGGAGCTTGCCGCCTTTGCCGCGGCCCACGCCATTCCGGTTGTCGTCACCCAGGCCGGCAAATCGTCGATCAACGAGACCCATCCGCTGGCGCTTGGCTCGGTCGGCGTCACGGGCACGTCTGCGGCGAATGCGATTGCCGAAGAGACGGATCTCGTTATCGCCGTCGGCACCCGCTGCCAGGATTTCACCACCGGCTCCTGGGCGCTGTTCAAGAACGACAGCCTCAGGATGATCGGTCTCAATATCGCCGCCTATGATGCGGTGAAGCATGACAGCCATCCGCTGGTGGCCGATGCCCGCGAAGGGCTGAAGGCGCTTTCGGCGGGGCTTTCCGGCTGGAAGGCGCCGGCGGCACTGGCCGAAAAGGCGGCTGCGGAGAAGACGGCCTGGATGGAGGCCGCCGCTAAAGCGTTGGCGACGACCAATGCCGCCCTGCCCTCCGACGCCCAGGTGATCGGCGCGGTGGCGCGCACGATCGGCGGCGAGAATACGACGGTACTCTGCGCTGCGGGCGGCCTTCCCGGCGAGTTGCACAAACTCTGGCCGGCGACAGCGCCGGGCAGCTATCACATGGAATATGGCTTTTCCTGCATGGGCTACGAGATTGCCGGCGGGCTCGGCGCCAAGATGGCGCATCCCGAACGGGATGTCGTCGTCATGGTCGGCGACGGTTCCTACATGATGATGAACTCCGAGATCGCGACCTCGGTCATGCTCGGCCTCAAGCTGAACATCGTCGTGCTCGACAATCGCGGCTATGGGTGCATCAACCGCTTGCAGATGGGCACCGGCGGCGCCAACTTCAACAATCTGCTCAAGGACTCCTATCACGAGGTGATGCCGGAGATCGATTTCCGCGCGCATGCCGAAAGCATGGGCGCCATTGCCGTCAAGGTCGGCTCGATCACCGAGCTGGAGCAGGCGATCGCCGGTTCGAAGAAGAACGATCGCACCTCGGTCTTCCTCATCGACACCGATCCGCTTGTTACCACGGAGGCCGGTGGCCACTGGTGGGATGTCGCGGTGCCGGAGGTCAGCCCCCGCGAACAGGTCAACGAGGCGCGCAAGGGCTATGTCGACGCACGCGCCGCCCAGCGCATCGGCTAATCTACTGCTGTCATTTTTCGGAGGAGCGGAGCCGCTCTTCTGCAGTGCTTTTAAGGAGAATGTGATGAAGGCCAAACTCGGCATGTCGCCCATCGCGTGGTGGAACGACGATCTTCCTGAACTTAGCGACGACGTATCGCTGGAGGAATGCCTTCGGCAATCGCGCAGCGCCGGTTTTACCGGCATGGAGCAAGGCCGTCGTTTCCCCAGCAATCCCCAGGATATGCTGCCCATCCTGCGCGCCGCCGACGTGACGCTGTGCGGCGGCTGGTTCTCGGGCACGCTGGTCAATGAGGAGCTTACCGCCAACAAAGACCGCATCGCTCCGATGATCGAGCTGTTCAAGGCGGTCAATGCGCCCTGCATCGTTTATGGCGAGGTCGGCCGCTCGATCCAGGGCGACCGGTCCAAGCCGCTCGCGACCAAGCCGCGCCTTTCCGACGACGAGATGAAGGCCTATGCCCGCCGCGTCACCGAGTTTGGGGAATGGTGCGCCGAACAGGGCATGCCGCTCTCCTATCACCATCATATGGCCGCCGTCGTCGAAACCGAGCCGGAACTCGACGCCTTCATGCGCTCTTCGGGCGCAGGCATTCCGCTGCTGCTCGATGCCGGCCATCTCGCCTTTGCCGGCGGTGACGTGCTGCGCGCCATCGGCAACCACCACGCCCGCATCAACCATGTTCACGTCAAGGACATCCGCAAGCCTGTCGTCGACGGGCTCGACCGCAGCCGGCAATCCTTCCTCGACGCAGTGGCGCTCGGCGCCTTCACGGTGCCGGGTGACGGCTCGCTCGATTTCGGCGCCATCGTCCAGCGGCTGGCCGATCACGGCTATGAAGGCTGGTTCGTTGTCGAGGCAGAACAGGATCCACGCAAGTCACCTCCGCAGAAGATGGCCGAGATCGGCCATGCGGAATTGATGCGGGTCATGACCGCCGCGGGTTATACAGTCGAGACCGAAGGGTTTCCGAAGGGATAACTGAAAGGTCCTGCCGAACTGCTGGAGCAAGAGGCCCCCTCATCCGCCCTCCGGGCACCTTCTCCCCCAAGGGAGAAGGGGAAAAGAGACGGCGCGGCATATCCCTTCTCCCCTCGGGGAGAAGGTGGCGGCAGCCGGATGAGGGGACCGTGCCCCCTAACTTACGAGGAGAAATCACCATGCCAAACCTCAAGGTCAAACCATCGGGCACACATGGCCGGGTCACGCATGTCACCCCTGAGAATGCCGGCTGGACCTATGTCGGCTTCGACCTGCATCGGATGAAACCGGGCGAGACCGTTTCCGGAGAGACGGGCGACCGCGAAGTGTGCCTCGTCTGGGTGAGCGGCAAGGGCAAGGCGTCGGCAGGCACCAAGGATTTCGGCACGCTCGGCGGCCGCATGAACCCGTTCGAAGGCGCGCCGCATGCGCTCTACATCCCGATGGAATCGACGTGGTCGGTGACGGCTGAAACTGATCTGGAGCTCGCCGTCTGCTCGGCGCCCGGCGGTGGCACCTATCCGGCGAAGGAAATTCCGCCGGGCACGCATGCGCAGGTGACGCGCGGCAAGGGCACGAATGTGCGCTACGTCAACAATATCATGCCTGAGGACGACAGCTCGGCGCATTCGCTGCTTGTCGTCGAGGTGATTACGCCCGGCGGCCATACATCGTCCTATCCGCCGCACAAGCACGACCAGGACGACCTTCCGAACGAGAGCTTCCTGGAAGAGACCTATTACCATCGCCTCAATCCGCCGCAGGGCTTCGGTTTCCAGCGCGTCTACACCGACGATCGCTCGCTTGACGAAGCGATGGCGATCGAGGACGGCGACGTGACGCTGGTGCCGAAAGGCTATCACCCCTGCGCCGCCTGCCATGGCTACGATCTTTATTACCTCAACGTCATGGCCGGGCCGACGCGGATCTGGAAATTCCACAATGCCGTCGAGCACGAGTGGCTGGTCAAGGCGTGAGGACTGCGTCAGATCGCTAAATAATCTGACAGCGGCAAGCTGCCGTTGATGGTTCACTGCCTCCATCCAAACACGGATGGAGGACACCATGCACAGCTCGAATGTCACAATCTCGGCCCGGAATATTCGCTCTTCGCGTCATTTCCGTCCCGGCCTGCTTCTTGCCGTCGTCGCGGCAGCACGCTGGCTGGCGCGCAAGATAGGCGAACGGCGCAACAGTAATGCGCTAATGGAACTTTCCGACGATCAGTTGAAAGATATCGGTCTCTCCAGGGGGCAGACAGAAAGCGACGTTCACGTCTATAGTCGCTACTAAAATACAGGCGTCAGTTGTGATACTGTGCCTCGGGCCGCCTCGTCGGCGGCCTGTCCTGACCCGGAACATCAAATGTCGCAGTTTTCAACAGGACCGCTCCTGCAAACGAAGATGATCACCATTCGTGACATCGTCTGCAATGGTGAGTGCCGCCATAAGAGCGACGAGGAATGCGCCCACGCAACAAGCCTCGTCTATCCCTATCGCGGCGTCTTCATGCGGCATGTCGGCCGCAATGACACGGTGGCCGAAGCCAATCAGCTGTTGTTCTTCAATGCCGGCCAGGGATATCGGATCAGCCATCCGATCGAAGGTGGCGACGCCTGCATCGATCTGGCAATCGACGAAACCATGCTCGAAGAACTCGCGCCGAAAGATCAGGTGCAGCCCGGCCCTGCTTTTTCCTTCCGCCGCCAGCGCCGACGGATCGATCCGCGCGCACAGGCGCTGGTCGCCCTCCTGCGTCACGGTTTGAGCCGCAATGTCGCCGAAACGCTGGAGGCAGAAACACTCGCACTGACGCTGGTCCGCCGCTCGCTCGGCGAGCGCACATCGCATGCGCCGGGCGCCAGCGCCGGCCGGCAGAAACTCGTCGACCGGGCAAAGCTGGTGCTTTCCTCCGATCTCGCGCGGCGCTGGACGCTCGGCGAAATCGCCGTCGAAGTGGGCGTCTCGCCGGTTTATCTCACCCAGGTCTTCCAACAGGTCGAGGCGACACCGCTCTATCGCTATCAGCTGCGGCTGAGACTTGCCCGCGCGCTCGATCTACTCGGAGAGTACGACGATCTGACCGCGCTCGGGCTCGATCTCGGCTTTTCCAGCCACAGCCATTTCAGCGCTTCCTTCAAACAATCCTTCGGGCAGACCCCGGCCGAATTCCAGCGCGCGACGCAGCTGCGCCGGAGGTGATGGTCCAGGTCGATCGCTAAAGATTTCGACAGCGGCGTTGCGGTCTTCGATGATCTTATCAGCCCGTCCCGATCCGTGGACGATCAACCGGAGGATCACCAGATGAAGAAGACAACCTGTGCCGCCTGCGACTGCGAACTCGGCGCCGAGACCATCACCGTCAAGCTCGGCGGCAAGACGGTCGAGGTCTGCTGCCAGGAATGCGCCGAGGCGCTGAACGAGGCGGAAGCGGCGACATCGGCGGCTCCGACAGGCAAGGAGTAGACGGCATCAGGCAAGAGCCGCGCTCCGCAGCGCGGCTCTTGCGATTCAGGCCTGCAGGAGGCCGTAACGCCAGCCGCGGCGTTTTGCATTCTGTGACAGGACAAGGAAGGCGAGGATAAACATGCCTGCCTCGGCAAAGACCGGCACCATCCAGATCCCCTGCTCGCCGAAGATAAAGGGCAGCAGGAAAGTGAGCGGCAGGGTCAGCAGGTAGGGCCGCGACAGGCCGAAGATCGCCGCGCGCGGCGCATCGCCGATCGACTGGAAATAGGAAGACAGAATCAGCATCTGCCCGAAAAGAAAATAGGCGCCGATCGTCCAGGGCAGAATTCGCCTGACCTCGGCGACAATGGCGGGATCGGCGACGAAGACGGCGCCGAGGCGGCCAGCCAGCAACTCGACGGTGATCTCCACCAGGCTGCAATAGACGAGCGCTGCGAGCATGGCGATCTGCAGGCTTTGGCCGACGCGAAGCTTGAGACCAGCACCATGATTGTTGCCGGCGATCGTCTGCAGGGCAATGCTGAGGCCGAGCAGCGGCAGATAGGTGAAGGTCATGATCCGGGTGATGATGCCGTAGGCGGCGATCGTCGCGACGTGGTCATGCGAGTTCCAGAGCGAGATATTGATCAGAATGGCTGCCGAGGCCAGCGATATGCCGATGAAGCCGAGGCTCATCGGCGCGCCGAAGGCGACGATGCCGCGCCACTCGGTCAATGCGGTTTCCAAAGAAGGCCTGAGGGCCGCCGGCCGGCGCCGGCGATAGGCGAGCACGGCTGCGAGACAGACGAATTGCGATGTGATGGAGCCGACCGCCGAACCGAGCACGCCCCAATGCATGACGGCCATGAACAGCCAGTTGGCGAGAATGTTCAGCAGCGAGGCCGACAGCGTCACCAGCGTCATGAAACCGATCTTGCCTTCGCAGCGCAATCCGTCGAGATGCAGCGACAGGAAGAAGCTGACCGGCGCAAAGGCGATCATTGTGCCCATGAACAGCATGGCGCCCTCAGCCACCGCGGCGTTGCCGGCAGCACCGGCATCGATGATCTGCCGGCCCGCGGTCCAGTAGACCGCGTTGAGCATCAGGATGACGGCGAGCGCCAGCGTATGGGCGCCTGTGAATACTCGGCGCGCGCCTTGGCGATCGCCGGCGCCGAGCCGGCGGGCAAGGATGCTGGCCATGCCGTTCGAGACCAGTGATTGCAAGGCGACGAGCAGCATCAGCCCCGGGAAAATCAGGCTGACGGCAGAAAGCGCGTCAGGGCCGACATAGGCGCCGAGGAAGTAGGCATCGACGACGGTGAACAGGCCGTTGACGGTGGTGATCGCGACGATCGGTGCCGCCGTTTTGATGAAGACGGCCGGCAGCCAGCCGGTGAGAAAGGCGTTGCCTTGGGAAAGAGCGGTCATGGAGAAATCCGTGCGATAGGAGGCAAGGCCCGAGCCGGCTAAATCATCCGGATCTGGACGGCCTCAAAAGAAAGAAAGCAATCTAGAGATCAAGCACCAGATGCGGCACGCCGTTCGAGGTCTTCCGCGGCGAGACGCCGTCGGCATCGATCTGCGCGTTCACGCGCCGGCGAAAGGCCGAAAAGCTCTCGAAGGTGACGACATCAACCGGCTCGTCGAAATGGATGGTGATCCTGTGGAGATCGCCGCCCGGCAAGGCCGAAAGCGCCAGAATCTCGCCGGTAAACGGCTGATTGAGATAGCGGCCGCGAATATGGGCGCCGACGAAGAGCTGTGTCTTCGGGCTGGTATTGGGCTTTGCCGCAAGGGCTGCGAGCGTGTTCCAATCGCGTGCGCCGTGCTGGCGGGCAATCATTTCGAGGGCTGCACTGTGGGTCAGTGCGGTGCCGCGATCGTTCATCGCCTGGCGCAATCGCTTGGCCTGGGCCTTCAATTCTTCAATGGCAGGATAGTTCGCCGTCATGGAGTGAGCCTTCGCAAGGCATGCTCTTCGACTGTGAATGGGAGCTCGCATTGCCGCCAGTCAGCATGCACAAGGGGCCGTGACCATGATCGCGAGGACTTCACCATGGATTTTCATCCGCGAGCGGCCGGTGCCTCGAACCGGCCTCTGTATGCGCGAACGCCGCCGACATGTCAAGAATGGCGCATGCGCACTTGATAATGAGCAAATTTGGGAATGAGCAAATTTGGGGCAAATCTGCTCGAAATCGGTGCGATTTCCCCGCAAGTTCCACATAAACATTCAATCTTATCGATGTTGTTCAGCAGCTGTCAGCATTCTTCAACTAATATCCTGTGGTAGAACAAGCGGAGGCTGAAAGGGCCTTTCAGATGCACCTCGACACAGAACACCCCAAGCCGGAACGTGCTTACAGGGAATTCAATCTCGACAGGCCCGGCAACATCATCTTCGTCGGCCATCACCTCAGCACCGGAACGCAGGTGCGCTGCCTGATCCGCACGATCACGCTTGCCGGCGCATTGCTCGAAGTCAGCCCGAACCTGGAAATGCCGAGCCATTTCTTCCTCGAAATTCTCGGCATCCATGACGAGATCGGCGCAACCATGGTCAAGCGCGAAGGCGAATGGGTGACGGTCAGCTTCAACATGCTGCTCAATCCGGAATTTCTGCACCACGTGCTACGACTGAGCTTCGAAACCTGAGGCTTGCGATCGGTAGATCATTGCGGCGCGGCATTTTTGTTTCGACGTCCCGCCTTGCGGCCAGACGAGCAATGATCGGAACGACCCAGAGACTCCCGTGCCACTCCGGTCGATCGAGCGGGTCGGCAAAAGCATCGCGGCGGATCCGGCGATTGCGGATTTCAATTTCCCTGAAGAGAACTACCCAGTTGAGAAGCATTGCTTCATCCTCCATCTATTGGCTGGAGCACTTGAGCTAGGGCTTCACGCCGCTCCGATGTAGAGGCGCTGGGGAAAGGGGGTTTTCATCCATGAAAGATGCGAGCTGGGACGACCTGCAACTTTTCTTCCATGTCGCGACCGGCGGCGGGCTCTCGGCCGCAGCCGCGCGCACCGGGCTCAGCGCGCCGACGATCGGCAGGCGGATGCTGGCGCTTGAACGAGTGACGGGCAGATCGCTGTTCAGCCGCGGCCCCACCGGTTATCTGCTCGCGAGGGACGGGCAGGAATTGCTCGGCCGCGTCCGGCTGATGCAGGATGCGGCGCGTGCGATCTCCGACTGGCGCGGCGAGGTTCTGACACTGCCGATCGTCTCGACGGCCGCCGACAGCTGGACGTCGCGTTTCATCGCCGACCATCTGGCCAGCGTCTGGACGCCGAAGGACAGTTTCCGCATGTGCTACAAGACCTCTGATGCCAGCGTCGATTTCACCTACCGGGAAGCGCATATCGCCGTTGGCCACAGCCGGCCGGACAGCGGTAACGTCGCGATCCGCCGCTCGGTCAAGGTGGCGCATGCGGTTTACCAGGCGGCAGACTATGACGAAGCCAACTGCAACTGGATCTCGCTCGGCACCGATACCGCCGTCACGCCGGCGGACAAATGGACGTTCGAACAGCCGGATTACTGGATCACCAGCTGGACCAACACGCCGCATATGCTGTTTTACCTGATCCGTGGGGGCGCCGGCCGCGGCGTGCTCCCATGTTTCATCGGCGACCCGGAACGCCACCTTGTCCGCGCCGGGCCTCTCATCGACGAACTGACCTACGAAATGTGGATCGTTGCGCATGACGACGAGCGGCAACGGCCGGAGGTCAGGATCGTCATCGACCGCCTGGCGGCACTCTTTGCCGATCATGAAGACCTGTTTGCCGGGCAGAGGCCGTCGATATGACACAAAAACGCGGGCCTCTCGACCCGCGCCCCCATCATTCAAAGTGTACAGCGTCCTTAACGCGCCGGAATCGACGCGCGGCGCTGTCGATAGGCTTCTGTCGGTTCAGGCGGCGAGATGGCGCTCGATCTCATCGACCGGCATATTCGTATAGTCCTTCGCCACTTCCGCGGTGATCACGGCCTGGGTATCGGCGCTGAGCGCCGGCCGCAATGTGCCGAGCGCTTTTGGCGGTGCGACGATAACGATGCGGCGGGCACTCTTTTCCTGCACCAGTTCGTCAAGCTTTTCCGCCACCTGTTTCAGGAATTCGGCTTCGGCCTGATCCTGCCAGCTGGTCTCCTCGACAGCGCTGCCGCTGAAGCCATTTGCTGCATGGGTTCGGCCGGGCTTATCGGCGCCAATCTCGCGATCCGGCGCGCTCGGCTGCGTCAGGGTTTCCAGCACCTTCAGGTTCATCAGTTGGGCATCGCCCGCGTTCTGCATGATCAGAGCCTTGGCTCCGTCACAGACCACAACCCATGATTCCAAAGGGATTTTAACGTTGGCCATTTTCAACTCCTCGCTGTCGTCATTCGAAGCGCGCCCTGCGTCATCGATCAAGGCAGAACGCCCGGCAGTTGAAAGAGTTCGGGAAAATTGCACCGAAATCGAACGGGCGGCAATCCGGTCGGCCTTTGCTGCGTAGAAAAGGCAGGTTCGGGAGATTGACGATGAAGACATCACTGTTGGCCTATGCCGGCACCTTTCTCACCCTGCTCGTCTGCGACGGGATATGGCTTGGCCTCATCGCCCGCAACTTTTATCGCGACCAGTTGGGGGCGCTGATGCTGCCTTCCCCCAATCTAGCGGTCGCCGCATTGTTCTACCTGTTCTTCGCCGCCGCAGTGGTCGTGCTTGCAGTGCTGCCCGCGCTGTCGGCAGGCTCGATCGCCACAGCGTTTCTTCACGGCGCCATTCTAGGATTGGCGGCCTATGGCACCTATGACGTCACCAATCTTGCCACACTCCGCAACTGGCCACTCGCCATGAGCCTTGTCGACATGGCGTGGGGCACGTTGCTGACGGCGCTGACCGCCGGCGGCGGATATCTCGCCGTCAGAATTCTTGCCTGAAACGATACCAAGGAGTGAAAGCCCGCGTCCCGATAATGGACATGACGGCGTCCCGCATAGGAACAAAGTTTGAACTCGTTAAAATTGTAATTTTATATTTGACGAATGTGCAAAACATTCATGTGACCTTGGTTGGGAGCAAGACCAGATTGCTCGGGATGAAGACCAGCTTGCTCGATCAAAACCGCCCTGATCGAGATCATAGACCCCAAATGCGTCCTGACGGAGAATGTGAATGTCTATGCTCCGCGCCACACACCTTGCCACGGTGAAGTCCGCTGTTTACGACCTGCGCTGGGAAGAATTCAGCGTCAAGCGGCCAGCCCGCATCGTCGCCGTCCGGCCGTGCCTCACAGGCGTCTCGATGCGAAGCGCCGAGATCATCGATATTTCCCAGGGTGGCGCGACGTTTGTCGTATCGACCACGGCCGGCCTGCCGAAGCATTATTATCTCAACATTCTCGGCCTCGCCTATCGCATCGGATGCGCCGAAGTCTATCGTCACAAGGAACGCATCGGCGTGCGGTTCATCAACATTATGGACCCCGAGGTTCTGCGCCGCGTCGTCCGCACCGATTTCCTCGTCGGCAATATGGAAGCGATCGCCGCCCGGCGCGGGCCGATCTTCCGGGCGTGAACAGGCCAAGAGGCTGCATAATTCCTTGAATCGGGATTGGCGTCTCGCGCGTCTGAAAAGACGCGCTGGGCTGCCGTTGCGGAAATAATCTTGCTTGCGTTGGCCGTGCCCGGGCCTATTGTTTCGCCAATTGTCACGATATCCGGGAAACCGCCGTCGCATGTCCGCCTTTTCGCGCTTCACGCCTCTTGCCAGCGCCCTGCCTTCCACAGTTCCTTTCGTCGGCCCCGAGGCGATCGAGCGCCAACGCGGACTTGCCGTTTTGGCCCGTATCGGCGCCAATGAGAACGGCTTTGGTCCAGCCCCTTCCGTCTTTGCGGCGATGCGCGAGGAGGCCGGCAATATCTGGAAATACAATGATCCGGAAAATTTCGCGCTCAGGCAAGCGCTTGCCGCCCATCTCGGCGTCTCGGCCACCAATATCGCCATCGGCAGCGGCATCGACGAATTGCTCGGCCAAATCGTCCGGCTGGTGATCGAGCCGGGCGCGCCTGTCGTCACTTCGCTTGGCGCCTACCCGACCTTCAACTTCCATGTGACCGGTTTCGACGGCCGACTGGTGACGGTTCGCTACGCAAACGACCGTGAGGATCTCGACGGGCTGCTGGATGCCGTGAAGCGCGAGAATGCGCCGCTCGTCTATTTCGCCAATCCCGACAATCCTATGGGGAGCTGGTGGGATGCCGACAGGATCGTCGCTTTCGCCCGGGCGCTGCCCGAGACGACGCTGATGGTGCTCGACGAGGCCTATAGCGAGACCGGGCCGGCAGGGTCGCTGCCGTCGATTTCCTCGCTTATCGACCTGCCGAACGTCGTTCGCACCCGCACTTTCTCCAAAGCCTACGGGCTTGCCGGCTCGCGCACCGGCTACGTGATCTCGGCCGCCGGCACGGCGCAGGCCTTCGACAAGATCCGCAATCATTTCGGCATGAACCGGTTGGCGACGGCCGCAGCGCTCGCCGCCCTCAAGGACCAGGCCTATCTCGTCG
The DNA here is from genome assembly GCF_019685155.1 of Rhizobium sp. NZLR1b. NCBI lineage: Bacteria > Pseudomonadati > Pseudomonadota > Alphaproteobacteria > Hyphomicrobiales > Rhizobiaceae > Rhizobium > Rhizobium sp. NZLR1b. The sequence goes on from NZ_JABDWC010000002.1 coordinate 327,245, forward strand.
AGGTGGTCGGGAAAATCCACGCGGCGCGCGACCGGATCGGCGGTATCGCCCGGGCAAACGGCCTTGAGCCCCTGCCCTCGGCAACGAATTTCGTGGCGATCGACGCCGGCCGCGACGGCGCATATGCCAGGGCGATCGTCGACGGTCTGATGGAACGCGGCGTCTTCATCCGCATGCCTGGCGTGGCGCCCCTCAATCGCTGCATTCGCGTCAGCGTCGGGCCAGAGGCGGATATGGCGCTTCTCGAAGAAACCCTGCCGCAGGTGCTGAAACAGATCGGCTGATGGAGCATGTGCCGAAAATGTCAGCGGTTTTCGGGCGGCATCATGCTCTCACTCTTTGCTGTAAAACAGCGAGAACCGCGACCGGGTGGAGGATCCGGTCGCGGTTCCGTTCTCCCGGCGTCGGCCCCATCTAAAGTGCCCGCCAGCCCCTCTTTTCGAGGTTGTTATATCGTTCCTGCCGATTTGCCGGCAGGACAATGTCAGTGAACCGTCATCCACTCGCGGGCGGCGCGTAGCGCTGCCACGAGCTGCATCTTGTCCATGGCGGCGGCCACGTCGGCACGAAGCTCGGCGGCGCGGTCGTTGCCCTTGATTGCGGCGATGTTCAGCCATTTGTGAGCTGCGACAAGATCGACTTCGCAACCGCGGCCGGTCGCATACATCAGACCCATTTCGCAGAAGACATCGGCGCTGTTGTCGCCACCCATGGTGGCCGTTTCAGCATTGTGCATTTCAAAGCGTGCCATCGGTTTTATCCCTGTTAGCCTGTTTATGACTTACCCTGTTTTACCTCTGGGCCTTGCCGTCTATCGCGGCTTGCGGCCCTTGCGGTCCGGCGGGTTTGCCCCGCTCGTTTGATGGGTTCACTATGCCAAACGGCTTTCAAAAAACGCCTAAAATGCATGATTAATTCTAGACAAACAAAGTGCAAATGCTTGGTAAATTTGGGTTTTTGTTAAACATCAGATGCCTTGCGGATTAGGGATTTTCGCTCGAATTTTACGAAAGATTCAGATCTGAAAATAAAGGGATCGTTCATCATGAAATCAGCAGGCGATATTTTTGAAAGGCCGCCGCACGGCTTTTTCTCGCGTCTTTTGCCCAGTCTGCGGGATAACAATCATGCTTATTTACCTTTACGTTCGCGTCAGTTAGTTTCGCGGCCGATCAGGGACATCATGGAGGAAAAGATGATCCGCAGCTTCGTTCTCGCCGCCGCCATAACAATGATCGCGGGGATCTCGCATGCCGAGGAGCCGATCGTCGGTAACTGGAAGACGGCCGCCGGCGATACGGCGGTGATCGCTTCCTGCGGCGGCAGTTATTGCGTGACGCTGAAGACCGGCAAATATGCCGGCCGGAAGATCGGCACGCTTGCGGGAACCGGTGGCAGCTATGCCGGCGAGATCATCGACCCGGCCGCCGACAAGACTTATAGCGGCTCGGGCAAGATTTCCGGCAATTCGCTGAGGATGCAAGGCTGCGTGATGAAGGTCCTCTGCAAGGCCCAGACATGGACACGGCTCTGAGCCTGTAAGGCGGCTGCACGACGATCACCAAACGCGGGGCATGCCAACGCCCCGGCATGCCAGCGGCCCTTTTCCGCCCCTTCACCCAAGCGACCCGGCAAAATCGAACGCGTTGAGCCGGGCCTGGCGAACCCATGTAAATCCCCTCTGCAACCCGCCCGAGCCTCCCCGGCAAGCTGAACGCTGGATGAACCGGTATCTCAGCACTCATTCAGCCGCCCCATGGCAAAACCCTTGTCACGATAGAGTTGCGTATCGGGAGCAAGGCAATGGACATGTATATTCTGGCAAGGCGTTTCAGCATCATCACACTGTTTGCGGCGATCTTCGCGATCACGTTTTCGGCGGTGGTGGTGCACAATGGCGGCGGTGGCGCACAGTCGCATTTCGGGGCGAGCTATACCTGCCTGGAGAGAAACGGCACCTTCTGCGCGCCATCGGTGCAGTGAGCGGCATCTGACGCGGAAGACGATAAAATAATCGGATTCCGCCGGCGCGCGTCGTTTGCTTGTCAAAAACAACTCTCTATAATGCGTCATGAACAAACGAATCTCCCCTTTGTCGCCGCTCGACATATCCTCGCCACCCCCTTTCCAGTCGCAGAGCTTTGATGATCCCGCCAAGGCGGTGGAGGCGCTGACGGCGCTTTACGAGCGCAATACGGCATTCCTGATCAAGAGCTTCACCGAGCTGGCGCAGGGCGCTCCGATCTCCTCGCGCTATCGTGCTTTCTATCCGCAGGTCAGCATCGAGACGACAAGCTTCGGCCATGTCGATTCGCGCCTTTCCTACGGCCATGTCACGGCACCGGGCATCTATACGACGACAGTCACCCGGCCGAAGCTCTTCAAGCATTACTTGAAGGAGCAGCTGGCGCTCCTGGTGAAGAGCCACAATGTTCCGGTCATCGTGTCGGAATCGACGACGCCGATCCCCTTGCATTTCGCCTTCGGCGAGGGTGCGCATGTGGAAGCATCGACAAACGCCTTCATCGACGTTCCGATGCGCGATATTTTCGACACGCCCGACCTCAACACCACCGATGACGAGATCGCCAACGGCGAATATATCCCGCCACCGGGAGAGCCCTCGCCGCTTGCGCCATTCACCGCGCAACGCATCGACTATTCGCTCGCCCGTCTGTCGCATTATACGGCGACGCATGCCGAGCATTTTCAGAATTTCGTGCTGTTCACGAACTATCAGTTCTATATCGACGAATTTTGCAGCTGGGCTCGCAAGCTGATGGCGGAGGGCGGCGACGGCTATACGGCCTTCGTCGAGCCCGGCAACATCGTCACCCTGCCCGGCTCGAGCGCGCCGGAAACCGATGCGGCGCTTACGCGCCTGCCGCAGATGCCGGCTTACCATCTAAAGAAGAAGGGCCATGCCGGGATCACCATGATCAATATCGGCGTCGGCCCCTCCAACGCCAAAACGATCACCGATCATGTCGCCGTGCTGCGCCCGCATGCCTGGCTGATGCTCGGCCACTGCGCCGGTCTTCGCAACAGCCAGCGGCTCGGCGATTATGTGCTTGCCCATGCTTATATGCGCGAGGACCATGTTCTCGACGACGATCTGCCGGTCTGGGTGCCGATCCCGGCGCTGGCCGAAGTGCAGGTGGCGCTTGAGGCAGCCGTTGCCGAAATCACCGGCTACGAGGGCTTCGAGCTGAAACGCATCATGCGCACCGGCACCGTCGGGACGATCGACAACCGCAACTGGGAACTGCGCGACCAGCGCGGGCCGGTGAAGCGGCTGTCCCAGGCGCGCGCAATCGCGCTCGACATGGAATCGGCGACGATCGCCGCCAACGGCTTCCGCTTCCGCGTGCCCTACGGCACGCTGCTCTGCGTTTCCGACAAGCCGCTGCACGGCGAATTGAAGCTGCCGGGCATGGCGACGGCCTTCTACCGCACACAGGTCAACCAGCATCTGCAGATCGGCATCCGCGCCGTGCAGAAGCTTGCCGCCATGCCGACGGAAGCGCTGCATTCGCGCAAGCTGCGCAGCTTCTTCGAAACGGCCTTCCAATAGGCCGTTTCCTCATCGGCCTGTCATCACAACAGGCACTGAGCGCTGTGCAAGCGTCTGCGGCCTGCCAGCGGCAATATTCAGCCCTGCGATCAACAGGGTGAAGGCCAGGAAGGCGAAAGCGACGCGCTGGAGAATCTTCAGCCCATCGCTTTCGAGGAACTCCTGCTGACGCTTTTCATGGCGACGTGCCCAGATCTGGCTTGCCAGCGCGATTTCAAGAATGCTCATTGTCGTTCTCCTCGACAGGTTTCGATGAAGCCTTGTCGAGTGCTGACTTGCCGTTTCGACAGCCGACCCACCAAAAGTTTTTTTAGGGCGATGTCGAAATGCGCGAAGCTCGATCGTCCAGAGTCATTGAAGCGCCGCAAGGGAGGCTGTCCGCGATGAAATATCTCTGTCAGGTCTGGTTCGATAACGGCGTGCTCGACGCCATGACGCAAGAGGAGAAGGCCAAGCTCGACACGAACTCCTTGAACTATGACAAGGACCTCGTCGAAAGCGGACATATGATCGTCGCCCAGGCGTTGCAGTCGCCGAAAGCGGCGGTGACCGTTAGGGTGCGGGGCGGTGAAATGTCGATAACGGACGGTCCCTTTACCGAGACCAAGGAGGCGCTCGGCGGCTTCATCCTGATCGAGGCCAAGGATCTCAACGACGCGATCCGCATCGCCGCTGGCATCCCGCTTGCCAAGCTCGGCGCGATCGAGGTGCGGCCCATCCACGAATTCGCAGCTCAATGAGGAGGTACCAATGAAGTTTCTATGCCAGATCTGGTTCGACACGGAAAAAAGCAAGCTGGTTCCTCAGACCGAATGGGATGCGCTCACACAGGAGTGCATCACCAGCGACAATCGCTGGCGCGAGAGCGGTCATCTGCTGGTGGCGCTCGCCTTGCATGAACCGTCAGCGGCGATCACCGTCCGCCTGCGCAACGGCGAAGCCTCCGCGACCGATGGTCCTTTTGCCGAAATCAAAGAGCACCTCGGTGGTTTCGTGCTGATCGAAGCCGAGAATATCGAGGAGGCGAAGACGATCGTGTCCAGTTTTCCGATCCTCAGATATTGCTCAATCGAAGTGCGCCCGACTTATGCCATCCAGGATGGGAAATAGTCGTGCGCTACATCTGCCTGATCTATAACAGCGCCGACACCGACGGCACGCTGACATCTGAAGAGACCGATGACCTCGTCAAAGCGCATTTCGCCTTCGACGAGGAACTGCGCCGCGACGGTATCATGGTCCACGCCGATGCGCTTGAGATGCCTGATAGGGCGACCGTGCTGCGTGTTCGAGACAACACTCTGTCCGCGACCGACGGTCCCTATGTCGAGACGAAGGAGCATCTGGCCGGCTTCTACGTCATCGAAGCGCCAGATATGGCAACGGCAAAAAAGATCGCCGGGCGGATCCCTTCGGCGCGTTTCGGCGCGGTCGAACTTCGGCCCGTACGGATGCTGACCCTGCCGGACTGAGGTGCGCCGTTGGAAAGCCTGATCGAGGAGATTTATCGAACCCAATCGCGCCGGGTGCTGGCGACGCTGATCCGCCTGCTCGGCGATTTCGACCGGGCCGAGGAAGCGCTGCACGACGCCTTCGCCGCGGCCGCCCGGACATGGCCGGCCGACGGCATTCCCGGCAATCCCTTCGCCTGGCTCGTTTCCACGGGGCGCTTCAAAGCGATCGACACGATCCGGCGGCGAGCGCGCTTCGATGCGTCGCAGCATCACATCGAGGACAGCCTCTACACGCCTGATGCAACGGAGATCGGCGACATGGAACCAATCGAGGACGATATGCTGCGGCTGATCTTCACCTGCTGCCATCCCGCCATCCCCTCCGATGCGCAGACGGCGATGGCGCTTCGGGAAATCTGCGGATTGACCACCGAGGAGATCGCCCATGCCTTCCTCGCCCCGGCGCCGACGGTCGCCCAGCGGATCGTGCGCGCCAAGAACAGGATCCGAACGGAGAATATCCCCTATGAGGTGCCAGGCCGCGAGGCGCTGCCTGAGCGGCTCGACCAGGTGCTGCACGTCATCTACCTGGTCTTCAACGAAGGCTATTCCGCCTCTTCGGGCGAGGCCGTGGTTCGTGCCGACCTGACGGCGGAGGCGATCCGTCTGGCCCGGCTGCTTCTGGCGCTGCTGCCGCATCCCGATGTCCGCGGCCTGCTGTCGCTGATGCTGCTGCAGGATTCCCGCCGCACCGCCCGCAGCAATGAGCAGGGGCTGCTGGTGCTGCTTGCCGATCAGGACCGCTCGCTCTGGGATCATGAAAAGATTGCGGAAGGATCGGCGCTGCTTGCCGAGGCGATGCGGGCGGGAGAGATCGGCACCTACACACTGCAGGCGGCAATCGCCGCCGAGCATGCCAGGGCACCTGCTGCCGATGAGACTGACTGGCGGCGGATCGCCTTCTATTACGATCTTCTTCTGGCGGCTCAGCCCTCGCCGATCGTCGAACTCAATCGCGCCGTGGCGATCGCGATGGCGGAAGGGCCGGCGAAGGGGCTGGATCTGGTCGATGCCATTCTGGAACGCCAGGAGCTCAAGGCCTTTCATCTCGCTCATTCGGCGCGCGCCGATTTCCTGCGGCGCCTCGGCCGGCGGCAGGAGGCGATCGCGGCCTATGGAACGGCGCTGTCGCTTTGCCGGCAGGAGCCGGAGCAGGCATTTCTCAGAAAACGGATTTCAGAGCTTGCCGCGACGCCCGAGCGGCAGTGAGATCGCCGTGCCCGTCAGCGCTGAGACGATGATCAGCAGGTGGGCGTTGACGCTTGCCTGCGCCAACGCGGCCAGGGCCAGCCGCTCGCTCGAAGCGCCGAGAGCAATGGCGCCGGCGGTGATGCCGGCCGGATAGGTACCGACGCCACCCGGCGCGTGTACCGGCAGCACGGAGGAAAGCTCACCGCCAAGCGCACCGCCGAAGCTTGCCGCCATCGGCAGCACGCCCATCAGGCCGAGCGCCCAGGCAAGCACCATCACCTTCACCAGCCAGTTGACGATGGTCATCGCCCAGGCGCGTGTAAAAGCGATGGCATCGACCGGCAACCCGTTTTCGATCTCGGCGACGAATTTCTGCGCCTTCCCCGGCAGCAGCCTGGCGGCGAGGCGCAGCAGCGGCTTGCGGGCGGCGAAAGCTGCGACCGGCAGCAGCAGAAACATCGTCCAGAGCAACCAGGCAACAACTGCATCTGCGGCGGCGACGGCAAAACCGATACCGGCGGCGGCGACAAGCGCGTGCAGGTCGAGCAGCCGCATGACGAACAGCGCCGAGGTTCCGCGCGTCAGCGGAATACCGAACTCCGTGCGCATCAACAGCGGAAAGCTGGTCTCGCCGGTGCGGAAGGGCAGCATGATGTTCAACAGGTTGTGGATCTGCGTGACGCGGAAGAGGACCGCGAACCGGCCGGCCGTCTCCTTCGGAAAATAATCATAGATGCGCCAGGTGCGCAGGAAATAGGTGCTCGTCAGGAGCACCAGCGCGCCGATCACCGGACCGGCGCCGACATCCGCCCACTGCCTGATAATGACAGGCCAACCCCAGAACCATTGGATGAAGAGCGCATAGGCTGCGACGATGACGACCGTCAGCACCGTCATGCGATTGCGCATAAACCAGGATTGCCGGCTTTCAACGATCGAACTCTTCATGTAGTAGGCATTCCTTGCTTGGGTCGGCAGGGCTTGGGTCGGCAGGGCCCGATCCCGTCGCCAGGCCTTTTAAGAGAAATGACGGTTGCGCACAACGGCGGAGTTGATGGGCAGTGGCGGCGAACTCCGCTTCCCCGCCGACGATCCGAGCGCTGACCGGTAAATCACATGCCTTGCCGGCTTGACGTGGAGATCGATGTTGGAGCGGATTACCAAAAGCATTACGAGCGCAAGCATTTTTCTGGCAGTCTATTTCCTGCTCAATATCGCGCTGCGCATCGCCTTGCCTCATACGCTCGATCTCGACGAGGCGGAGCAATCTTTCTATTCACAATACCTGCTTGCCGGCTACGGCCCGCAGCCGCCGTTCTACAACTGGATTCAATATGCCATCGTTTCGGTGACCGGCATATCGATGTGGGTGCTGTCGGTGCCCAAGAATATCATTCTCTTCGGCTGTTATCTCTTCTATGGGCTTGCTGCCCGCGAGGTGCTGAAGAACCGTTCGCTGGCAGCCGTCGCCATGCTGAGCCTGATTACGCTGCCGCAGGTGGGCCTGATGGCGCAGCGCGAATTGACCCATACCGTCGCCCTGCTGTTTGCGACCTCGCTCTTCCTCTTCGGTTTTTTCCGGACGCTGCGCCAGCCGACGCTCGCAAGTTTCCTCGTCATCGGCATCGCCACCGGCATCGGGCTGATCTCGAAATACAATTTCGCCATCCTGCCGGCTGCAGCACTCCTCGCCGTGCTGCCTGACCGGGAATGGCGCAGCCGCCTGATCGACTGGCGTTTGCTGCCGGCGATCGTAGTCGCCATTCTGATCGTGCTGCCGCATGCGCTCTGGTTGCCTGACAATCTCCTCAGCGCCTCTGGGCCGACACTGGAGCGAATGACCGCAGAAGACTTGGCCCCCGCCGGCATGCCCCGCATCGGACAGGGACTATTATCTCTCCTCATCGCCGTCCTCGGCTTCGTCGCCTTGCCGATCGTTCTCGTCGCAGCCGCATTCCGGCGGGACTTCTTTGGCGCGCTCTCCTCGTCCAGCCCGATGATCCGGGTGATCGAGCGGATGATGGTCATCAGTTTGGTCGCTTTCGTCGGCGTGGTGCTCTTTGCCGGCGCAAGCGATATCCACGAGCGCTGGCTCGACCCCTGCCTGCTCGTCCTGCCGCTCTATCTGTTCCTGAAACTGGAAACCGCAGGTGTCGATCTTTCCGCCGGCCTTGCGCGCTTCCGGCCCGTGGTGCCGGTCTTCATGGTCGTCATCCTGTCGATCCTTCTCTTCCGGATCATCGGCATTCAATATATCGGCACCTATACGAGAACGAACGTACCCTTTGCGGGCTACGTCGCTGAATTGACCGCGACCCGCAAGCCGGTTCTCATCGTCGCTGGAACCAAGTTCGTGGCCGGCAATCTGAAGCTGGCGCTTCCCGATGTTCCCGTGGTGATACCGTTCTTCCCGGGATCCGGGGTTCCCGAATATGCGGCTGCGAAGGGACCGGTTCTGGTTGTCTGGCGCGGCGAGACCGCAGACGACCCGACGATTTCCCCCGGCTTCGCCAACGATCTCGCAAGATCAGGCATTCATCTGCAGGAGTTGAACACGCTGACGCTGCCCTATCTCTTCGGTGACGGCAAACGCAGCTTCTCCATCGGGTATTCCTGGGTAGAGGGCGGCGCCAAATAGCGTTGCGGCAGGTCAAGCGATTGCGGGGAAACCGGCATTGCCCGCTGGCAACCGGCGGACAGTTCATGTACTAGCCTTCCGCAAGCGCGACGGCAGCAGTAAGATTGCTCGGCCGTCCGGCCTTTTGGAGATGAACGTTGCAGACAACCGTAGAGCCCATTCGCGGTACGAATGATCCGGTACAATCGCTCGAGCTGTCGCTGGTCGTGCCGATTTTCAACGAAGAGGATAGCGTCGGTCCGCTCGTCGAGCGTGTCGTGGCTGCGATGGCAGCCTATCCCCATCGCTGGGAGCTGCTCCTCGTCGACGACGGCAGCACGGATGCGACGCTCGTCAACGCCCGCAAGTTCGTCGGACGCGACGGGCTGGTGCTCAGGATTGTCGAGCTGCAGCGCAACTTCGGCCAGACCGCTGCCATGCAGGCTGGTATCGACACCGCTCAGGGCCGGCTGATCGCAACGATGGACGGCGACCTGCAGAACGATCCGAAGGACATTCCTGCGATGGTCGCCGAATTGGAACGGCGCGAACTCGACCTCTTGGTCGGCTGGCGCAAGAACCGCAAGGACGGTCTGCTGCTGCGCAAGATCCCCTCCTGGTGCGCAAACTACCTGATCGGCCGCATCACCGGTGTCAAGCTGCACGATTACGGCTGCAGCCTGAAGATCTACCGTGCCTCAATCATCAAGCAGGTGAAGCTGATGGGCGAAATGCACCGCTTCATCCCGGCCTGGGTGGCCGGCGTCGTCCCGAGCTCGCGCATCGGCGAGATGACCGTCACCCACCATGCGCGCGAACACGGCGTTTCGAAATACGGAATTTCGCGCACCGTCCGCGTCATTCTCGACCTGCTGTCGGTGATGTTCTTTATGCGCTACAAGGCGCGGCCTGGGCATTTCTTCGGCTCGCTGGGTCTTGGCCTCGGTGCGGTCGCGATGCTGATCCTCATCTATCTCGGCTTCGACAAGTTCATCATGGGCAACGATATCGGCACGCGGCCGATGCTGATGGTCGGCGTCGTGCTGCTGCTGTCGTCGGTGCAGATGATCACAACCGGCATCCTGGCGGAGATGATCGCGCGCACCTATTACCGTGACGACGCCTCTCCGAATTATATCGTGCGGCAGATCTTCGACGATCGAAGCCAAGCCTAAGCCGGCAGCACGATGCTGGAGCGCGCGACGAGGACGATCAAAACCGCCGGCCTGCTGCTTGCGGCCTATTTCGTGCTCAACATCGTGCTGCGCCTCGCGCTTCCGCATTCGCTGGAGCTCGACGAGGCCGAGCAATCCTTCTTCTCGCAATATCTGCTGGCGGGCTACGGTCCGCAGCCGCCCTTCTACAACTGGATGCAATATGCCGTCGTTTCGGTCACGGGCATGTCGATCGGCGCGCTGATCGTTCCGAAGAATATTCTCCTCTTTCTGTGCTACCTTTTCTACGGCCTTGCCGGGCGCGAAGCTTTGAAGGACCAGGCGCTTGCCGCCATCGGCATGCTCGCGCTGATCACCCTGCCCCAGGTCTCCTTTATGGCCCAGCAGGATCTGACCCACACGACGGCACTGCTCGTTGCCAGTTCGCTGTTTCTCTACGGCTTTTTCCGCACGCTCGATCGACCGAATCTCGGCAGCTATCTCGTGCTCGGGCTTGCCACAGGCATTGGCCTGATCTCGAAATATAATTTCGCACTGATGCCAGCCGCCGGCTTGATCGCCATCCTGCCGGATGCCGAATGGCGCCGCAGGGCGCTCGACTGGCGCATATTGGCGGCAATCGTCATTGCGCTCGCCATCGTCCTGCCGCACGCGATCTGGCTGCGAGACAATCTCGCATTTGCTTCCTCGGATACTCTGGTCAAGATGGCCGCCGGCAACGAACCCGCCGGCATGGTGCGAATCGGCAAGGGCATCATCGCCTTTGTCGTTGCCATCATTGCCTTTGCGGCGCTGCCGGTCGCCATTTTCGCCGCCACCTTCCGCCGGGATTTTATCCGTGCCCTTTCGGCCGGCAACCGCTGGACCGGGATGATGGAGCGGATGATGCTCGCAAGCCTTGCCGGCATCGTTCTCATCGTGCTCTTCACCGGCTCCACCACTGTGCGTGAACGCTGGCTCGACCCGTTCCTGCTGGTGCTGCCGATCTATTTCCTGGCGAAGATGCAGGCTGCCGGCATCGACCTTTCCGGAGGGCTACGCCGCCTCCGGCCGGTGCTGCCGGTGCTGATGGCCTGCGTGCTGATCGCACTCGGCTTGCGTGTCGTCGGCGCCGGGCTGATCGGCGTCTACAGCAGGCCGAACGTGCCGATGGCGGGCCTTTCTCGCGAGATGTCGCGGCAGGCGGAACCGGCGTTGGTGATCGCCTCGGACACCTATGTCGGCGGAAACATGCGGCTGCAATTTCCCGATGTGCCCGCGGTCATCCCCGATTTCCCGGCACCTGGCATTCCAGCCTATGCCGAGGCGAAGGGACCAGTGCTGGTCGTCTGGCGCGGCAAGAAGACGGCGACGGCCGCCGATGCGGTCATGCCGGAGCAGTTTTCATCGGCGCTGACGGCAGCGGGCATCGCGCCGCAGGAGATCGGCTCGCTGTCGCTTCCCTATTATTTCGGCCGCCCGGGTGACAATTTCGCGCTCGGTTACGCCTGGGTTCAGCCGAGGGCCAGATAGATGAGCGAAACCAATAGCCGCGACATCCGGTGGATTTTCGTCCTGCTGGCGGCCTATTTCGTGCTTCAGGTCGGCGTGCGGCTGGCAACCTCGCATTCGCTCGATCTCGACGAAGCCGAACAGGCCTTCCGCTCGCAATGGCTTGCCGCCGGCTACGGCCCTCAGCCGCCCTTCTACAACTGGCTGCAATACACCGTCTTCCAATTTGCCGGCGTCTCGCTTGCCGCGCTTTCGGTGGTGAAAAACCTTCTGCTGTTCACGTCCTACTTGCTCTACGGCCTGACCGCGCGTCTCCTGCTGCGCGACAAGGCGCTGGTGGCGATATCAACACTGGGGCTGCTGACGATCCCGCAGATGGCTTTCGAGATGCAGCGCGACCTCACGCATACGGTCGCCGTGTTCTTCTCGTCCAGCATCTTCTTTTACGGCTTCATCCGCAGCCTGAAGCAGCCGAGCCTTGCCTCCTATCTGGTCGCCGGCATCGGCATCGGTTTCGGCCTGCTTGCCAAATATAATTTCGCGATCCTTCCGGCGGCAGCGCTGATTGCCGCGCTGGCGGATGCGCGCCTGCGGCCGCGGATCTTCGACCGGCGACTGGCGCTGACGGCGGCGGTGGCATTCGTCATCACCCTGCCGCATCTCTTCTGGCTGAAGGACAATCTCGATTTCGCCACCGCACGCACCCTGGAGAAGATGACCGCGAGCGGCCATGCGAGCTATCTCGCGCAGGTGACCATGGGTGTCAGCTCGCTCGCTCTCGCCACCATCAGCTTTGCCGGATTGACGGTGGCGGTATTCGCCATCGCCTTCCGCAAGAGCCTTCGTCCGGCGCTGACTGCCGGCTCGGAATGGACGCGGCTGCTCGAGCGGATGATGCTCGTCTTCCTGGCCGGCATTCTGTTTCTGATCGTCTTCGGCGGTGCGGCCGGTATCAAGGATCGCTGGCTGGTGCCGATGCTCTTCATCCTGCCGCTCTATTTCTGCCTGAAGATCGAGGCCGCGGGCGTCGCGACAGGTAGAGCGTTCCGGCGTTTCATGGCGATCGTCGCCATCATCATGATCGGCGTGCCAGCGGCCCTTTACGGCAGTGTCGCGGCCGCACGCTTCACCGGTCACTACGAACGATTGAACAGGCCCTATGCCACGATGCTGGAAAGCCTGCGCAAACAGGCCGAGCCGGCGGCGATCCTTGCCGGAGACAGCCTGCTTGCCGGCAATCTCCGGCAGGATATTCCCGGCTTGCCGGTTCTCTCTGTGGATTATCCCGGCTTCCATCCGGATCTGACCGACCGGCGACCGCTTCTCCTCGTCTGGCTGATACCGCCGAAAGGGGGAAGCGAAGCCCTCCCGCCGGCCATGGCTCAATGGCTCCAAGCCAATCTCGGCACGTCCGCACCGGATGGGTCGGTGATCGACGCGCCCTATTTCTACGGGCGCGGCGAGGATCGCTACCGTTTCGGCTATGCCTGGATCAACCAGCCGGACTAAGCGAAATCAGGATTTCAGTTCCTTCCAGGCCAAATCCAGCGCCAGGCTGGTAATTCTTGCCATCTCGTCCACCTCCGCATGGCTGATGACAAGCGGTGGCGAGGCCAGCATGCGGTCGCCCGTGGCGCGCAGCACGAGGCCGTTCGCCAGCGCATGGTTGCGCACCAGCGCACCGACCTGATCGGGCTTGTCATAACGCGTGCGCGTGCTCTTGTCGGCAGTCAGCTGCAGGGCGCCCATCAGGCCGATGCTGACGGCCTCGCCGACCAGATCATGCTCGGCAAGGGCCGCCCAGGCCTTGCCAAAATAGGGGCCGATATCGTCGCGCACCCGTTCGACCAATTTCTCCTCCTCGATGATGCGCAGGTTTTCGAGGGCGGCGGCAGCGCAGACGGGATGGCCGGAATAGGTGAAGCCGTGATTGAACTCGCCGACCTCGTTGATCAGCACGTCGGCGATGCGGTCACTGACGAGCACGCCGCCGATCGGCAGGTAGCCGGAGGACAGTCCCTTGGCGATCGGCGCCAGATCGGGCTCGACGCCGAAATGCTGATAGCCGAACCAGGCGCCCAGCCGGCCGAAACCGCAGATCACCTCATCGGTCACCAACAGGATATTACGCGCCTTGCAGATCCTGTCGATCTCCGGCCAGTAGGTCTCGGGCGGGATGATGACGCCGGCAGCCCCCTGCACCGGTTCGGCGACGAAGGCTGCGACATTTTCCTCGCCCAACTCGTCGATCTTCGCTTCGAGTTCGCGGGCGACCTTGAGACCGAATTCATCAGGCGAGAGATCGCCGCCCTCGCCGTACCAATAGGGCTGGCCGATATGAACGATGCCAGGGATCGGCAGGTCGCCCTGCTCGTGCATGTATTTCATACCGCCGAGGCTGGCGCCGGCGACGGTCGAACCGTGATAGCCGTTCTTCCTTGCTATAACGATTTTCTTCGACGGCTTGCCGACGGCGCTCCAATAGACGCGGGCCATGCGGAACCAGGTGTCGTTCGCCTCCGAGCCGGAGCCGGTGAAGAAGATATGGTTGAAACGCGCCCCCGCGTGGGCGGTGACCTTCTGGGCAAGCAGCGTCGCCGGCGTCGAACTCGTGCCGAAGAAGGTATTGTAATAGGGCAGCTCGTTCATCTGTCTTGCAACGGCGTCAGTGATCTCGCGGCGGCCATAGCCGATATTGATGCACCAGAGGCCGGCGAAGCCATCGAGATATTTCCTGCCGTGATTGTCGAAGATATGAACGCCCTCGCCGCGCTGGATGATGCGCGTGCCTTCGGCATTCAGCTTCTTCATGTCGGCGAAGGGATGCAGGTGATGCGCGGCGTCGATCGCCGCAAGGTTCGAGGGTGGGTAGGTATCGGGCATAATGGGAAGACCCTCGCGGATTGAAAGGCTGTTATCGATGGGATAGGAGCTTGGCCTTGTCCCGGAGGATTTTCAAGGTCATGGCGAGCGACAGGGTGGACGGCAAGGCCGAGGGCGGCGATCCTCGTTTTGAGATCCTGATCGTCGGCATGAACGGCGATCTGCGCGGCAAGCAGCTTCCGCCCGGCGCCGAAGACAAGATCTGGGCCGGCGACATCCGCCTGCCGACCTCGACGCAATCGCTCGACATCTGGGGCGACGACAATGACGACATTACCGGCCTGTCGCTGACGATCGGTGATCCGGACGGCAAGCTCGTCCCCGACCGGCGGAGCCTCGCGCCGATGCCCTGGGCGCCCGAGGGCTCGATGCAGGTGCTTGCCACCATGCACGAATTCGACGGCATCCCGAGCTTCATGGATCCGCGCGCCATCCTCGCCTCGGTGCTCGATCGTTATCGTGCACGCGGCCTGACACCCGTGGTGGCGACCGAGCTGGAATTCTACGTGATGTCAGGGGACTGGCGCGAGGCCGGCCGCCCCTCCCCGCCCGAAAGCCTCACCTATCGCGGCGAACCGAACGGCTTCCAGCTTTACGACATGAGCGCCGTCGATGCACTCGACGTCTATCTCGGGACGCTGAGGGCCTATGCGAAGGCGCAGGGGCTGCCGGCGGATGCGACGACGGCGGAATTCGGCCCTGGTCAGTTCGAGGTCAACCTGCTGCACCGCCCCGATGCGCTGGCCGCGGCGGACGATTGCCTCTACCTCAAGCGCATCGCCGAGCAGGCGGCGCGCCGCCACGGACTGAAATCGACCTGCATGGCCAAGCCTTATTCCGACCATGCCGGCTCCGGCCTGCATGTGCATGCGAGCATCATCGATGTGCAAGGCCGCAACATTCTCGATGCCAAGGGCGGCGAACCGAAACTGCTGAAATCGGTGACAGCAGGCCTGCTCGACACCATGCGCGCGGCGCAGCTGATCTTCGCCCCGTTCGCCAACTCCTATCGCCGCTTCCAGCCGGGCTCGTTTGCACCTGTCGATCTGACCTGGGGCAGCGGCCATCGCGGCACGGCGATCCGCATACCCGACAAGGATGGGCCGGCCGCCCGCATCGAGCACCGCGTCGCCGGCGCCGACGCCAATCCCTATCTGCTGCTCGCCGCGATCCTTGGCGGCATGCTTATCGGTCTCGACGGCGAACTCGACCCCGGCGAGGAGACGTCGCCGTCGCACACACCGGCGAATACCGCGCGGCTGACGCATGATTTCCTGAGTGCCGTCGAAGCCTTCCGTGCCTCGCCCTTCATCGCCGATATCTTCGGCGCACGTTATCAGGCGCTCTACGGCGACACCAAGCGCAAGGAAGCGCTTGCGCATCTGCGCACCGTCTCGGATTTCGACTATCGCACTTATCTGCCGCGGCTCTGAAATTCAGCAGAAGACCTACACAGCCGGCTCGCGGCGCTCGGCCGCATCCACCTGCGCGGCGAGACCCTGCTTGACGAGAACCTTCAACTCGCCTGGATGCAGTCGGATCGAGACGTCGCGTTCGAGCGGCAGCAACTCGCCGTCCATGACACAATTGGCCTTGTAACGCAGTTTCGGGAAATGCAGTTGCACCTCCGCCGGATGCATCACCATGACATCGGCATTCTCGCGGACCTTGCCGCGCAGCATGTCGATGGCGAGACGGGCGACACCGACCGGTTTCAGCGGATTTGCCGTATAGAAGCCGAGCTCGCCGCTTCTCAGATTGTCGGCGTAAAGCAGCGCATTCTCACCGAAGGGATTGTTGGAGACGGAGATTGCCGACACCCTGCGGCGCTCGCGCATGCCGGCCGCCTCGAACTCGACTTCGAATTCCGGCGGGTTGAAGATGACGCCCAAGGCCGCCTTTGTGCTCGCCCGTATCTTGCCCAGCCGCGAACGATAGCTGTAGGCGTTGCGGTAGCGCACCATTCGGGCATGCAGGCCGGCGGAAAACTGGTGGATGAAGGGCCGGCCGTTGGCGCTGGCGATATCGACATTGTCGATCTCGCCAGAGGCAAGCACATCGAGCGCCTGCCAGATATCGAGCGGCACACGCAGCGAGCGGGCAAACAGGTTCATGGTGCCGGCCGGCACGACGCCGAGCGCAATGCCGTTTTTCCAGGCGATCGATGCCGCCGCCGAAATCGTGCCGTCGCCGCCGCCGGCGACGATCCCGTCGATGTCGTCGCGCTTGGCCGCCCGCTCCATGGCGGGAATGATCTCCTTTCCGGAGAAGACGATGGCGTCGAAATCGTGCCCAGCTTCGCGGAAAGCCGCCTCCGCCCTCTTTTCGTAGGCCAGCATGTCGGTGGTCCTGAAGGTACCGCCGTCGCGATTGAAAAAGCCTACAAGCTTCATGAGGGCTCCCGTCTCTGGCGCGGAAATAATCCTGCCTTGCCCATCAGATGGTTTCGGGATCGGCGATTTCAAGCGCCAGTACCTTTCCCGGGAGACGACAGAAATGCAAAAATTGCAACGGACATATGCACATAGCAGGACGCTGCACTGCAAAAAACGCACTCGACGCCGGCCGGGTCGTCACGGATAGATGGAAGGATCGGAGACAGGTCTCCACCTCCCGCCATTTTGAACGATCGGCCCGCGGCCGTGCCAGCGCCAAGGCCATCGCCAATCAGAAAACCGCATCGAGGAGCTCTCGTGAGTGAGATCACCGTCAATGATTCCATCGATAGCCAGGATGAAGGGCTGCCCTCGGCAACGACAGTAGCGCTGGTCCAGCTGGCGCTCGCCTGCGGCGGCTTCGGCATCGGCACCGGCGAATTCGCGATTATGGGCCTATTGCCCAATGTCGCCAAGACCTTCTCGGTCACGACCCCGCAAGCCGGCTACGTCATCAGCGCCTATGCACTCGGCGTCGTCATCGGCGCGCCCGTCATCGCCGTGCTCGCCGCGAAGATGGCGCGCCGTACGCTGCTGCTGACACTGATGCTGATCTTTGCCGCCGGCAATATCTTCAGCGCCATGGCGCCGACCTTCGAAACCTTCACGTTGCTGCGCTTCGTCAGCGGCCTGCCGCATGGCGCCTATTTCGGCGTCGCAGCCCTTGTCGCCGCCTCGATGGTGCCTGTGCACCGCCGCGCACGTGCCGTCGGCCGCGTCATGCTCGGCCTAACCGTCGCAACACTTCTCGGCACGCCCTTGACGACGTTCTTCGGCCAGTCGCTCGACTGGCAGATCGCATTTTTCTCGGTCGGCGTGCTCGGCCTGCTGACGGTGGCGCTGATCTGGTTCTACGTTCCCAAGGACAGGGTTTCCGAGGAGGCAAGCTTCCTGCGCGAACTCGGGGCTTTCCGCCGGCCGCAGGTGTGGCTGACGCTCGGCATCGCCGCTGTCGGTTACGGCGGTATGTTTGCGATGTTCAGCTATATCGCCTCGACGACAACCGAGGTGGCGATGCTGCCGGAAACAGCGGTTCCGATCATGCTGGTGCTCTTCGGCGTCGGCATGAATGCCGGCAATTTCATCGGTTCATGGCTCGCCGACAAATCGCTGCTCGGTACGATCGGCGGCTCGCTCGTCTATAATATCGTCGTGCTGACCACCTTCTCGCTGACCGCCGCCAATCCCTATATGCTCGGCCTCTCCGTCTTCCTCGTCGGCTGCGGTTTTGCCGCCGGCCCGGCGCTGCAGACACGGCTGATGGATGTCGCCGCCGATGCGCAGACGCTTGCCGCCGCTTCCAATCATTCCGCCTTCAACATCGCCAATGCGATCGGCGCCTGGCTCGGCGGTCTCGTCATCGCCTGGGGCTACGGTTTTGCGGCAACCGGTTATGTCGGCGCAGCACTGTCCTTCCTCGGCCTCTTCGTCTTTGCGGCCTCAGCACGGCTGGAGCGTCGCAGCCGGAGCACGCAGGCCGCGTAGAGCGTCTCCGCCCACAATGCGCGGGTGTGCGACATTCTGGCGTTAAGCTTTTACCCCGCTTGACTTTTTTCGCGTTCGGGACCACCTAGAATCTCACGTGGACGGCACTCGTCTTCCGCGGATTTTAACGGAGCCATCTTAACGATGCCAAGCGACAGTAGCAGTCGATTGCCCTTGCCGTACGCGGCCCTCGTGCGCTGACCGACTCCTGTCGGCTCGCCCGGTCGGGACGCTACGGCGGATCGACGGAAAGGCGAGCCTCAAATGAATATCAATCGCTTCCCTCTTCGGGCAGGCCATGCCGCCCGTGCCTTCATCAACAACAGCCGCGGCGCAACGATCGCCGAACACGTCGAATCGTTGAACGCGCTGACCGTCCAGGACGCCGGCCGCGTGCTGACCGGCATGCCGCTCGACTATGCCGTCAACATCCTCGACCGGCCGGAGCTTCGCAACGCTGCACAGATCCTGGCGCTGATCAGCGCCGAGGACGCTGCACGCCTGCTGCATGGCATGTCCAACGACCGTGTCGCCGACGTGCTGCTCGAACTCGACGGCGAGACCCGCGCCCGGCTGTTTGCCAGCCTCGACGAGCCGGTGCGCATCGCGATCCAGCACCTGATGGGCTACCCGCCGCGCACGGCCGGCGGCATCATGACGACGGAATTCGTCAGCGTGCCGGTGAACTGGACCATCGCCCAGACACTCGACCATGTGCGCCAGGTCGAACGCTCGCGCGAGACCGTCTACGCCATCTATGTGCTCGACGAGATCAGCCATGCGCTCATGCATGTGGTGACGCTGCGCCGCCTCATCACCGGCGAGCCGGATGCTTCCATCCTCTCGGTGGCGCAGAAGGGTGCGCCGGTTTCGGCCGATCCGCTGATGAAGCAGGAGGATGTCGCCCGGTTGATCCGCAAGCATGACCTGCTCGCCCTGCCGGTCACCGACGAACATGGGCAGATGCTCGGCATCGTCACCGTCGACGACGTGATCGACACGATGATATCAGACACGACGGAAGCGGCCCAGAGGTTCGGCGGCATGGAGGCGCTCGGCCAGCCCTACATGAAGATCGGCTTCGCCGGCATGATCCGCAAGCGCGCCGGCTGGCTCGCCGCCCTCTTCCTCGGCGAGATGCTGACGGCAAGCGCCATGCAGCATTTCGAAGGCGAGCTGGAAAAGGCCGTGGTGCTGACGCTGTTCATCCCGCTGATCATGAGCTCGGGCGGCAATTCCGGTTCGCAGGCGACCTCGCTGATCATTCGGGCGCTGGCGCTCGGCGAGCTGAAGCTTTCGGACTGGTGGAAGGTGCTGCTGCGCGAACTGCCGACCGGCATCGTGCTCGGCGCGATCCTCGGCCTCGTCGGCTTCATTCGCATCGTCTTCTGGCAGTCGGCCGGCCTCTACGACTACGGCCCGCACTGGCAGATGGTCGCCATCACGGTGTTTGCCGCCCTGATCGGGATCGTCACCTTCGGCTCGATCTGCGGTTCGATGCTGCCCTTCTTGCTGCAGAAGCTCCGGCTCGATCCGGCCAGCGCTTCGGCCCCCTTCGTCGCCACGCTGGTCGACGTCACCGGGCTCGTCATCTACTTCTCGGTGGCCCTGCTCATCCTCAGCGGGACGCTGCTGTAGCACCCGCAAATGGCAGCAAGCCCGAGGGGATTTATTTTCCCTCGGGCAGCTTCAACGGCCCATGCGTCTTCATGCTGCGGATGGCGAAGTTGGAGCGGATGTCGCTGACATTCGGCAGGGTCAACAGCGTTTCCGTCAGAAGCCGTTCGTAGGCGGCGAGATCCTCGACCACCACTTCGGCGAGGAAATCGGCCGTGCCCGAAATCAGGAAACAGGAGACGATCTCGGGGATGGCGAGCAGCGCCTTCTGCTGCGCCTCGGAATTCTCACGGCTGTGATGGGCGACCTTGAATTCGACGAAGACGGTCAGGCCGAGGCCGACCTCCTTACGGTCGATATCGGCCGTGTAGCCGCGGATGATACCGGAGCGTTCGAGATTGCGGATGCGGCGCAGGCAGGGCGACGGCGAAAGGTTCACCTTCTCGGCGATCTCGACATTGGTTGCCCGTGCATCCTCCTGCAGGCACTTCAGGATGGCGATATCGAATTTATCGAGATTTGGCATTTTCGCGATCCCTGTTGGCGTCGATTGGCAGAATATTGCGCATAATATGATTTTTGAGCCAGAGATAGCAAGGACATGCCCTGCCCTCTGGGACTAATCTTTTCCTCAACCGGAAAGGCTCCGGATGAAGGAAGGGACAGGACGATGACCACCATTGCATTTACGAACGACAAATCGCCTTCGCAGGCACTGGGTTATGCCGGCGGCACCGTTACCGTACTGATCTGGGCGACATGGTTTCTCGTCACCCGCCACAGCGCCGCAACGCCGCTCGGCTCGGTCGACATCGGGCTGATCCGCTTCGGCATTCCGGCGCTGGTGCTTTCGCCGGTCTGGCTGAAGACCGGACTGTTGCCGAAGTCCCTGCCGCTGCACCTGGTGGCGATCATGGTGTCCGGGTCCGGCGCCGTTTTCTTCCTGCTCACCACGCTGGCAATCCATTCGACGCCGGCTGCGTCTTCAGGCATCCTGCTCGGCGGCTCGATGCCGCTCGCGGCGGCGCTGATCGGCATCGTGCTGTTTGGCGAAAGACCTGATACCACCCGCATCGCCGGGCTGGTCGCAATCGTCGCCGGCGTGCTGATCCTGCTCACCCACAGCCTTGCAGACGCCTCGCTTCCATGGACGAGCTTCGTGCTGCTACCGGCCGGCGCCGTATTGTGGGCGAGCTATACGCATGCCTTCCGCCGCTCCGGCCTGACGGCCGTGCAGGCAAGCGCGCTGATCGCCGTCTGGTCCTTCCTGATCATGGGCGCGCTGGCCCTCATCTTCGGCATCTCGCTGCAGCAGGCACCGCTTCCGGAAATCGGCCTGCAGGTGCTGAGCCAGGGCATTCTTTCCGGCCTCGTCGCCATGGTCGCCTACGGCACCGCCGTCACAACGCTCGGCGGAACGCAGGCCGCCGCCTTCACGGCGCTGACGCCTGTGCTGGCAACGCTTGGCGGCGGCTTGCTGCTTGGCGAACCGATCGGCCTGACGGAAATCAGCGCCGCCGTGATCACCGGCATGGGCGTTGCGCTTTCCACGGGGATCGCCGCCCAGCGCCGCTGACCGCCACCGGACCAACGAACGTCGAAAGCCGCCGACAGCCATCGCTGCGGCGGCTTTTTCAATCAACGTGATTTTGCTCGCTCAAGCCTGGATGACGACGACCCTGGCGCCGACTTCGACCCGGCTATAGAGGTCGATCACGTCGTGGTTCATCATGCGAATACAGCCGCTCGACATGGCGAGCCCGATCGATTGCGGCTGATTGGTGCCGTGAATGCGGAAATGCGTGTCGCCGCCGCCGCGATAGAGATACATCGCTCGTGCGCCGAGCGGGTTGTTCGGACCGCCCGGCATGCCGCCGGCGAGCTTGCGATAACGCTCTTCGCGGCGCTGCATGTTTTCCGTCGGCGTCCAGCTCGGCCACTCGGCCTTGCGGCCGATATAGGCGTTGCCGGCAAATGCCAGCCCCTCGCGACCGACGCCAACGCCGTACCGCACCGCCCTGCCGCCGCCGAGGACATAATAGGCACGGCGCGTCGGGGTGTCGACCACCACGGTGCCGGCGTCATGGGTGGTTTCGTAGGCCACTTCCTGACGGCGGAGTTCCGGCTTGATCTTGTCGATCGGCACCTGCCTCAACGGGAATTTTTCATCCGGAAGTGCGGCGTAATTGGTCTGGCTGTTCAGGCCGGTCGAAGAGCAGCCGGCGACAAAAAGCGGCAGAGCGATCAGGAAACCCCGGCGGGAGATCGTCATGAATGTGTCCTTAGTGCGTCAACAAGATGTCGCACGCTAAGGAAATTATGGTTAACGAACGGCTAACGGCCGCCCGCCGCAGGCGATACGAAGGCGTCAGCACGTAAAATTGTCGGCGGCGTGGATAATCCGCCTCACATGTTCGGATAGACCGGCCCCTCGCCGCCCTGCGGCGGCACCCAGTTGATGTTCTGGTTGGGATCCTTGATGTCGCAGGTCTTGCAGTGCACGCAGTTCTGGGCGTTGATGACGAAGGTCTCCTCTCCGTCCTTCTCGACCCATTCATAAACCCCGGCCGGACAGTAACGCGTCGACGGGCCGGCATAGATGTCGTGCTCCGAACGTTTCTGCAGGCCCATGTCCTTGACCTGAAGATGCACCGGCTGGTCTTCCTCGTGATTGGTGTTCGACAGGAACACCGAGGACAGCCGGTCGAAGGTCAAGACGCCATCCGGTTTCGGATAGGCAATCGGCTTGTGGTTTGCGGCCGGCTCGAGCGACTGCGCATCGGTCTTGCCATGCTTCAGCGTGCCGAAGAACGAGAAGCCGAACAGCGTATTGGTCCACATGTCGAGACCGCCGAGCGCCACGCCGAGCGCCGTGCCGAACTTCGACCACAGCGGCTTGACGTTGCGCACCCGCTTGAGATCCTTGCCGATGTCGCCCTTGCGCCATTCGTTTTCGATCTCGACCACCTCGTCATGGCTGCGGCCGGCTGTAATCGCCGCCGCCACCTTCTCGGCCGCCAGCATGCCCGACAGAACCGCGTTATGGCTGCCCTTGATGCGCGGCACGTTGACGAGACCAGCCGAACAGCCGATCAGCGCCCCGCCGGGGAAGGAGAGCTTCGGCACCGACTGATAACCGCCCTCGGTGATGGCACGCGCGCCATAGGAGAGCCGCTTGCCGCCCTCGAAGGTTCCGCGGATCGCCGGATGGGTCTTGAAGCGCTGGAATTCCTCGAACGGATAGAGATAGGGGTTCTTGTAGTTGAGATGGACGACGAAGCCGACGGCGACCAGATTGTCTTCGAGGTGATAGAGGAAGGAACCGCCGCCGGTCTTCATCCCGAGCGGCCAGCCGAAGGAGTGCTGCACCAGGCCGGGCTTATGGTTCTCCGGCTTGACCTGCCAGAGTTCCTTGATGCCAATGCCGAACTTTTGCGGTTCGCGACCTTTTTGCAGATCGAACTTGGCGATCAGCTGCTTGGCGAGCGAGCCGCGTACACCTTCGCCGATCAGCACGTATTTGCCGAGCAGTTCCATGCCGCGCGTATAATTCGGGCCGGGCTCACCGTTCTTCTCGATCCCCATGTCGCCGGTGGCGACGCCGATGACCGCGCCCTCGTCATTATAGAGCACTTCGGTTGCGGCAAAGCCCGGATAAATCTCGACGCCGAGTTCTTCGGCCTTACCGGCCAGCCAGCGACAGACGAGCCCGAGCGAGACGATGTAGTTGCCGTGATTGTTCATCAGCGGCGGCATCAGCACATTCGGCAGGCGGATCGAGCCGGCCGGGCCGAGCAGCAGGAAATGGTCGGCGGTGACCTCGGTCTTGAAGGGATGCTCACTCTCTTCGCGCCAGCCGGGCAGCAGCCGGTCGATGCCGATCGGATCGACGACGGCGCCGGAGAGGATGTGGGCGCCGACTTCCGAGCCCTTCTCCAGCACGACGACCGAAAGCTCCGGATTGACCTGCTTCAGCCGGATCGCCGCAGAAAGACCAGCCGGACCGGCGCCGACGATCACCACGTCGAATTCCATGCTCTCGCGTTCGGGCAGCTCAGTCGTCTCGGTCATTCACTCGTCTCCGCTTGGCGGCACGCGGCCGTCATCCCGTCATAGGCACTTTCTTGTCAAAACGAGAAAGCATTGTCGAGCCGGGATACGACAGCCAATCTTCAATTCGCACAATGATATGCCCTGGACGCCAGAATTATATGCGGTTTACGTGAACGTCAATTATCAAACGACGCCGAACCGACCACACGCCCTTCCCTTTTCCGGCGCATGCGCCTTATACATCGCTCAAAGATATTGGAGGGAACGATCATGGATCTCGGCATCGAAGGCAAACGGGCGCTCGTCCTCGCCTCCTCGCGTGGCCTCGGCCTCGGCATCGCCGCAGCACTGGCGCGCGAAGGCGCAAATGTGCTGCTCTGCGGGCGCAGCGGCGAGCAGCTGGACGCCAACTGCAAGGCAATCAATGCCGAAGGCAAAGGCCGGGCCGACTGGATCTGGGCCGACCTCGGGGATGAACGCTTCGTCGAGACGACGACGGCGGCGGTGAACGAAAAATTCGGCGGGCTCGATATCCTCGTCAACAATACCGGCGGGCCGAAGCCCGGTACGACCGAGGACATGACGGGTGAAAAGCTCGAGACCTATTTTATCTCCATGGTCGCCCGCGTGATCACGCTGACCAATGCGCTGCTGCCCGGAATGAAGGCGCAGGGCTGGGGCCGCATCCTGACGGTCGCCTCCTCAGGGGTGATCGAACCGATCGCCAATCTGGCTTTGTCGAATACGCTGCGCCCCGCACTTGCCGGCTGGAGCAAGACGCTTGCCTCCGAAGTGGGCGGCTTCGGCGTTACCACCAACCTGCTCTTGCCGGGCAGCATCCTGACCGGGAGGCTCGACGAGCTCGACGGGGCGGCGGCAAAGCGGACGGGCAAGAGCCTCGAAGATATCCGTACCGACAAGGAAGCGCGCATTCCGGTCGGCCGCTATGGCAGGGTGGAGGAATTTGCCGCAACGGCTGCCTTCCTTTGCAGCCAGCCGGCAAGCTACATCACCGGCTCGCTGATCCGCTGCGACGGCGGCGCGGCGCGATCAGTCTAGCAGTTTCGCTTCAGCCGACGTGGACAGCCCCCGCCCACGTCGCAGCACTTCGGATCATCTGTTCGAGGTAGGCCGGATCGTCGGCAAATTCGGCGAGCTCGGAAAGACGATGGAAGCCCGTCAGGATTGCAATGCGCCGCCGGTCGAGCCGGCGTCCGGTCAGCATTTCATAGGCCGATACGATGCGAGCGGTGAGATCGGGCGAGATGAAGTTCGAGTAGATGAATTCCTGGTGCAACGGACCGAAGCCCGAATCGGCAAAATCGTAGATGCCGTTGAGCCTCCCTTGCGCATGGTCGAAGGCCATGTTCCAGCCATGACCGTCGAAGAAGCCGTAGATGTTGCCGTGGGGATCAGGCGGCAGGGCTTCGAAATCGGAAATAATGGCCTGCGCAAAACTCCGGAGGTCGGGCGGCAGCAGCGGCAGGGCCTTGGTTCGCACCACCTCCGACGATTGCCAGGGCTGGATCGGCCCGGCGCCGGCCGACCGCATGCGATCGGCATCGAGCACGTGCAGCTCGGCGTAAAAACGCGCAAGATCATCCGCGAGGCGCCGACGATAACTCTCGCCAAGCGCATCGTAATCCTCGGCGATGAGATGTTCGCCCTCGAGCTTGGCATGGCTGGAGAAGATCGGCGGCCCGTCGTGAATGCACATGTCTGGAACCGCCATCGACAGCGACGGCCTGATGATGTCGAGCAGGGCGGCTTCCTTGACGAGCGCTCTTTCCGCGCCGGAATGGCGGGGAAATTTAAAGATCAGCGTGTCGTCGACGTCGACGGCAAGCGAGTCCCAACCCTGCGCCGCCAGCTTGAAGACGGAGGCCGTGAGTTCGGGAAACACGCTTATGATGAGAGAGCGAAATTCGCTGGCGCTAAACTCGGTCATGACGACCTGCCTTCTCTGGTTTTTCCGCGTTTTTCCCGCGCCATCGACGGCTTGCGGGTTGATATCGTCTTCTCGCGAAGGGTCTCCCGCCGCAGCCGTCAAACGGCAATCGGGCACGCTCGGCCTATATTAGTATAGTTTGAATATTACGGAATATTCATTACAAAAATTTAAGCCGTTATAACCACTTAGTGATTGCGACCCGGGAATTATGTCTTTTTTGCGCCGCAATATAAGCGGCTCAATCGGAGCATAAAATTCGCAACCCCGTTCAACACCCGGTCTGTCGCCCATGAAGAAATTTTGGATCACTGTCAGCGTTATCGCAGTTGCCGCCGTCGGCGTCTGGCAATTCGGGAATCTGATCCCTTATGCCTCTCGCATTCCCACCCTCTCGCAGTTCATCAAGCAGCCGGCCGGCAGCAATGGCGGTGGGCAGCAAGCACGGGGCGATCAGGCGCAGGCCGACGATCAAACGCAGAACGGTGGTCAACATCAGGGCGGCGGGCGCAGACGCGGCGGCGGCCCGACGGTCGTCAAGACCGTCGCAGCGGTGAAAACCACGCTGCCGACCGATGTGACGGCGACCGGCTGGGCCGATGCCGATGACAACACGACCATTGCCGCACAGGAACAGGGCCTGATCGTCAGCATCGATGCGCAGGATGGGGCGACCGTCAAAACCGGCGACCTGATCGCCAAGCTGGACGGGCGGACGGCCAAGGCAGCGGTCGACAAGGACAATGCGATGATCGTGCGCGACACCGCCACCCTTTCGGAGGCCGCGACCGCATTGACGCGCGCGCGAGATCTCTTCGACCAGAAGGCGGGCACCCAGCAGAGCCTCGACCAGGCGGTCGCCGCCCGTGATACCGCCGCAGCCACTGTTGACGCCGACAAGGCATCGCTTGTCTCCGATCAGGTCATCCTCGAGCACACCGACATTCGCGCGCCCTTCGATGGTCGGCTCGGCGATATCGCCGTCAGCAAAGGCGCTTTTCTCAGTGCCGGCGCGGCAATCGTCACCATCGCCAAATACGACCCGATCTATATAAAATTCCACCTGCAGGAGCGCTACCTGCGCACGTTGAAAAGCGCTCTGGCAGCCGGTCCGGTCGCGGTCAGCACGGTTCCCAAATCCACCAAGGGACAGGTCCGAAAGGGCGAGATCAGCTTCTACGACAACACGGTCGACACGGCCTCGGGCACGATCCTCGCCAAGGCGAAATTCGAGAATGCCTCCGGTGCGCTCTGGCCCGGCCAGTCGGTCAACATCGTGGTGCATTTCAACAATGACGAACAGCAGGTGGTGGTGCCGACGGTTGCCGTCAGCCCCGGCCCTGAGGGTTTCTTCGCCTTCGTCGCCAAGGACGGCAAATCGCATCTGACGCCGGTCACCGTCGCCCGCGCAAATGGCGGCTTCACCGCCATCGAATCCGGTCTTTCGGCAGGCGACCACGTTGTCGTCGAGGGTCAGGGCCAGCTCAGCGATCAGCAGGCGATCAACGAGCAGTTCGACGAAAAGGCGCTTGATGTCGCCTCCGCCGACGAGCCTCGGCAGCCGCAGTCCGAGACGATCGCGGTGGGAGCTCAGCAATGATCCCCAATTTCTGTATCCAGCGGCCCGTCGCGACGACGCTGCTTGCCATCGGCGTCATTTTGGCTGGCCTTGCCGGTTACCAACGCGTTCCGGTCGCGGCACTTCCACAGGTCGATTTCCCGACAATCAACGTTTCGGCGCAGTTGAGCGGCGCCTCGCCGCAGACGATGGCAACCTCGGTTGCCACGCCGCTGATCAAGCAGTTCGAGACCATTCCCGGGGTCAGCGAAATCAGCGCCTCGAGTTCGCTCGGCAGCAGCAGCATCGTGCTGCAGTTCGATCTCAATCGCAATATCGACGCCGCCGCAGCCGACGTGCAGGCGGCGATCTCGCATGCAACCCGGCAGTTGCCCGACAACCTGACGACACCGCCGAGCTACCGCAAGACCAATCCGGCCGATGCGCCGGTGATGCTGCTTTCGGTGCAGAGCAACACCATGCCGCGCAGCAAGCTCGACGAGATCGCCGAGGACATCATCTCGCCGTCGCTTTCCACACTCCCCGGCGTTGCTCAGGTCAGCGTCTACGGTGCGCAGACCTACGCCGTGCGCGTCGAGGTCGATCCCAACAAGCTTTTGACCCGCGGCATCGGCATCGATACCGTCAACAAGGCGCTAGCTGCGGCCAACAGCCAGCAGCCGGTGGGAACGC
The DNA here is from genome assembly GCF_019685155.1 of Rhizobium sp. NZLR1b. Lineage (NCBI taxonomy): Bacteria > Pseudomonadati > Pseudomonadota > Alphaproteobacteria > Hyphomicrobiales > Rhizobiaceae > Rhizobium > Rhizobium sp. NZLR1b. The sequence continues at coordinate 355,479 of NZ_JABDWC010000002.1, forward strand.
TGCAGAACAACTCGCAGAGCATGACCATCACGGCAAACACGCAGCGCACCAACGCCGAACAATTCCGCTCGCTCGTCATTGCCAATCCGAATGGTGCGCCGATCCACCTCGGCGATATCGCCGATGTGCAGGACAGTGTCGAGAACCAGTATACCGGAAGCTGGTATGACGGCCAGCGCGGCATCATTCTCGCCATCCAGCGTCAGCCGGATGCCAACACGGTCGATGTCGTCGATGCGATCAACGCCAAGCTGCCGCAGCTTCACGCCGAAATCCCACCCTCGGTGAACACCGTCGTCATGAACGACGCGGCAAAACCCATTCGCGATGCCATTTCCGACGTGAAGTTCACGCTGCTCTTGACGATCGGCCTCGTCGTTCTCGTCATCTACCTCTTCACCGGCCATGCGACCGCAACGATCATTCCGGGACTTGCGGTTCCGCTGTCGCTGATCTCGACCTTCGGTATGATGTATGTGCTTGGCTACAGCATCGACAACATCTCGCTGCTCGGGCTGACGCTCGCGGTGGGGCTGGTGGTCGACGACGCGATCGTCATGCTCGAAAACATCCTGCGCCATGTCGAAGAAGGCATGCCGGTGCGGGAAGCGGCGATCAAGGGTGCCGGCGAAGTCAGCTACACCATCATTTCCATGTCGGTTTCGCTGATTGCTGTCTTCATCCCGATCCTGCTGATGGGCGGCGTCGTTGGCCGCGTGTTCAACGAATTCGGCATGGTCGTCGCCATCGCCATCATCTCGTCGGCCATCGTCTCGCTGACCGTGACCCCGATGCTCGGCTCGCGTCTGTCCAACAACCACAGCCGCCCACCGCTCATCATCCGCATCTTCGATGCCGGCTTCGAGCGGACGCTCAACGGCTACGACAGGGCGGTTGGCTGGTGCCTTCAGCATCGCCCCACAATCCTCGGGGTTTTCCTCGGCTCGGTGGCGCTGACGATCTACTTCTTCATGACGCTGCCGACGAGCTTCTTCCCGCAGGAAGATATCGGCCGCCTGACGATCAGCACGCAGGCCCGGCAGGACATTTCCTATTCGGCCATGGAAGCGCTGCAGCAGCAGGCGGCAGCCGCCGTCAAGGCGAACCCGGCGGTCAACCACGTGATGTCGACGATCGGCGGCAATCCGAACAAACCGCAGAACAACGGCTCGATGTTCGTCGAACTCAAGGACAAGAAGGCGCGTCCGCCGCTTGACCAGACGCTGCGCGAGCTGCGCACGGCGATCAACAAGATCCCCGGACTGCAGGCCTTCGTGACGCCGAACCAGAGCCTGCGCTTCGGCGGCCGCCAGACCGCCAGCCAGTATCAGCTGGTGGTGCAGGCGCTGAGTGCCGATCAGACCAACCTCTGGGCCGGCAAGATCCAGGCGGCGATGCGCAAGGACCGCCTGTTCACCGACGTGACTTCGGACGCCCAGAACAACGCCCTGCAGGCCAACATCGTCATCGATACCGAGCGGGCGGCCGCCTATGGGATTGACAACGACACGCTGCGCACGACGCTGCAGGAATCCTTCAGCGGCTATTCAGCTGCGGAAATCCAGTCGACCGGCGATAGCTACAATGTCATCGTCGAATACGACACCAGCAAACCCTGGGACGACCAGAAGCTGTCGGAAATTCGTGTCGTCTCCGCCAATGGCAGCCTGGTGCCGCTGTCGAACTTCGCCTATGTGCAACGCACCACCGGCCCGGTCACCATCAACCAGACGGGGCAGCTGGTCTCGACCACCGTTTCCTTCAACCTGCCGGAAGGCGTCTCGCTCAGCGATGCGACCGCGGCGGTCGACCAGATCAAGAAGGACATCGCCACGCCGGCGGACGTCTTCACCTCCTATGGCGGTACGGCGGAGATTTTCCAGCAGTCGCAGGGCAATACGCCCTATTTGATCCTGGCGGCGGTGCTGACCATCTATGTCGTGCTTGGCGTGCTCTATGAGAGCTTCATCCATCCGCTCACCATCCTCTCCGGCCTGCCGGCCGCGGCCTTCGGCGCGCTGCTGGCGCTGAAGATCATGGGCTTCGATCTGTCGATCATCGCGCTTATCGGCCTGTTGATGCTGATCGGCATCGTCAAGAAAAACGCGATCATGATGATCGACGTGGCGGTGGAGACCATGCGCACGACGGGCGAAAAGGCCACGGCGGCGATCCACGAGGCCTGCGTGCGACGCTTCCGGCCGATCATGATGACGACCTTTTGCGCCTTGCTCGGCGCCCTGCCGATCGCGCTCGGCACCGGCGCAAGCTCGGAACTGCGCCAGCCGCTCGGCATCGCCGTCGTCGGCGGCCTGATCGTCTCGCAGATGCTGACACTGTTCATCACCCCGGTCATCTTCGTCGAGATGGACCGCTTCGGAAACTTCCTCGGCCGCCTGATCGGCGGAAAGAAGGTTGCGGAGCCGGTGGTGCAGGAGGCGAGGGCAATGGCTGCCGAATGATGATGGCCCTCTGAATTCGGCATTTGCCAATCAACCCTTGCGGCGCACTTCTTCTTCCGACCGGGAGAAGAAGTGCGCCCGCGATCACATCAGCTTTCGATCCCCTTGAATGTGTCCCGCCCCTGTGGCATCACCCGCCCTCTTGAATCTGGGGCGTGCTTACGCCCGTCGCGGAGCGATGCTCCGTCTCCAATAACAATCGGCATGAAGAGGTGCGGGCATGGCTCAGGCGCTGGGTTTGGACTTTGGCACGACGAATACGGTTCTCGCCATGGCGGATGGCGGGGCAACGCGCTCGATGGCGTTCACGAGCACGGAAGGCACGGCCGACAGCATGCGCACGGCACTTTCCTTCATGAAGGATGCGCAACTCGGCGCTTCAGCACTGAAGGTGGAGGCGGGCCATGCGGCGATCCGCCAGTTCATCGACAATCCCGGCGAATGCCGCTTTCTGCAGTCGATCAAGACCTTTGCGGCAAGCGCGCTGTTCCAGGGCACGCTGATCTACGCCAAGCGGCATAATTTCGAGGATCTGATGGAGGTATTCGTCAGGCGCCTGCGCAATTACGCCGGCGACCACTGGCCTTCGGATGTCAGCCGCATCGTCACCGGCCGGCCGGTGCATTTTGCCGGCGCCAGCCCCGATCCTGACCTCGCGACCCAACGCTACAACGAGGCGCTGTCGCGCTTCGGCTTTCCCGAAATCCACTACGTCTACGAGCCGGTCGCCGCCGCCTTCTACTTCGCGCAGAACCTGAAGCAGGATGCGACAGTGCTGGTTGCCGATTTCGGCGGCGGCACGACCGACTATTCGCTGATCCGCTTCGAGACGGCCGCCGGCAAGCTGACGGCAACGCCAATCGGCCATTCCGGCGTCGGCGTTGCCGGCGACCATTTCGACTACAGGATGATCGACAACATCGTTGCACCGCTGATCGGCAAGGGCAGCCATTTCAAAAGCTTCGACAAGATCCTTGAAGTCCCGTCCAACTACTATTCCAGCTTCGGCCGCTGGAACCAGCTGTCGATCTTCAAGACCACCCGCGAATTCGAGGATCTGAAGAAGCTGGTGCGCACCAGCCTGGAGCCGGAAAAGCTCGAAATCTTCATCGATCTCATCGACCATGACGAGGGCTACCCGCTCTATCAGGCGGTGTCGGCGACGAAGATGGCGCTGTCGGCCGCGGAGGAAGCACCTTTCGATTTCGCGCCGCTCGGCCGCGGCGGGCATCGCAGCATCCGACGCAGCGACTTCGAAGGCTGGATCGCCGAGGATCTCGCCCGCATCGAAGGCGCGCTCGATGACGTGCTCGACAAGACCAGGACAAAGCCCGGGGAGATCGACAAGGTGTTCCTGACCGGCGGCACCTCCTTCGTGCCGGCGGTGCGCCGCATCTTCACCGAGCGTTTCGAGCGCGACCGGATCGAAAGCGGTGGCGAGCTGTTGTCGATCGCCCACGGTCTGGCGCTGATCGGCGAACGCGAGGACATCGCGCAATGGACTGTGCAATAGATCAGGCAGGGGTGGGCAATCTGTCGCCTGCCCTTCCAATGCCACTGTCTCTCCGCTAAACCTGCCATATGATCTCCGCCAACGACCTTTCCCCTGCCGAGCTTGCAGCGCTTCTGCATTTCCATGCGGATGCCGGCGTGGAATGGCTGCTGGAGGAAGAGGCGATCGACCGCTTCGCCGAGTTCGAGGCGATGAAGGCGGCCCGACGCCCGGCGGCACAGGCGCAGCCACAAGCTCCCATCACTGGGGAAGGTCCTGTCGCTCGGGACGGCCGGACACCGCCGCGTCCGAATACAGCGTCACGCCCGGCCCCGGCCGAACGCGCCGCTTCCGGCCCGCAGCCGGCGATCCCGGACGGCGAAGCGGTGCAGCAGGCGCGTTTCGTCGCCGAGACGGCGCGATCCCTGAGCGAACTCAAGACCGCGATCGAAGCCTTTAACGGCTGCAACCTCAAGCACAGCGCCCGCTCGACCATCTTTGCCAGCGGTGATGCCGAAAGCGGTATCATGGTGATCGGCTCGGCGCCGGGCGCCGAAGACGATCGCGAAGGCGTGCCCTTCTCGGGAAAATCCGGCCAGCTGTTCGACAAGATGCTGGCTGCGATTGGGCTGACGCGCTCAAGCGTTCTGCTGACGCAGGTCATCCCCTGGCGGCCACCTGGCAATCGTGCGCCTTCGGCGGCGGAAATGGACATCTGCCGGCCCTTCATCGAACGGCAGATCGCCCTGGCCGAACCCAAGGTGATCCTGTTGCTCGGCAATTTTTCGGCCCGCTTCTTCTTCGGTGAAAACGACACGATCCACGGCTTGCGCGGCCGCTGGAAGGAGATTGCCGCTGCGGACTGTGTCATTCCTGCCATAGCCAGCCTGCATCCGCAGGATCTGTTGACCGCGCCGGTCAACAAGCGGCTGGCCTGGAATGACCTGCTCGCCTTTCAAGCGAAGCTTAAGTCCCTCTCTTTGCTTAGAAATTAGCCAAAGTTGAATATATTATGAATCGATCCATGCGCCTTACGCATGGCTGCATCCCGCCATGACGCATTGCGGAATCAATGCTGCACCGCAATATGAAGTGGTGTCTTGGGAGGAACCACAGGAACCAAGGCCATGAACAAACGATTTCGTCCTATCCATAGCGGGTTTGAAACCCTTCGCCTCGCCGGCGACCAAGTTCGTACCACTCACGGCTACAGCCGCTTCGGCTTTGCCGCGAATGAACAGATGATCGCCCGCGGCACCGGCATCAACGGCCGCACAGCGCGCCCCGACGCGATTTTTTCGGACTTCCAGCAATATTGAGCGGCAGGCGCTTCGCCTGCCCTTTTGCGTTAAGAGTACTCAAAGATGACGATCCTGATATCGCTTCTGCGCAACATCGAAACCTTCGAGCATATCCGCGTCGCGGTCTCAGCCGCGCGGGAATATGAGCGCGAGCTATCGCTCAAGCCGGTCGACGCCGCCCCCTGCATTGGACCAAGTGTTGCGGCAATCGTTCTGTAATCAGACGGCAATTTCCTCGATCTGGGCTTTTGCCCATTCGAAGGCTTCGTCGACATAGGCGAACTTGACCGCCTGCCAGGCGCAGTATTGCTCGACGAAATCCCGCGATATCCAAATGTGCGCCTTGCGTGGTTCGTCATGCCAGCCGACGCAGCCGCGCTGCGCCGCCTTTGCCAAGAGCCGTTGGAGATGGGTGCGCGACATCATGAAATCGGCGGCGAGCGCACGGGTTTCGACGCGGCCGACGGAAAATCTATCCGGCTCGCTGCTTTCCATATCCATTCGAGCGATGAAGTTGTCGACGACGAGGCCACCAGCCTCCGTCCAGAGGAACAGCGCCACCTGTTCGGGCGGCTCGCGCCAGGCGGCATCTTCCAGGCAATGGCGGGCGATGCGCGGCTGAACCAGCCGCATCATTGATGGGTTTGACTGAAAAAACGCTGCCCTTCGACCGCCGTCAAGTAGATCGAGCGCGCCGAGATTGGAATGAATCCAGGCAAACATCGCCTGATGGCTGACGTCGGCCGGCTCGAAATGACGTGGCCGCCGCCGCTCGTCGCCGGGCGTGTGAACAATGAAGCGGTAGGTATAGAGTTCTTCGATAAAGGCGAGAACGGTGTTGCGGCTCGCCACCTTATGCGCGGTGATGCGTCCGGTCAGCCGAACGGCGGTGAAACCCGAGGTCGGGTCGCGCGGGTCATATTCCAGGTTGAGGGCATAGGCAGTCTGGGTCAGAAGCCAGCGCTGATGCGAAGCGAGCAATCGCGCCAGGCGCGGGCCGGCATCGAACATGCCGCGCATCTGCCCAGCCAAAAAGCGGATGCTCATCAGAAAGGAGCAGTTCCCCGCCAATTGCTCCGCCGTGAATGCCATTATGCTTTTCTCCACCTCCGCGCGCCGGCCAGCGTTCGGAGCAGCAATACCGGAAGCTTCCCCGGTATCAGCGGCCATTCAGACATGCACAGCTTCGAATAAATGATACTCTCTCATCTTCAACAAACATATTCCGTGCGGCAGCGATATCCCAAGAATTCACCATTCTTTTCGCTCTTAGCGAGCAATTTTCCCCAAGCGGCGATATTCGCCTTAAAAGCCTTCATATCATGCGGTTGCAAGCGTCAGGCTTGCGGCGTCGTGGCTCTGCGCGCCTCCCTCTGCTCGATGCCGAGCTGATGCTCACGATAGATGATGAAGATGCCGGCGGAGATGACGATGAGAGTGCCGATCAGCATGGTAAAGCTCGGCACGTCGCCGAAGACGAAATAAGCGACGATGATGCCGAGTAGGATCGAGGTATATTCAAACGGCGCGATGGTGGAGACATCGGCATGGCGGTAGCTTTCCGTCAGCAGGATCTGCGCGACGCCGCCGCAAAAACCGGCGGCGACGAGATAGAGTGCCGACGGCCATGGCAGGACGAGCCAGCCGAACGGCAGGGAGGCCAGCGAGAAGACCGATGCGATGAGCGAGAAATAGAGCACAATCGTCGCCGTCTTCTCCTCCTCGACGAGACGACGCACTTGGATCATCGCCATGCCGCCGAGAACGGCCGAAAATAGCACCGAGAGCGCGCCGACGGCCTGCTCGGCTTCCATGCCGCCGTCACGAAACAGCGTGAGTTTCGGCCAGGAGACGATGGCGACGCCGACGATGCCGACCAAGACGGCGCTCCAACGATAGATGCGCACGGTCTCGCCGAGAAAAACCGCGGCGAAGACGACGGCGACGAGCGGTAAGGCGTAGCCGAGCGCAATCGCTTCCGGCAGCGGCAGATGCAGCAGGCCGTAGAAACCGAAAGCCATCGACATGATGCCGATCGTGCCGCGCTTGAGGTGGCCGATCGGATTGGCGGTGTAGAAGGCCGCGCGCAGTTGCCCGATATAGGCGAGATAAGCCATGATCGGGAAAAGCGCGAAGAAGGACCTGCAGAAGGTGACCTGACCGGGTGGGATGTCTGAGCCCGCCAGCTTGATGAAAGTCTGCATGGCCAGGAAGACCACGACCGACGAGACCTTCAGCGCAATGCCTCTCATCGGGTTTTTGAGAACCGCGTGCATGATCCTTGCTCTTTTGTCGACTTAACAGCAACGGGGAGACGCGTTCGACTCGGGAACGCAGAAGATGACGTCTCCCATCGTAGCGAAGAAAATCCCGATTGGCGAAAAAATCGCAAGCAGCGTGGAAGAATCGCAAAGTCACCTTCCGGCGCAGGCCCGACGGTGCGGATGCGCGCCCTCGCGTCGATTTTTTGCTCTCTTCAGCCATTTCGCCGCAAAATGTTCACCTCTGACCGGTCGGTGTTAACCAATTGAAAACCATAGGCACGCATCGTTTTTGCTTACTCGAAATTTTCTTCGCCCTGCAACGATTGCCCGCCCCTTCCAGGATCATTTGATGAAGCCGCTTAGCGCCGAAACCATTGCCCAGTCGCAAAATGCGACGCCGCGCTCGATGCGCGTTGTCACCGACGGCATCAGCACCGACCTCGAGCGCTTCAGCGCCGACAACACCAATATCGTCAAGCAGATCAAGCTGCTCGCCATCAATGCGCTGATCGAAGCGGCAAGAGCCGGCGAGACCGGAAAGGGCTTTGCGGTCGTTGCCAACGAGGTGCAGCGGCTGGCGCAGGTCGCCACCGACATCACCGGCAGGTTCGAGAGCAACGTGCTCGGGCGCATCGGCCTCAGCCGCGCCATGGCGGATTCGCTGGTCGAGGAGATGGAGGGCGTTCGCCTCACCGATCTGGCGCAGACGCTGGTGCAGCTCATTGTCCGCAATCTTTTCGAGCGCACGGCCGATGTGCGCTGGTGGGCGACGGACCCGGCACTCTGGCAGGCGCTGCGAAACCCGGATCGGGAAACCGTCGCCTTTGCGGCGGAGCGTCTCGGCGCCATCAACCGCTTCTACACCGTCTACCTCGATCTGGTCATGACCGATCTTTCGGGCAAGGTGATCGCATCGGCCAATCCCAAGTTCCAGCGCAAGATTGCCGGCACGAGCCTTGCCGGTGATGCATGGTTCCGCGCGGCGTCTGCCTGCGCCTCCGGCGAGGCGTATAGTGTCGACGAGGTCAAAGCGAGCCCGATCCATGACAACAGGCATGCGCTCGTCTATGCCACCGGCATCCGCGAAGAAGGCAAGCTCGACGGACGGCTGATCGGCACGCTCGGCGTCTATTTCGACTGGCAGAACCAGGGCCAGGCGATCGTCGAGAAAGAGGCGAACCTGCCGCCGCAACTGGCGGAAAGGACGACAGTCATGCTGCTCGACGGCAAGAGCCGGGTGATCGCCACCACCAATCCCGCCTTGCTGTTTTCCCATTTTGCTCTCGCCAATCCGTCCGGCCGGGCCAAGGGCAGCTACTACGACAATAACGGCTCGATCGTCGCTTTCGCGCGCACCCTCGGCTACGAGGATTACGACGGGCTCGGCTGGTACGGCGTCGTCGTACAGCGGACGGAAAGCGACGCGACGATCAAGGCGGCACTCAATCTAAAATAGCACCTTTCGCCCAGCAGCCGCGTCCTTCAGTTCTGAAGAGGATATTTTGCCCGTGAACTTGGTGTTCGCGGGCAATTTGCTTTAACTTTAGTTCAGACTTTAATGTAATCATGCCCGGCAAAATTATAGCAGAGTGCGCCCGCCTCTGTATTCCACGGTTGTCAAATAACGGTCTTCAGGAAACACCATGCGAACAGATACCGGCCAGGTCATCCATCTGGCAGATTACCGTCCCACCGACTTTGTGCTGGAACGCGTGGACCTGACCTTCGAACTCGACCCGACGGAGACAAAAGTCGAGGCACGCCTGATCTTTCATCGCCGCCCGGGCGCCGATACAACGGCGCCAATCGTGCTCGACGGCGACGAGCTGACGCTGTCCGGGCTGCTGTTCGACCAGGTGGAGCTCGACCCTTCGCGTTATGACGCAACAGCGGAAAGCCTGACGGTGCGCGACCTGCCGGAGAGCGTGCCTTTCGAGCTGACGATCACTACGGTCATCAACCCCGAGGCCAACACCAAGCTGATGGGCCTTTACCGCACCGGCGGCATCTACTGCACGCAATGCGAGGCGGAGGGCTTCCGCCGCATCACCTATTTCCCCGACCGGCCCGACGTGCTTGCGCCGTTCACGGTCAACATTATCGCCGACAAGGACGCCAACCCGCTGCTGTTGTCGAACGGCAACTTCCTCGGCGGCGCCGGCTACGGCCCGGGCAAGCATTTCGCCGCCTGGTTCGACCCGCATCCGAAGCCGAGCTATCTCTTCGCGCTCGTCGCCGGCGATCTCGGCGTCGTCGAAGACACGTTTGCCACCATGTCCGGCCGCGAGGTGGTGCTGAAGATCTATGTCGAGCACGGCAACGAGCCGCGCGCAGCCTATGCGATGGACGCGCTGAAACGCTCGATGAAGTGGGACGAAGAGAGGTTCGGACGCGAATACGATCTCGACATCTTCATGATCGTCGCCGTCTCCGACTTCAACATGGGGGCGATGGAGAACAAGGGCCTCAACGTCTTCAACGACAAATACGTCCTTGCCGATCCGGAACTCGCCACCGATGCCGACTATGCCAATATCGAGGCGATCATCGCGCATGAATATTTCCACAACTGGACCGGCAACCGCATCACCTGCCGCGACTGGTTCCAGCTGTGCCTCAAGGAAGGCCTGACGGTCTATCGCGACCACGAATTCTCTTCCGACCAGCGCTCGCGGCCGGTCAAGCGCATCGCCGAGGTGCGCCATCTGAAGTCGGAGCAGTTCCCGGAAGATGGCGGCCCGCTCGCTCATCCGGTGCGGCCGACGCAATATCGCGAGATCAATAATTTCTACACGACGACCGTCTACGAGAAGGGCAGCGAAGTGACGCGGATGATCGCGACGCTGCTCGGCAAGGACGGCTTCAAGACGGGCATGGACCTCTATTTCGATCGTCATGACGGCCAGGCCGTGACGATCGAGGATTTCGTCAAATGCTTCGAGGATGCAAGCGGGCGCGACCTCACGCAATTCTCGCTCTGGTACCATCAGGCCGGCACGCCGCTCGTCACCGCATCGGGCAGCTATGATGCGGCCGCCGGCAGCTTCACCCTGTCGCTCGAACAGATGACGCCCGCTACACCCGGCCAGCCGAACAAGGAGCCGATGCACATTCCGCTCAGCCTGGCGCTCTTCGGCGAAAACGGCGGCAAGATCGAGCCTCGCTCGGTCGACGGCGCGGAATATGCCGGCGAGGTGCTGCATCTCACAGGCCGCACGCAGACGGCGGTGTTTCATGGCATTGGCTCGCGGCCGGTCGTTTCGATCAACCGCAGCTTTTCCGCGCCGATCAACCTGCATTTCGATCAGAGCCCGGCCGATCTCGCCCACCTCGCCCGCCATGAGACCGATCATTTCGCCCGCTGGCAGGCACTGACCGATCTGGCGCTGCCGAACCTCCTGAAAGCAGCCCGCGACGCTCGCGAGGGCAAGCCTGTCGTCTGCGAGGCGACCTTCGTCGAGACGCTGATTGCGGCGGCCGCCGACGAGCGCCTCGAGCCTGCCTTCCGCGCCCAGGCGCTGGCTCTGCCGAGCGAATCCGATATCGCCCGCGAACTCGGCGGCAACAATGATCCCGATGCCATCCATGCCGGCCGGCAAGCGGTTCTGAAGCAGATCGCCGATGCCGGAAAGGATGTTTTTGCCGACCTCTACGCGGCGATGACGACATTGGGCGATTTCAGCCCGGACGCGAAAAGCGCCGGCCACAGGGCCTTGCGCAATACCGCCCTCACCTACCTCTCCTATGCCGAGCAGACGCCGGCCCGCGCCAAGGCCGCCTTTGATGCTGCCGACAATATGACAGATCTCAGCCATGCGCTGACGATCCTCGCCCATCGTTTCGCCGGCAGCGCGGAGACAAACGAGGCGCTGGCAAACTTCCGCGACCGCTTCGCGGGAAATGCGCTCGTCATCGACAAATGGTTCGCAATCCAGGCCGGCATTCCGGGCGCGGAAACCCTGGAACGGATTCGCGCGCTGATGGACGATCCGCTGTTCAAGCGGACCAATCCGAACCGGATGCGGGCGCTGGTCGGCACCTTCGCCTTCGCCAATCCGACCGGCTTTGGCCGCGCCGACGGCGAAGGCTATCGTTTCCTCGCAGGTCAGATTCTCGATATCGACGAACGCAACCCGCAGCTTGCCGCCCGCATTCTCACTTCGATGCGCTCCTGGCGCGCGCTTGAACCGGCACGTGCCGATCACGCCCGTTTGGCGCTAATCGAGATCGAGCAGGCTGCCGCTCTTTCGACCGACGTGCGCGATATCGTCGAGCGCACGCTTAAAGGGTAATTTGCTTCGACCGGTCGTCGCGAAAAATTCGGCGACCGGTTGCCTAGCGAGTCGAATCGCCCGAAAAGCACGAAATCATAGATAGTTAACGGATTTTTACCTTTGCCTCTGGACAAGGCGAATCACCCATGATTCTCTAGGTCAGGTTCGAGCGAGCGGCGCGCGAATCACACGAGGGACAAGGCGAAGAGATGATAGACGTGCGGCGGGCAACCGTGGCCGGAGGACGGCTGCGTGTCGATTTTGACGGGTTGAAAGCCTGGCGAGACAGCCTTTCCGGTCATGCGACATCGGAACCTCTTCTGCGTCATCTGCCGAAGGCCGAGCTGCTCTTGAAGCGCGCCATTCCGGCGCTGATCGTCGCCTTCCTCTTCATCGTTGCCGCATCGCATTTCTTCGGCATGGTCAGCGAATACTCCCGCCTGGAAGCCTCGGCTCGCCATGCCACCGCGCTGTCGGCAGCGACCGCCTCTGCGGTATTTGCCGATACATCAGACATTTTCGACAGCGGCGATATCGCAGAAGCGCAGGCCCGGCTCGCCAGGTTCCTGCCGCAGGATCGGCTCGACAGCGGCGCCTTCGTGCTGCTCGTACAGGCAAGCGGCAAGGTTTTTGCCGCGACGACCGCCGGGCTTTCGCATGTCGGCAGCAATGTCAGCGATTTTTTCCCCGAGGTCTCGGCGATCCGGCGGTTCGGCGACCGCGCCGGCGTCATCGAAACGACCATAGGCGGCGTGCCGCACTATGCCGAGATCACGCTGATGGGCAATGCCGGCGGCTATATCGTCGCCGCCACCTCGCTCGACGAGATCAGCCGGCTCTGGCGCGAGCAGTTGGCCCTCAACGTTACGCTGTTTGCCGGCATCTCCTCGATCCTGCTGGTCATTCTCTATGCCTATTACACGCAGGTGAAGCGCGCCCGCGACGCCGACGACATCTTCCTGGAATCGAACCTGCGCGTCGAGACGGCGCTGTCGCGCGGCCGCTGCGGCCTCTGGGACTTCGATTTCGAGAACCGCGAATTCTTCTGGTCACGCTCAATGTACGACATGCTCGGCCTGCCGGGTTCCGACAAGACGATGGGCTTCGGTGAAGCCGCGCGGCTGATGCATCCTGATGACGGCGGGCTTTACGAGATCGCCCGCGCCATCGCCAAGGGCCACTCCGGTCAGGTCGATCAGATCTTCCGCATGCGCCATGCCGGCGGCCACTATGTCTGGATGCGCGCCCGCGCCCAGGTGATCCGCAGCAATTCCGGCCGCGTGCACCTGATCGGCATCGCCATGGACGTGACCGAGCAGCATCGGCTCGCGCAGCGCTACGCCGAAGCCGACCAGCGCCTCGCCGACGCCATCGAATGCACCTCGGAAGCCTTCGTGCTCTGGGACAAGAACGATCGGCTGGTCATGTGCAACACGCATTTCCAGCAGGCTTACGGCTTGCCGGACAGCGTGCTCGTGCCCGGCACTGAGCGCTCGGCCGTCAATGCTGCCGCCGCCCGTCCTGTCATCGAGCGGCGGATTTCCGATGCCGACGGCTCCGGCTATTCACGGACGACGGAAGTGCAGCTTGCCGACGAGCGCTGGCTGCAGATCAACGAGCGGCGCACCCGCGACGGCGGCAGGGTCTCGGTCGGAACCGACATCACGCTGATGAAGCGCCATCAGGAACGGCTGCGCGAATCCGAACGCCGGCTGATGGCAACGATTGGCGACCTTTCCGCCTCGCGCCAGACGCTGGAGAGCCAGAAATCGGAACTTTCAACGGCGAACGCCAACTATCAGGCTGAGAAAGAACGCGCCGAGGCTGCCAACCAGGCGAAATCGGAATTCCTTGCCAACATGTCGCATGAGCTGCGCACGCCGCTTAACGCCATCCTCGGCTTCTCGGAAATTCTGCAAAACGAGATGTTTGGTCCGCTCGGTTGCCTGAAATATGACGAGTATGCCCGCGATATCCATGACAGCGGCAAACATCTGCTCAACGTCATCAACGATATTCTCGACATGTCGAAGATCGAGGCCGGCCACGTCAGGCTGCACTGCGAGCGCATCGATCTCGTGCCGCTGATCGAGGAAAGCCTGCGCTTCACCGCCATGCCTGCGGCTGAAAAGAACATCGTCATCGACCAGCGTATCTCATCCGGGCTGACGCTGATGGCCGACCGCCGGGCGATGAAACAGGTGCTGCTCAACCTGCTCTCCAATGCGGTGAAGTTCACCGACAACGGCGGCCGCATCGCGGTGCGCACACGCCGTGTCGACGGCGCCGTCGTCGTCACCATCGCCGACACCGGCATCGGCATTCCGCGCTCGGCACTGGCGAAGATCGGCCAGCCCTTCGAGCAGGTGCAGAGCCAGTATGCCAAGAGCAAGGGCGGCTCCGGCCTCGGGCTTGCCATCTCCCGCTCACTGACCGCGCTGCATGGCGGCCGCATGAAGATCCGCTCCCGCGAAGCGGTGGGCACGGTGATCTCGCTGCGCATTCCCGACGACGTCTAAAGCACGCCGCAGTTCGTCGATGCATCAAGCCTTCACGATTTTCAGGAAAATCTTTCTGACCGCTTTCGAAAGCCGCTTCAGCTCGCCTTCCAGCGTCCTGATGTCGGGGCAATCGCCGGCGCGGCAGACGAGTTCGACGAGGCCGGAAGGTGCTTCCTTCGGATCGAACAGGCCGTCGATGGAGAGGCGGATCAGTTGTGAAAGCCCGGTGTAGAGCGCGAAGGCCTCCAGGCAAATGTCGAGATCGACTGTTGCCATCAGCCTGTCACCAAGCTGCTTCAAGGCCTCGCCGGTGCTCATGCCGTTCACCGCAATGCCGACACCCCTGGTGGGCGCGATCAGCGCCAGATACTGGGCGATGAATTCGAGGTCGATGACGCCGCCGGCGATCAGCTTCAGGTCCCATGGGCCGGCGGGCGGCTTTTCCTTATCGATCAGCTCGCGCATTTCGGCGACGTCATGCGCCACCTTGGCGATGTCGCGATCGGCCGACAGCACCTCGCGGACGATATGTTCGGCCTCGGCGATGAGGCTCTCATCGCCAGAGATCAGCCGGGCGCGGCTGAGCGCCATATGCTCCCAGGTCCATGCCTCTTCACGCTGATATTTGCCGAAGGCATTGATGCGGGTGGCAACCGGCCCCTTGTTGCCGGACGGGCGCAGCCGCATATCGACCTCATAGAGCACGCCTTCGGCGGTCGGCGCCGAAAAGGCGGCGATCAGCCGCTGGGTGATGCGGGTGAAGTAACGCGTCGCGTCGAGCGGCTTTTCTCCATCGGATTCGGAGGCGGTGTCGTCATAATCATAGAGCAGGATCAGATCGATGTCGGAACCGGCCGTCAGCTCGAAGCTGCCGAGCTTACCCATGCCGGCGACAGCGATGCGCCCGCCGGGGTAGTCGCCGTGCGCTACCCGCATCTCGCTCACGACGGCCTCGAGTGCGGCTGCGATGATAAGGTCGGCGAGATGGGTGAAGGCGCGTGCGGCCATCTGGCCATTGATCGCGCCGGTCAGCAGGCGGATGCCGATCAGGAAGCGCTGTTCGGCGGCGAAGATGCGCAAGCGGTCGAGCAATTCCTCATAGTGGCGCGCCTGGACAAGCGAGCCCTTCAGCCGTTCGCCGAGATAATCGCGGGTCGGCAGCTCGGCCATCAGGCCGGGATCGAGCATGCCGTCGAAGACATGCGGCTTGGCGGCGATCACCTCGGCAAGCCGTGGTGCCGAGGACATGATGTTGACGATCAGCGACAGCAATGCCGGGTTGCTGCCGAGCAGCGAGAAGAGCTGGATGCCGGAGGGAAGGCCCGAAATGAAGCTGTCGAAGCGCAGCAGCGCTTCGTCGGCGCGCTTGCTTTCGCCGAAAACCCGCAAAAGCTCCGGCGCCAGCTCCGTCAGCCTTTCGCGCGCCTCTACCGATTGCGTCGCGCGGTAGCGGCCATAGTGCCAGGTGCGGATGATGCGGGAGATGTCGGACGGTCTGCTAAAACCGAGTTTTTTCAGCGTCTCCAGCGTATCGGGATCGTCGCCCTGGCCGGTGAAGACGAGGTTTCCGGTGTCGGTGGAAAGCTTGCTCTCCTGTTCGAAGAGATGGGCATAACGCCGCTCCACCGTCTTCAGCACGCCGACCAACCGTTCGGAGAAGCTTGGCGTGTCGCAAAAGCCCATCATGAAGGCGATGCGCTTCAGGTCGACATCCGTCTCCGGCAACAGGTGGGTCTGCTCGTCGCGCACCATCTGGATGCGGTGCTCGACATCGCGCAGGAACCAGTAGGCCTCGGTCAGTTCGTCACGGGTCTCGGCGTCTATCCATTTCGCCTTGGTCAGTTCGCCGAGCGTCTGCTCCGTTGCCCGGCCCCGCAAGGCCGGCATGCGGCCGCCAGCGATCAGCTGTTGCGTCTGGACGAAGAACTCGATCTCGCGAATGCCGCCGCGGCCGAGCTTGACGTTATGGCCCTTGACCGCGATCGCGCCGTGGCCCTTATGCACATGTATCTGCCGCTTGATCGAATGGATATCGGCGATGGCGGCGTAATCGAGATATTTTCGAAAGACGAAAGGGGCGAGCCCACGCAGGAATTCGCTGCCGGCCGTCAGGTCGCCGGCCACGGCGCGAGCCTTGACGAAGGCTGCCCGCTCCCAATTCTGACCCCTGCCCTCGTAATAGATCATCGCTGCGTCGACCGGGATCGCCAGTGGCGTCGAGCCGGGATCGGGGCGCAGTCTGAGATCGGTGCGGAAGACGTAGCCGTCAGCGGTGCGCTCCTGCAGGATGCGCACCAGCCGGCGCATCATCCTGGGGAAGATCTCGATCGCGTCATCCGGGTCGGGCACGATGCCTGCCTCCTCGTCGAAGAAGACAACGAGGTCGATATCGGAGGAATAGTTGAGCTCGGAAGCGCCGAGCTTGCCCATGCCGAGCACGATCAGGCCGGAGCCGTCGCTGGGTGCTGCCGGATTGTGCAGCTTCAACTTTCCGCCCTCATGCGCCGACAGCAGTAGGTGGTCGATTGCGGCCGCGACCGAAGCTTCGGCCAGCGCACTCAGCCAGGCCGTCGTCGCCCGCCCGTCGAAGATCCGCGCCAGATCGGCGAGTGCGACGAGGAAGGCCACCTTGCGCTTGATGACGCGCAGCCTGCTCATCACCACGGATTCCGTAGGTGCTGTCCCCTCGCCGTTCGGCCGCCAGCAGTGCCGGGCCTCAGCGACCAGCGCCTCGATTTGCGGCTCCAGCGGCTCGCTGATGGCGCCAGCGAGGACGGCAGGGTCGAGATTGGCGATTTCGCGCAGGTAAGGCGACAGCGTCAGCGCGGCGGCGATGAAATCGCGCAGCGGACCGTCGGTCTTGAGCATTGCAGCCACCGACCGCTCGCTCTTGCCGGCCTCCTGAAGATCGGCCATCGCCAGCTTCAGCTCCGTCTGGCTCAGCGGACGAAGCAGCCCTTCGACCACATCCTTCAGGCCATGCGTCGATTTCGTCAGCATGCGCTCTCCCTGGCTTTTGAGCGGAAGAAAACGGCCACATAGAATCGCGAACCGTCTGCTTCGATCGGAATTAAACTAGGGTCTTGGCGCCAAACCGCCAATACGCGATTCGGCCGATGGTCATTCGGCAGAAGAGTTCAGGCGGCCTTGGCCGGAAAAATCATGCTGACGGTCAAGCCGCGCTGTCCGGGTCTGTCGGGATCGGTGTCGGAGAGTTCCAGCCGGCCGTTGTGCAGCTCCATCACCGCTTCCACCAACGAAAGCCCGAGCCCCGTCCCGGGCTTCGAACGGCTTTCATCAAGGCGGACGAAGCGCTTCACCACGTCGTCGCGCCTTTCGGCGGGAACGCCCGGTCCGTGGTCGGCCACCGAAAGGCAGATGCCATCCGGGCGGCGGGCAAGCTTCAGCGATACCGTGCCTGCTCCTTCGGTATCGGAGGAATATTTGATGGCATTGTCGAGCAGGTTGAAGATTGCCTGGCCGATCAGCTCGCGATTGCCCTGCACTTCGACACCTGGTTCGACGCTGGCGGTGAGGCCTAGCCCGGCTTCCTCGGCCGCCGGTTCGTAAAGCTCGGCGCTGTCGGAAACGATCGCCGAAAGCTCGACCGGCGACATCTCGGCCGCCACCGATCCGGCCTCGACGCGAGAGATCATCAACAGCGCGTTGAAGGTGCGGATCAGCTGGTCTGATTCGGAAATAATGCCTTCGAGCGCTCCCCGCCGCGTCTCGCCATCGGCGATATCGAGTGCATCGGCCGCCTTGTTGCGTAGCCGGGTCAGCGGCGTCTTGAGATCGTGGGCGATATTGTCGGAGACCTGCCGCAGGCCCTCGTTCAGCTTCTCGATGCGCTCCAGCATGGTATTCAAGGACATCGACAGCCGGTCGAACTCATCGCCGGATCCGCCGACCGGCAGGCGTTGCGACAGGTCGCCGGCCATGATCTTCTTGCTCGCATCCGACATGCGGTCGATGCGTTTCAGTGCATTGCGGCCGATGGCGAACCAGATAATGATGGCGCCGAGCCCCATGATCGCCAAGGCCACCATCAGCGCCTGGCGTACCAAGAGACGAAAACGCTCGGGATCGCCGAGGTCGCGGCCGATCAAAATCCTCAGGCCGTTGTCGAGCACGAAGATATTGGCGATCGCCTTGTGGCGGCGCTCGACGCCGCTGTCGGTATAGCGCTGATAGATGAAAGACGCGGACGTCCAGCCGATTTCCTCGAAAACACCCGGCTGCACCGAGGCGACGTTGCCGGCGAGAATATCGCCCGAAGGACCGGCGATGATGTAGAGATTGGCGCCTGGCTGACGGGCGCGCCGCTCCATGGTACGCAAGAGAAGGTTCATGCCGCCAGTGTCATAGGCGCGCTGTACCTGCTCCACCTCCTGCTTGACGGCATCGCGGATCTGGCCGGTCAGCAGCCGTTCCGACATCGCCGTCACATAGAAGACGAGCGTCGCGGCGCAGATGGCGAAAAGCAGGATATAGAGTGCCGAGAGGCGGACTGCGGTGGACTTGAAAAGAACCCTGAAACGGCTCATCCCTCGTCCTTGATCATGTACCCCGCGCCCCTGATGGTCTTCAGGAGCGGCTGGCTGTAATCCTTCTCGATCTTCGAGCGCAGGCGCGAGACGTGCACATCGATGACATTGGTCTGCGGATCGAAGTGATAGTCCC
Organism: Rhizobium sp. NZLR1b; assembly: GCF_019685155.1. Lineage (NCBI taxonomy): Bacteria > Pseudomonadati > Pseudomonadota > Alphaproteobacteria > Hyphomicrobiales > Rhizobiaceae > Rhizobium > Rhizobium sp. NZLR1b. The sequence continues at coordinate 374,456 of NZ_JABDWC010000002.1, forward strand.
AGACATTTTCAAGCAGCATGGTGCGGGTCACCACCTGGCCGGCATTTTTCATCAGGTATTCGAGCAGGCGGAATTCGCGCGGCTGCAGCAATATCTCCTTGCCGCCGCGGCGTACCTCGTGGGAAAGTCGGTCGAGTTCGAGGTCGGCGACACGATAGACGACGTCCTGATCCGGCGTGCCCTTGCGGCGGCCGAGCACCTCGACGCGGGCCAGCAGTTCGCTGAAGGCATAGGGCTTCGGCAGGTAATCGTCGCCGCCGGCACGAAGTCCGGTGACGCGGTCATCGACCTGGCCGAGCGCCGAGAGAATGAGGACCGGCGTATGGATCGCCTTGCGGCGCAGCTCGCTGATAACGGAGAGACCGTCCCGGCGCGGCAGCATGCGGTCGATGACGATGACGTCGTAGGTATTTTCCGACCCCATGAACAGGCCGGCCTCGCCATCGCTGGCGTGATCGGCGACGATGCCCGCCTCGCGAAAGGCTTTCGTGAGGTATACCGCGGCTTCGAGATCATCTTCGATGATGAGAATCTTCATGCGGCCGACATTACCCACCGGCTGCGTTTCGGCAAGGCTCAAAGCATCTTCCTGCGGGGCGGCGCTCATCGCGATCATCCTTCAAAGGTCAGAAGAATTGAGCCGCGCGGATTTTCATCCGCACGGCTCCTGTTTTCTTAAAGGATCAGCCCTGGCCGTTGATTGGAAGCGCGACGAAACGGCTTCCTTCACTGGACTGGATCTGGAAGAGCGCGCGGGTGCGGCCGTCCTTCTTGGCCTGGTTCAACACCTTGACGACATCGGCGGGGCTGGAGACCTCCTGGTTGTTAACCGAGGTGATCTTTTCACCTTCCTTGATGCCCTTGTCGGCGGCGTCGGAGTCCGGGTCTATGCCGGTGATCGCCAGGCCCTTGCCGTCATCGGCAGGACCGACCGTCAGGCCGAGATCGGCAAGCGCCTTCTCGGAAGCCGGTGCCTCAGGCTGCTGCGGCTGGCTGTTGTCATCGGCGGACGCATCCTTCTGGTCGGCCGGCAGCGTGCCGAGTTCGACGGTGAGAGGCTGGGCCTTGCCGGCGCGCCAGACGGAAAGCTCGACCTTGCTGCCCGGCTGCATCGCACCGATGCGGCGGCTGAGGTCACGCGCATCCTTGATCGTTTCACCGTTCAGCGCCGTGACGACGTCGCCGGCCTTCATGCCGGCCTTGTCACCCGGCGATCCGGCCTGCGGGGCGACGACGAGGGCGCCGCTCGGCTCGGAAAGGCCGATGGATTCGGCGATGTCCTTGGTCACCGGCTGGATCTGCACACCCAGCCAGCCACGCGAAACCTGGCCGTCCTTCATCAGATCGGCGACGACGTCCTTGGCGGTCGAGGCGGGAATGGCGAAGGCGATGCCGACGCTGCCGCCCGACGGCGAGAAGATCGCGGTGTTGATGCCGACGACTTCGCCGCTGAGGTTGAAGGTCGGACCACCGGAGTTGCCGCGGTTCACGGCGGCATCCACCTGCAGGTAATCGTCGTATGGACCGGAACCGATATCGCGGCCGCGGGCCGAGACGATACCGGCTGTGACCGTGCCGCCGAGGCCGAAGGGGTTGCCGACCGCAACGACCCAGTCGCCGACGCGGACGTTATTGTCGTCGGCCCAGTTGACGTAGGTGAACTTCTTGCCCTTGCCGTCGACCTTCAAGACGGCGAGGTCGGTGCGCGGATCCTTGCCGATCAGTTTGGCATCGAGCTCGGTGCCGTCATTCATGACGGCGACGAAGGCCTGGCCATCGGAAACGACGTGGTTGTTGGTGACGATGTAACCGTCCTCGGAGATGAAGAAGCCGGACCCTTGAGCGACCGGACGCAGACGGCCCTTGCCGCCGGGGGCATTCGGGCCGCCGGGACCATTCGGGCCGCCCGGGCCGTTCTGGCCAAAGCGCCGCTGATGGCCCTGCTGATCATTTGGGTCCTGACCGCCGAACTGCTTGAAGAAGCGCTTCAGCGGATGATCATCGGGAAGATCGTCGAAGCCGCGGCCTTCGATGGAGAAACCGTCATTGTCAGAGACGGGATTGACGCGGTTTTCAACGCGGACGGAAACCACGGCCGGCGAAACGGCATCGACGACATTGGCAAAGCTCGGGACAGCAGGTGCTTGAACCTTGACTGCTTCGGCATAAGACCGGGTGATTTCGAGCGGAACGCCGGTTGCAAGCACAGCGGCTGCGATACCGGCGACGGTAGAAGCCTTGAGCACAGTGGCGAGGGACGGACGTCCGTTGAAATTCTTGAGCATTGGAGCACCTTCTCTTGTTCTTAAATCTTCAGACCGGCGGCGCCGGATCAGTCGATGAATGAAGATATAGGACGCCGCACCTTACTGCGAACTGTCCGGCCAATGAAAAATTGGTAATGTATGAAAATGCTTGGCCCGGTTGCGGCGGACGATTGCCGCCGGCGGACTGCCTACTTTTTCAAAAGCTCGCTCAACTTCGCCTGCTCATCCGCCGTCAGCTTGCTTCCCGTCGGCTTGCCGGCCCTCCTGCGCGCAAAAACCAGCAGTGACAGCCCGCCGGCGAGCACCAGCAGCGCCGGGGCGCCCCATAGCAGGCTCGTCTTCATGCTGAAACGCGGCTTCAGCAGCACGAACTCGCCGTAGCGCGAGACGATATAGTTCAGCACCTCATCGTCGCTGTCGCCGTCGGTGATGCGCTCGCGCACCAGCAGACGCAGATCCTTGGCGAGATCGGCATTGGAATCGTCGATCGACTGGTTCTGGCAGACCATGCAGCGCAGTTCCGCCGAAAGGCCCCGCGCCCGCGCCTCCAGCGCCGGATCGGCCAGCACCTCGTCCGGATTGACGGCGAAGGCCGGCGCGGCCATCAGCACCAAAGCCAAAGCCAGGAGGAGACGTCGCATCATTCCGCCGGCTCCATTGCGGGCGCTACCGGCTTTGCGGCCTTCGCCTTCCTGCGTGGGGCGCCGACGCGCAGGCGCCGGTCGCTGAGCGAGACGAGGCCGCCGAAGGCCATGAGCACCGCTCCGCCCCAGATGCAGAGGATGAACGGCTTCCACCAGATGCGCACGACGATGCCGCCGTCCTTGGTGGCGTCACCCAATGAGACATAGAGCTGGCTAAGCCCGAAGGTGAGGATGCCCGCCTCGGTCGTCGGCATCTGGCGGGCGGTGTAGAGGCGCTTGGCCGACCAGGTATCGGCGACCGCGACACCGGCGCGGCGAATAGTGAAGTGGCCGCGCTCCTCGGTATAGTTCGGCCCGGTCGCCGGCTGCATGCCGTCGAAATGCAGGCTATAGCCGCCGGCATCGGTCGTCTCGCCGGGCTTCATCTCGACCACATGTTCGGTCTGAAACGTCGTCACCGCGACGATGCCGAGCACGGTCACGCCGAGCCCGGCATGGGCAAGGGCGGTCCCGAAGGCCGAACGCGGCAGGCCGGTCAGACGGCGCCAGGCGACGTTGCCCGCCACCTTGCCGATGCCGGCGCGATACCAGAGATCGGCCGCAGCACCCAGAACCACGAACAGCCCGGCTGCCAGTCCGAGCACGGACAGTACCGGGCCGCCATGTTGGAGATAGAAGAAGACCACCGCAGCAGTGAAGGCGAGACCTGCGACGACATAGAGCCGCTGCAAGGCGCCGAGGAGATCACCGCGCTTCCAGGCAAGCAGCGGTCCGAATGGCACGACAACGATCAGCGGCGCCATCAGCAGGCCGAAGGTCAGGTTGAAGAAGGGCGGCCCGACAGAGATCTTGTCGCCGGTCAGCGTTTCCAGCAGCAGCGGATAGAGCGTGCCTGTGAGAACCGTGCCGCAGGCAACCGTCAGGATCAGATTGTTGACGACAAGCGCGCCCTCGCGCGAAATCGGCGCGAACAGGCCGCCGGCCGACAGCTTCGGAGCGCGGAAGGCAAACAGCGACAGCGCGCCGCCGATAAAGATCAGCAGGATGCAGAGAATGAAGACGCCGCGGCTCGGGTCGCTGGCAAAGGCATGCACCGAGGTCAGCACCCCGGAGCGCACCAGGAAGGTGCCCATCAGCGACAGCGAGAAGGTGAGGATGGCAAGCAGCACCGTCCAGATCTTCAGCGCCTCGCGCTTTTCCATGACGAGGGCGGAATGTAACAATGCGGTGCCGGCGAGCCACGGCATGAAGGAGGCGTTTTCCACCGGGTCCCAGAACCACCAGCCGCCCCAGCCGAGTTCGTAGTAGGCCCAGTAGGAGCCCATAGCGATGCCGAGCGTCAGGAAAGTCCAGGCGGCCAGCGTCCAAGGCCGCACCCAGCGGGCCCAGGCGGCATCGATGCGCCCTTCGAGGAGTGCTGCAACCGCAAAGGAAAAGCAGACGGAAAAGCCGACATAGCCGAGATAAAGCAGCGGCGGGTGGATCGCCAGGCCGATATCCTGAAGGACCGGATTGAGATCGCGGCCCTCGGCCGGCGCCGGATCGAGCCGCAGGAAGGGATTGGAGGTCAGCAGAATGAACAGCGTGAAGGCGACCGAAATCCAGGCCTGCACGGCCAGCACATTGGCCTTCAGCGTCTCCGGCAGATTGCGGCCGAAGACGGCGACCAGGGCGCTGAACAGCGTCAGGATCAACAGCCAGAGCATCATCGATCCCTCGTGATTGCCCCAGACGCCGGAATATTTGTAGATCAGCGGCACCAGCGAATGCGAATTCTCCCAGACGTTCTCGACCGAGAAATCCGAGACGACATGGGCATAGGTGAGCACGCCGAAGGAGAAGGCGACAAGCGCAAACATCGCCAGCGAACCGACCGTCGCCACATCCATCATCGCCCGGTCGTGGCGACGGGCTCCCATCACCGGCACGATGGAAAGGATGAGCGCTGTTGCCAGCGCCAGCACCAGCGCGTAATGGCCGATCTCGATGATCATTGCGTCGCCTTCACTTCCTGGGCTTGACCTTCCTTCGTTGGGCCTTGGCCTTCCTTCCACAGCCCCTGCTGCTTCAGCCTGTCGGCCACGTCCTTCGGCATATAGGTTTCGTCATGCTTGGCAAGCACGGTATCGGCAACGAAGACGTTGGTCCCTGATGCAAACATGCCTTCGGTGACGACACCCTGGCCTTCGCGGAAGAGATCAGGAAGAATGCCGGTATATTTGACCTTCACGGCATTGGCGCTGCCGTCGGTGACGGCAAATTCCACGGTCGAGCCTGTGCCGCGCACAACGCTGCCTTCGCCGACCAGGCCGCCAAGCCGGATGCGGGTTTCCGGCGCCACCGGCGTCTTCGCCAGATCGGCCGGCATATAGAAATAAGCGACCGACTGGCTGAAGGCGAACATCACCAGCAACACGGCGGCGGCAATGAAGCCCATGCCGCCCGCGATCACCGCCAGGCGCTTCTGCTTGCGCGTCATTGCGTCATTCCCTCCGTGGCGATGCCGAGTTCCCGGGCCAGCGCCAGCAATTGCCTGCCCTGCTCGCCGGCCGACGGAAAGGCAGCAAGCCCGCGCTTCAGCGCAGCGGCGGCGCGATCCTTATCGTTCAATACGGCGTAAGAGCGGACGAGCCGCACCCATCCCTCGAAATTGTTCGGATCCTCGTTCAGCTTGGCGTCGAGGCTCTCGACCATGCCGCGGATCATCTGCTGCCGGTCGCCGGCGCTCATGTTGTCCGCCGCGGCCACATCCTGCTGCGTGGGATTGCCCGGGGCAGCCGGGGCAGCCGGGGTAATCGGGGCTGCTTGATCGGGAACTGCCGGCGCGCCGCCGTTCATGGCGATATGCTGGTTGACCAGCGGCAGCCAGGGCGCATCGGCCGGCGATTGTTTCGCCAGCGCCTCGAAGGCCTGGCGCGCCTCATCGGGCCGTCCGGCCTGCTCCATGCTGAGCGCGATATAAAAGCGGGCGCGGGGATTGTCGGGTTCCAGCGTCAGCGACTGTTCCAGCACTTGGCGCGTCTCCTCCGTCACGACGCCGTCGGAGATCGCCATCAGCGTCTCGGCCAGGCCGTCGAGCCGGACCGGACTTGGGCCGAGAAGCCGGATGGCATTGCGATAGGCCAGTTGCGCATCGTTCACGCGCATCGTGCGGACATAGATCGGCGCCAGCACGTCCCAGCCCTTGCCGTCATCGGGATTCTGCGCCAGGTGCCGTTCCGCCTTGGTGATCAGCACAGCCATATCGTTGCCGGGATTTTCCAGCCGCGCTTCCAGCGGCTGCGAGGGCAGGTCCGGCCTGCCCGTCGTCAAATAAAGACAGAGCCCGAGAACCGGCAGGACCAGCAGCACGAAGGCCTCGGTGAAACGGCGATGCCGTGCGGGTTTCGGCGTTTCTTCCCGCTCATCGGCAGAAACGGCGATCAGCCGCCGGCCGATTTCAGCCCTGGCATAGTCAGCTTCTTCAGGCGTGATCAGTCCGCCATTGAGATCGCGGTCGAGTTCGCGCAGTTGGTCACGGTAGACTGCCGCCTCGCCCGCGCGGATATTCTCCGCCGCCTTCGCTCCGCGCAGAAGGGGGTAAAGCAGGATGATGGCGACGGCTGCCGTCAGAACGGCAACGAGAATCCAGAACAGCATATCGGCCCAAATACTTGATGCGCGCCGCCATTCCAACTGCCAAAGCCGGAATGACAAAGATTTGAGCCGCAACTCACCAGATTCAGCCGAGCGGCGACCAGCTTCCGTCATTGTTGCGGCAGGCAACGCCTCGCACCACGGTGTCCTTGCCGTCGGCGGTCAGCGTATGGGTATATTGGCGGCAGTTCTGCGAACCGACCTGATAGGGTGCTGCCGCGACCACCTTGCCGGTGACGTCCTCGCCGGTCCACAGCACCGGCTGGCCGACGGCTGCGCCTTCCAGCGCCCGATATTCTGCCTCGAGCGCCCGCTGCTTGTCGCTATCGCTCAAGCTCACGCCGCTGCGGCCGGCAAGGCCGCCTTGCAGCGCGGTGAGGAAGGCGGCCGAGGCCGAGGGCTTGCTCGAAAAAATGCCGCGTGAAGCGGCACCCTTCGTCGTCGTGCAGCCGGTGAGCGCGACGGCGACGAGAAGAGCGGAAGCGATCATGCCTTGCGAGCGTAAAATCATTGCGTCGAACCACGATCAGGGGTCAATTTCAGCCGATCGAAGTGCAGCGTCCCCGTGTCAGCATTAAGGCAAAGCATGCTATGCATTTGCCAGTATCTTTGTGACATCAAGCAGTTGCTCATGCAACATCCTTTGTGATGCCGGGCAGGATAAGCTTCGCCTTGAGCCCGCCCCATTCGCCGCGGGAAAGCTCGAGCCGTCCTTGATACTCACTGGAGATCTCGGTGACGATCGAAAGGCCGAGCCCGGTTCCGGGCTTGCTTTCGTCGAGCCTGCGGCCGCGCTTCAGCGCCTCGCGGATCTGATCGGGCTCGAGGCCCGGCCCGTCATCCTCGACGGCGAGCTCCACCCAGTGGCGGCGCGCACTCGCCTCCGCTCCCTTGACGTCGTCGCCGGCCTCGACGGCCGAAAGCCGTACCTTGCTTTTGGCAAAACGCGCCGCATTCTCCAAGAGATTGCCGACGGTCTCCTCGAGATCCTGTTGCTCCATAGCGACGGCCAGATGCGGCGGCGAGACGACGAGATCGAATTCGGTATCGACGTTCAGCCGGCGCATGACGCGCACCAGCCGCTCGAGCGCCGGCTCGGCATCGGTGCGGGCGAGCACGGATTCGCGTTGCGCAGCGATGCGGGCGCGGTTGAGATAGGACTGCACCTGTCCCTGCATCGATTCCGCCTGGCTGCGCACCAGTTCGCCATGGGATTTTTCGAGCACGCGCGCCTCGTTGAGAAGCACGGCAATCGGGGTCTTCAGCGAATGGGCGAGATTGCCGACCTGCATGCGGGCCCGCTCGACGATGCGGCGGTTGCTGTCGATCAGCGCGTTGACCTCGTTGGCGAGCGGCAAAATCTCACGCGGGAAGTCGCCTTTGAGCTGCTCGCTCTCGCCGGCGCGGATGCGCTCCAAGGCGGCACGTGCCTTGTCGAGTGGCTTCAGGCCATAGAGAATCGCCAGGGCATTGACGATCAGGCTGCCGACGCCGAAGCCGGCCAGCGCCAGATAGAGGCTATGGGAAAAGGTGCGCACGTCGTCTTCGACGACATCGACATTGCCGGTGACGCGGACGCGCGCCGCGCGCCCGTCAGTATCGAGCACCACTTCGGTTTCCGCCACCTGCACGCGGTTCCCGGAGGCATCCGTCACCTGATAGTAGCGTTCGTAATTCTTGTCGAAAGGCGCCTCGACGACGGAGGGAACCGGAATGAGCGCCGAGCCGAGCGAGGGCGACACCAGCGGTGCCGTCGTATAGGTGCCGAGCGGCTCCACCACCCAATACCAACCGGTCTTCGGCTGGGCAAAACGCAGGTCGCCGAGCTGCGGGCTGCCGCTGAGCGCTCCCTGATCGCCGATCGTCACAGAGTTGATGACGTTATAGAGCTGCGCCCGCAGCAGATCCTGGAAACCGCGTTCGGCGCTCTTGCGGTAGAGGGTGGAGATCAACAGGCCGATCACCACCAGCGCCACCGTCGACCAGACTGTGGTCAACAACAAAACACGTGCGGTGAGCGACTTAATTCGCATGTTTCGGCGCTTGGATGCGGTATCCGAGACCGCGCACCGTTTCGATCAGATCGACGCCCATCTTCTTGCGCAGACGGCCGACAAAGACCTCGATCGTGTTGGAATCGCGGTCAAAATCCTGGTCGTACATGTGCTCGACCAGTTCTGTGCGGGAGACGACCTCGCCCATATGATGCATGAGATAGGCGAGAAGGCGGTATTCGTGCGAGGTCAGCTTCAGCGTCGTGCCATTGACCGTCGCCTTGGAGGATTTGGTATCGAGCCGCACCGGCCCGCAGATGATCTCGGATGAGGAATGCCCCGCCGCGCGCCGGATCAGCGCCCGAATTCGCGCCAGCACTTCCTCGACATGGAAGGGTTTGGTGACGTAGTCGTCGGCCCCTGCGTCGATACCGGCGACCTTGTCGCTCCAGCGGTCGCGCGCCGTCAGGATCAGCACCGGCATGCCGCGGCCGGCGCCGCGCCATTTTTCAAGGACGGTGACCCCGTCCAGCTCCGGCAAGCCGATATCGAGAATTATGGCGTCATAAGGTTCGGTATCGCCGAGGAAATGGCCTTCCTCGCCGTCGAACGCCTGGTCGACGACATAGCCCGCCTCCTTCAGCGTGTCGGCCAGCTGCCGGTTCAGATTAACATCGTCTTCGACTACCAGAATGCGCATCGGTCCGCCTTCGCCCGCTTCAAATCGATCATGTCCTGAATAGACCGATTCCGCCTACATCGGAACCTTTACCGTCACTTTGCGTGGACGCTGGCCGTTTCCCGACACCAGAACGGTGATGATGCAGGTGTCGCCCACCGGTTGCACGGACAGGAGCTGGCCGCCCGTTTGCTCAACCACCTGGGCTGCGGCGGCGCTGCAGTCACCTGCCACGCTGTGAACGAGAGTGCCCACGACGTCCGATGAGGGCGCCGATACCACCAGTCCGGCGGCCAACGCTGCGACGCTCAGAGGAAAGGCCATGTGCTATGCTTTCAAGGTAATGCCAATGTGGCCCGAATATGTACTCACGCGACCTGAATGGCAAATGAATGCGCTGTAACGCAGGGCATTTAGAACCATTCTCGACTGCTGACGGCAACCGGTGTCAGCTGCTGAAAACCGCTGCCGCGGCAGGCTTCGGCGGCCTCCTCCGCATCGGAAAAAGTCGTTCGGTATCAGGTGTGGCGGGAATTGCGATCGCAACTTTTACCGGCCGATTGAAACTGGTATGTCCTTGGTGTTTCCGCATTCAGGCCATTTCAGCACCAATGCCAAATTCCTTCCGCTTCCGCTCGGCGCAGACGGTCACCGTGCTTGCCATCACCCAGTTGATCGGCTGGGGCACGACGTTCGACATGCTCGGGGTCATGGGCCGCGTCGTGGCACCCGCTCTTGGCTTGGCGAACGAGGTCGCGTTTGCCGGCCTGACGATCATGATGATGGTCAGCGCCATCATTGGTCCCGCGACCGGCCGCTGGCTCTCCCGCTACGGCGCCGCCCGAGTGTTATCGGCCGCCTCACTGACCTTTGCGCTTGGCTTGCTTCTGCTTTCCGCCGCAAACGGCATCGTGTTTTATGCCGCCGCCTGGGTGATCATCGGCATCGGCGGCGCCTGTGGCCTTTCGGCACCGGCCTATACGGCCGTCGTCGAGCGCGAAGGGGCGAACGGCAAACGCGTCATCGCTATTCTCATGCTGTTCACCGGGCTTTCGAGCGCCATCTTCTGGCCGATCCTCAGCCTGCTCAACGAGACGCTCGGCTGGCGCCTCACCTTTCTCGTCTGCGCGGGGCTGCAATTCTTCGTCTGTCTGCCGCTGCATCTTTTCGCCCTGCCGAAACCGATCGTAATGCATATCGAAGGCGGCGCGGCAGACATTGCCCCGGTGCCGCTGTCGAAGGTGGCACGGCGCAAAGCCTTCCTGCTGATTGCCGCGGCGACGACGATCTCGACCTTCATCACCTTCGGCATCTCGCCATCGCTGCTCGAAATCTTCCGTCAGTCCGGCGCCTCGCCGGCCTTCGCGCTGCAGCTCGGCTCGGCACGCGGCGTGCTCGGCATCTCGGCGCGTTTCCTCGACATGCTGCTCGGCCGGCGCGGCAACCCCATGCTCAGCGCGGCGATGGGCATCGGCCTGATGATGATCAGTTTCCTGATCATGCTGGTCGCCGGCTCGTCAACACCGCTGCTCGTCACCTTCATTCTGCTCTACGGCTTTGGCGCCGGCGTCATGACCGTCGCCCGCGCGCTTCTGCCGCTGGCGCTGTTTTCACCTGCCGAATACGGTCTGCAGTCGGCCCGGCTGTCGCTGCCGCAAAACCTCGCCAACGCCATCGCCCCCGTCATCTTCACCGCCATCCTCGACCGCGCTGGCACCGGCCCGGCACTCGTCGCCTGCGCCGTTCTCGCCGCCTTGTCGTTGAGTTTCGTGCTGATGTTGATGGCGGTGGTGCGCAGCGCCCACGCATCGCACCCGAGCCCGGTCGTCTCGTGAGAGCCCGGGCCCGGCAAGTCAGCCATTCTTAATCTGTCTTGATTATCATCATCATCAGGACGAGAGCGGCTTTCCGACCGCGTATCGCGACTGCTGCAGCCAGCTGACCATTAGCACGCAGCCCGCTTTGGCGAATCTTTTGAATCGCTTGCCGCCGCTTTTTCGAAAGTTGAGTCCGGCGGCTCAACAGTTGAGTGAACTTCGGGGCGCGACCCCCCTCCGGAAAATCAGTCTTCCATCTGAAATTTCGACGGAATGTGGCATGGCAACAGCACGCTTGCGAGATTCAAAGCGGCCGCGTCACCGCCGTGGAGCTGTCGTAATCGGCGGCGATGCGCTTTTCCCGGAGCGGCCGCACGCGCTCGATCGAGAGCTGGTAATCCGGATGGGCCTTATAGGCGGCAAGGGCCGCCTCGTCGTCGAATTCGCCGTAGACTACGAGATCGATCTCGGTGCCCAATTGATCGGTTTTCACATTGGTGCCGATCTCCAGCAACCGCGCATGCGGAATGCCGGTCAGAACCGAAAGCCCGGCCCTCACCTCCTGCAGATGTTCCTCCTGCACGGTGAAGAAGACGATATGGCGGATCACGCGGAAGCTCCTGTCAAGTTTCAGAGGGTCAGCCGGGCGATAACACGCAAGCCCCAGGCCTTCAACCGCGCGAACATGCCATGCGGGGCATCCGGACGTATCGCCGCAGCGAAGATGATGGCGTAAGCCGCGAGCTTTTCCGCCCGGTCGGTGCCGTTGACGATGCGGCGTGCGTTCACCCAATCCTCCGTCGTCAAGTTCAGGTGATCGGCGAGCTTGTGGCCGGTAAAGCTGCCCTGCAGCATGCCTTCGATCAGGATCGTTACCGCCGCCGCCATCTCCATCGCCCGGTCGGGATCGGCAACGAGGTCGATGCCCGTCAGCGTGCTCATCGCCTCATAGTTCCGCTTGTGGGTGAGTTGCACCAGACCGCGTCCATGCCAGCTGCGACCATCCTCGTCCGGCCGCCAGTACGGGGTTTTCACCCAGGAAAGCTTGCCTGCAGCAAAGGCCGTCTCCAGGATCTCGACCGCGCGTTTATCGCTGTGCGCCAGCGTCTCGCGCACTGGCTGCATCGTATAGGCGGTCTCATGGTAAGCGGTTGCGAGGATATAGGCGAGCCACCGCCGATCGGCATGGGGAAACCGCTCTTCCCAAGCGTCGATAATCGCTGTGATGCCCACTACCTGAGGATGCGTCATCTCTCCCTTGAAGAGTTGGTCCCGCACCGCATCGAAAAAGAAACCCCGGTCCATGTGGACAACCATTCCGCGCTTCCCAAAAATATCGTGGTTAAAACCGTCTTAATCGATTAAAATCTATTTAATCGTTTAAAGTGTTTAAGCCACTGATTTACACGCCTTTTGTCTTGTGCGATGCATCTCTTTGCCCTGAAGCCTTACCACAGAACGAGGAGACTTCCGATGCAGACGCCCGCCACAACGCAAACCACCATTCCCCAGCACGTCGTCGACCAGATGGAAAATGAATGGCGCCAGATTCGCCCTGAGCGGGAAAATCCGCGCCCGGCCCAGCAGCCTCAACAACAACGCTGATATAAGATCGAGCGCCGCCCAGCGCCCGATCGAGGCCCCGGCCAATCAATCGTGGCCGGGTGAATTCTTTACGGCTGCAATGGAACATCCCAGCCGCTTTGACCGCCCTCATCGCATCACGACTTCGAGCCGTTTCGCCAGCGTCTGCAGCGATCGGGTGAAGACCGTTGTGTCGTCCAGCGCCCGCGACAGCACCAGTGCGCCTTGAATGCCGGCGACGCTCTCCTCGGCCAGCGCCTGCGCCTCCTCCTCTGCACAGCCCGCCCGCATCAACGCCGAACGCAAGGCGTCGATCCAGCGAATGAAATAGCCGCCGATTGCTGGCGAAAATCGTTCCCGGGTCTCATCAAGCGCGAAGGCGCCGACGAGGCAGATGCGCCGGCCGGAGCGAAAATAATCGTTCACATGCGTCCACATCGCCGCGATAGCCTGACGAGCGTCGTCCTTTCTTAACGGCTGATAGATCGCCTGTTCGAACCAGGCATCGACATCGGCGAGCACGGCACCCGCCATCTCCTCCTTGCCACCGGGAAAGAAGTGATAAAGACTGCCCTTGCCGATGCCGATGCGTTCGGTTATGCGGCTGAGCGACGTGGCCTCATAGCCGAGTTCGCGGAAGATTTCCGCCAGCAACGGCACGATGTCGGCGCGTTCGTAGACGGTCTTCACCGGCGGAGTTCCTTGGCCTGGCTTGCGTCAGAGGCCGAGTTCGCTCAGACCGGGATGATCGTCGGGCCGCCGGCCGAGCGGCCAGTGGTACTGTCGTTCCGATTCCCGAATCGGCAGGTCGTTGATGCAGGCGAAGCGGCGCTGCATCAGACCGGCGGCATCGAATTCCCAGTTCTCGTTGCCATAGGAGCGGAACCAGTTGCCGCTGTCGTCGTGCCATTCGTAAGCGAAGCGCACGGCGATGCGATCATCGGTGAAGGCCCAGACCTCCTTGATCAGCCGGTAGTCCAATTCCTTGGCCCATTTGCGGGTGAGAAAGGCGACGATCTCGGCTCGACCGTTGACGAATTCGGCGCGGTTCCGCCAGCAACTGTCCGGCGTATAGACGAGCGAGACGCGCTCCGGATCGCGGCTGTTCCAGCCGTCCTCGGCAAGGCGGACTTTTCGGGTGGCGGTCTCAAGGGTGAAGGCTGGGGCCAGGCTGGACATGGGCGCTCCTGTAGTGAATGGTTATCATTGTACCGATCGGTACAATTGTTGCAAGGCGCCAAGGTAACGTTTTGCCGCAGAGGTCGAGATGCAGCCAAGCGTCCCCCTCACCCGCGGGAACGGCGCAGCAGATCGGCGCTCTCCTTGCTCCATCGCAGCGGCAGAGCATCCGGGCGAAACACGATCTCTTCCGGCGTGAAACGCCACAGCCGTTCCGCCCTTTGAAAGCTGGTGATTTCGGGCGAATCCACCAGCACTTCTGCCGTTCCGGTCATCTGCAGCATGTCGCCGGTTTCAAAATCGATGAAGACCAGACCGGCCTTCGGGTTGACGAGGAAATTGCCGAGGGTGTTGAAGAACCGATTGCCGGCAAAATCGGGAATGGTCAGCACGCCGCCAGCACTGAGACGGACGAAGCCGGCATCGCCGCCGCGATGGGAGACGTCCACCTGCCGCTCGCCATTGTCGCGATCAACATAGGAGGCGACGAAGAAGGTGTCGGCACCCTCGATCATCTGCCGCATGCGATGGTCGAGTTGACCGGAATGCGGCGGCGCCACCGCTGTCGGCCTATCGGGATCGCGGACAAAGACGGAAGAGCGCGGCTGGATATACTGCGGGCAGTTGCCGAAGCTCTGGCCGACACGCACGCGGAAAGCTTCGGCATCCGTTCTGCGGATCACGCCGTTCAGCCGGTTGCGCCGGCGGGTCTCGAGTTGGATGCCGAGCATTGCGATCGCATTGCCGTCCTCCATGCCGGCATCGGCGGGATCGGCCGGGTCGCGCCGCAGGTCGACATCCAGGACCTCCGGATCCGGTGAGGACATGAAGCCCGGTCGCTCAGCCCGCACCGTCGCCCAGACATCGCCTTTGGCATCGACGGCGCCGAGGACGACAAAAGGCAGCATTGGAAAGAAGGCGCGGTGCTGCTCCGGCATTGCCTTGCGGACGAAATTGCGTCCGGGTCCGTCCATGCGTTCGACGACCCCGACGCTACGCTGCATGGCGAGTTCACCTTGATGCCAGGGTGATGTGGCGTCCTGTCTTGTCTGCTCCAGCATTACGGCCTCCTTGCGGGCACCATTTGGGAAACCGGGACGGTGATCCGTCCCGGCGACGTCTCATGCGGCAAGGCCGATCTTCGTCTTGCGAAAGCCGACGAAACCCGGCAACGCCTCGATGCGCGCGAGCCAGGCGCGGACGTTTGGATAAGCCGAGAGATCGACATTGCCCTCCGGCGCATTGGCGATGTAGCTGTAGAGCGCGACGTCGGCGATCACCGGATTGTTGCCGAGTAGGAAATTGCGGTCGGCGAGTTCCGCGTCGATCAGCGCGAGAATGCGGTGCGCCCGGGTGATCACCTCCTCAGTACGGAAATCGGCGCCGAAGACGGTCACCAAGCGAGCAGCGCACACCCCGTAGGCGATTTCGCCTGATGCAACCGACAACCATTTCTGTGTTCGCGCCGCGGCCAATGCCTCTTCCGGCAGCCAGTCGTTACGGCCATATTTGCGCGCGAGATAGACGAGGATGGCAGAGGAATCGGCAATGACCGTGCCATTATCGTCGAGTACCGGCACTTGGCCAAAGGGATTGAGCTTCAGAAACTCCGGCGCTTTGTGGTCGCCTGCCGCCAGGTCGAGCTCGACCAGTTCATAGGGCACGCCCAGCAGAGACAGGAACAGGTGAACCCGGTGCGAATGACCGGATAGCGGATGGTAGTAGAGTTTCATGATGTTTTCCTCTGATCTTTGCGATCGACGGGCCGCGATTGATGATGGCCGCTTCGAACCATCTGCGGCATAATTTATTGCCTTCCATTTGCGTGCAGTAGAGTGCTATTCTGGAAGGTATATTCCCAATTTATGGAAGGATAGGATGGACCGCCTCGACGCCATGACCGTGCTTCTTGCCGTGGTCGAACAGGGCAGCCTGTCGGCCGCCTCCCGGCATCTGCGGTCCCCGCTGGCAACTGTCAGCCGCAAGGTTTCCGAACTGGAAGCACATCTGAACGCCCAGTTGCTGCAGAGAACCAACAGGAAGGTCGCGCTGACGGAGGCAGGCCGCTCCTATGTGGAGGCGGCGCGGGAAATTCTCGATCGGGTGGAAGAGGCGGAACGGGCGGCGGCCGGTGAATACAGCGTACCGAAGGGCGAGTTGACGATGACTGCGCCGATCGTCTTCGGGCGGCTGCATGTCCTGCCTGTGGTGGTGGATTTCCTGAAGGCCTACCCCGATATCAATCTGCGGCTGATGCTTGGCGACCGGCTGTCCAACCTCGTCGAGGATCATATCGATGTGGCGCTCCGTATCGGCAACCTGCCGGACAGCAACATGATCGCCACCAGGCTCGGCGCAATCCGCCGGACGGTCTATGCCAGCCCGGATTATCTGACGCGGCACGTCGCACCTCAGCAGCCAGGCGATCTCACCGCCCATGACTGCGTCACCTTCGAGGCCATGGCCTCGACGCTGAGTTGGACATTCACCGAGGGAAAACGTGACCTCATCGTGCCGATCCGCTCACGGCTTGGCGTCAACACCGCCGAGGCTGCGGTCGATGCGGCGGTCGCCGGCCTCGGCATCACCCGGGTACTTTCCTACCAGGCCGCAGGCGCTGAGATGGCCGGTCAACTCACGCCGCTGCTTGTCGATTTCGAACCGCCGCCGGCACCGGTGCATCTCGTCTATCCCCAGCAGGGATTGGTGCCGCTGAAATTGCGGGCGCTCATCAATTTCGCCACGCCGCGCCTGCGCGCGACGCTGAACAGATCTCAGGCGAGTTTGCCCTCTTCCGCCTTGTAGAAATACTGGCTGGCGACCAGCCAGCCCTTCAGCGGCCGCAGCGGCGGTATGCAGGTGGCGAGCATGAAGGGGCCGGTGACCAGAAGCTGCACCCAGATCGGCGCCGTGAAAGCGACCTCCAGCCAGACGCCGAGCAGCACGCTCGGTATGCAGGCAAAGCAGATGACGAAAAAAGCCGGACCATCAGCCGGATCGGCGAAGGAATAATCGAGGCCGCAGGCCTCGCATTCCGGCTGCAAGGTCAGGAAGCCCTTGAACATATGGCCCTGGCCGCAGCGCGGGCAGCGTCCCCTGATGCCGGTCTGCAGCGGAGGAAGCGGGGGGTATTCGGTCTCCATGATGATATCGCCTTTTTCTGCGCGGAACATCGAGTCAATCAATGCTCAGCAATGTATGCATTCAATATAACTGCATCATCTCGACATTACCAGTCAATTCGTCAGAATGCCGCACAGTCCCGCCGGCTGGCGGCAGCTGACGGCTAATGCGCGTCGCATTGGACTAGATTCATGCGATGCGCATTAGCTCTTGTTTTTATGCATGTCCTTATCCCGGAACCGCTGCACACTTCCGGGCGACATGCATTAGGCTTCATCTTGGGTGAATCATGGCGCGGCCGATTACCCCGACCGCTTCCGGCTTTCGGATGCGTCGACGGCGTCAGCCACGAGGCTTGAACGTCAGAAGAACGAAGCCGCCATTTCCGGCGGGCCCTCAAGCGCATGGGCCATGAACTCCAGCGCGCCCTGCAGCTTCTCCCGGGTGATCGGCCCGCCAAGGCAGACACGCACGGCCTCGGGTGCCGTCCCCTCGACTGTGAAGACATCGCTTGCCGCGACGCCGATGCCGGAGGAGCGGGTGTGGCTGCCGAAGGTGGAGCGGGTCCAGCCGTTGGAGAGCGGCAGCCAGATATTGAAACTGATCGGATCGGCGCGGTAGCTGTCGGCCGGCAGGATGGCAGCGACCATCTGCTGGCGGGCGGCGGCCTCGGCGCGGATGAAACGCAGGATCGTATCGGCGGTGCCGTCCTCGATCCAACGGGTGGCGAGCGCCACGGTCAGCGGCGAGGCCATGACATTGTTGGCGCGCATGGCGCTGACGAAGGGCCAAACGGCCTTGCTATCCGGCGCCACGACATAGGCAAGGCGCAGACCCGCGCCGATGCATTTCGCCAGTCCGCCGATATGCCAGGTGAGATCGGGGGCTATTGCCGCGAGGGGCGCCGGGCCTTGCAGCGGAATGAAGCCGTAGGCATCGTCTTCGACGATCGGCACGTGGTATTTGCGGGCAACAGCTGAGATTTCCTCACGGCGCTTGGCCGGGATCGTCAGCGTCGTCGGGTTCTGCAGCGTCGGATTGAGATAGAGTGCCTTCGGCTTCAATCTCTCGCAGGCCTCGGCAAAAGCGTCCGGCAGGATACCGTCCTCGTCCATCGGCAGACCGGTCAGATTGAGCCGCAGCTGGGCAGCGATCGATCGCATGCCAGGATAGGTAATGATTTCCGAAAGCACGGTTTCACCCGGCTTTGCCAGCAGGCCGAAGATCGCCAGCAGGGCCGGATGGGCGCCAGGGGTGACGAATATCCGCTCCTGCGAGGGCACCAGCCCGCGACGGCTGAGCCAGGCGGCGGCGGCATCCTTGTCCATGCCGGAGCCGCCAAAACCCTGATAGCGCAGAAGCGGAATGAGGTTGGCGGCCACCGCCGACATGCCCTCGCGCATGCGGGCGAGCAGTTCCGGATCGTTCGGTTCCGGCGGCATGTTCATCGAGAAATCGACGACGGATGCGCGGCGCGGATCGGGGGCGGCGCCGGGCGCGAAACCTTGGCGCTCCTTATCGGCGCCACCGGTGACGAAGGTGCCGCGGCCGACATGCGAATCGACAAGCCCGCGCTTATGCGCCTCGACATAACCTCTCGCCACCGTCGTGAAATCGACATTCAGCCGCTTGGCGAGTTCGCGTTGCGGCGGCAGCCGGTCGCCGGCCACCAGATGGCCGCTGCGCAGATCCATTTCGATCACATCGGCGATCGCCATATAACGAGGGCTGCTGCTGCGGCTGAGATCGGGATGCCAGTCTTTCATGTCGTAAATCCGTGTCAGCCTGATTCCTGATAGGATTGACCGTATATTGTTGCACGGTGACGCTGTCATCAAAAATATCGCGTCCACAAGTTTGGTTGTGCCGAACCTTGGCACGGAACGGCCATTTACAACGTATTTGATCGCGCATTGAATGCATCCCCTGGGTTTCCCCGATTTGGAAATTCCATCCGCTGCAGCCTTGCCGCCACCCGTCCGTCTTCTTACTTATTCAGGGTGAAATGCGCCGGCTTTCATCCTTTCGCGCCGGTGCCTCATCGGGATGAAAGCATGAATATCGATCCGATTTTGCGGTCAGTCGTGGCCGTTCGTTCTTCCATTCCGGAAGATGCCTTCACAGCGGAGACGCTGGGCATTGTCCGGGAGGGCAGCGGCGTGGTCATTCGCGACAATGGGCTGGTGCTGACCATCGGCTATCTCATCACCGAGGCCGAAGAGGTCTGGCTGACCACCCATGACGGGCGCGTCGTTCCCGCGCATGCACTCGCCTATGATCAGGAAAGCGGCTTCGGCCTGGTGCAGGCGCTTGGGCCCCTTGATGCGCCGGCCGTGGATCTCGGCGACGCGGCAAGCGCCAAGGCCGGCGATCCCGTCGTGCTTGCCGATGGCATCGGAGAATTCGTCGAGGCAAACATCGTCGCCCGGCAGGAATTCGCCGGCTACTGGGAATATCTGCTGGACGAAGCGATTTTCACGGCGCCGGCCCATCCCTCATGGGGCGGTGCGGCGCTGATCGGTTCGGACGGCAAGCTTCTCGGCATCGGTTCGCTTCGCCTGCAGATGAGCCAGGGCGACGAGGTCGCCGATATCAATATGGTCGTGCCGATCGACCTTTTGCCGCCGATCCTCGACGATCTGCTGAACCGCGGCCGGGTCAACAAGCCGCCGCGGCCCTGGCTCGGCGCATTCTCCGCCGAGAGCAATGGCGGCGTGGTGGTGATGAGCGTTGCCGAAGACGGTCCGGCCGCAAAGGCCGGCCTGCGACAGGGCGACATCATCTCGGAGATCCGCGACGAAGAGGTCGATGGT
This sequence comes from Rhizobium sp. NZLR1b, assembly GCF_019685155.1. Taxonomy (NCBI): domain Bacteria; kingdom Pseudomonadati; phylum Pseudomonadota; class Alphaproteobacteria; order Hyphomicrobiales; family Rhizobiaceae; genus Rhizobium; species Rhizobium sp. NZLR1b. The sequence continues at coordinate 394,192 of NZ_JABDWC010000002.1, forward strand.
CTGGCCGACTTCTATCGCAAGGTTTGGAGCAGCGGCCCGGCCGGCGCTGAGATTCCGATCCGGATACTCAGGAACGGCCGGGAAGCCTGGCTGCGCATCAAATCCGCCGACCGCAACAGCTTTCTCAAGAAGCCGCAGCTGCAGTAAGGTCGCTCCAGGCGTCGTGAAGACCGCCGGCGCTTATCCAAATTGGCCACATCCCGCCTGTCTGGAGGCCGACTCAAGGACGCCATTTCCGATAAGCCGGTCGTCATCTTCCGCCGCCCGCGGCGCCCGGCTACGGAGGCTATCGTTGGCTGCTTTCTTATGCCCATCGGCTGCTGCCTCGCGGACTTTCTCGAAGCAGTCCTCGCCGGCGTCTTCTGCGGCTGGCTGCGGGTCGCTCTTTTTCACGAAACGGATCATTGGTCATTTCCAGCTTTGGTCATTTCCAGCTTTGACGGTGGCAGCGCTCCGCACACATATCGGAGCGCTCTGGAAAAACGATGTTAGACGGCAAGCGCAGTGGCGCAGCCTTGGACACTTCGGCTGTCGGCTGAGGTCTGCCCCGGCATGGTCGCCCAACCGCCGGCCTCAACGAACTGACGCTGCTTGTAGCCTTCGGTAATCGCCCTGAACTCGATACGTTTAGCACTCGCATCCGGCGCCGCATTGAACCGCTCGACGCAAATGGCCGACGCCAGCTCCCCGCGTGCGATGTCGCTGGCGGCGGCGGCCGCTTTGCTCGACGTGCCGCCTGTGACCCAACCTCCCCAGCTGAAGCCGATAATCATCGTGGCGATCGCTGTGACGACGCAGGCCCAGACGAGTAACGTTTTGGATGGCTGGTAACTGTCGAAACGCTGGGTGATCGATGTCTTACTGCTGCTCTGCATGGACATTGGAATTCTCCCTCTCTGTTGTTCGGGTTCCACCGTCGGACCACCCTGGCCAAACGGCTCAGGTGTTCTCAATAGCCCATATCGCCACTTCCGGCTGCAGGGGCAGAGTCTCTTGCGGGGATGTCGGCGATCATCACCTCGGCGGTGATCAGAAGTGCTGCAATCGAGCCGGCGTCCTGCAGAGCCGTACGCACGACCTTGGCGGGATCGACGATGCCGGCCTCGATCATATCGACATAGGTCTCCGTCTGTGCGTCGAAGCCCTGATTGTAATCATTGCTGCCGGCGAGTTTTCCGACGACGATCGAGCCCTCGAACCCTGCATTGTCGGCGATCTGCCGGATCGGGGCCTCGAGCGCCCTGAGCACGATCGAGATGCCGGCTGTCACGTCGGCGTTCTCCCCGGTCAGTCCCGTTAGCGCCGACTTCGCGCGCAACAGTGCCACGCCGCCGCCGGGCACGATGCCCTCTTCGACCGCGGCACGAGTGGCGTTCAGCGCGTCATCGATGCGGTCCTTCTTTTCCTTGACCTCCGTCTCGGTCGCGCCGCCGACGCGGATGACCGCAACGCCACCGGCGAGTTTCGCCAGCCGTTCCTGCAGTTCTTCCTTGTCGTAGTCGGAGGTGGTCTCGTCGATCTGCGCCTTGATCTGCTGGATGCGGGCCTGGATGGCCGCTTTCTCGCCGGAACCGTCGATGATCGTGGTGCTATCCTTTTCGATCAGCACGCGTTTGGCGCGGCCGAGCATATCGAGCGTGACGTTCTCAAGCTTGATGCCTAGATCCTCGGAAATCATCTGGCCGGCCGTGAGCACGGCAATGTCTTCCAGCATGGCCTTGCGGCGGTCGCCGAAGCCTGGCGCCTTGACGGCCGCGACCTTCAACCCGCCGCGCAGCTTGTTGACGACCAACGTCGCCAGTGCGTCGCCTTCGACGTCCTCCGAGATGAGCAGAAGCGGTTTGCCGGTCTGCACGACGGCCTCCAGGATCGGGAGCATCGACTGCAAGCTGCCGAGTTTCTTCTCGTAAACGACGATGTAGGGCTCCTCCAGCTCCACGCGCATCTTCTCGGCATTGGTCACGAAATAGGGCGAGAGATAGCCACGGTCGAACTGCATGCCCTCAACGACGTCGAGTTCGGTCTTGAGATACGGATCGGAATGCGATCGATCAGGCGGCTTTTTGAGAGGCCTCTCCGATCTTTTCGACAATGCCCATGATGTCGGTTTCCTTCATGATCAGAAGGGTTTCGTCATCGATCGTGACCTCCGTCCCCGACCATTTTCCGAACAGAATGAGATCACCGACCTTAACGTCGAGCGGGACCAGATTGCCGTTTTTGTCGCGCAGGCCGGGGCCGACCGCGACCACTTCGCCTTGCTGCGGCTTCTCCTTAGCGGCGTCTGGAATGATGATCCCGCCCTTGGATTTGACATCGCCTTCCGCACGTCGAATGACGACGCGGTCGTGAAGTGAACGGAATTTCATAGAGATCTTTCTGCTGCCGGCGCTTATGGCGGCTGCAGCCTATAAATAACTCTCGTGGCACTCGATTGATAGGAGTGCCAAGAAATAATGTTCGCGCGGGAAATTTTTTGAAAAATTCATGAAATCAATCCGACGGGATATTTTGTAATAATCAGGAAATGGATAGAATTTTTCAAGCCATCGCGCTCCATTTATCTGGGTGAGCGAAGAGTTAATTTAGCGTTTTTCATAGATAATTCTGAATTTATCTTGATTTAAACTCAATCGAGGCGCAATGATTGGCCTCGTCGATTTGGCCGATTTGGCTTCGCGGTGTCAGAGACCTACGACCCGCCATCACCACTGAATTCTCGATGCGATCTATACGTCGTTCCGGCGTTGATTTCGCCTATTCCGATCCGGAATGAGCTCGGCGCTGACCGCGGATGTACCGGCAGCCTCGAGGTCGTCCGGTTCGGATCCCAACGATACAGGAAACGCATCGATGTATTCCTGCGGAGGCCTCAGCCGTGACAAGTCGCACCACACAAACGGTCGTCCGCTTTTCGTCTCCATTCCGCCTGCCCGGTTTCGACGGGGCGCAGCCAGCTGGAGAATACCGCGTCGATTATGATGAGGAATTGATCGATAGCGTTTCCAGGCTTGCCTGGCGACGGGTCGGCGCCTTTATCCACCTGCCGGCGATCGCCGGGCAGAGTTCGACGCAGCAGATGGTGCCAATCCACCTGTCAGATCTCGAAAGCGCACTCGAAAAGGACCACAAACCGTCATGACCGCTACCCGCATCCCGCAACGCAATGGACGCTCAATCCGACGCGAGGAAGCAACACATATCTTCAAGGTGGGGCAGACTGTCCGGTTGAAGGTCAGTTCTTAGGAGTCCCCTCCAAGCTCCCCGACACATACCGCATTACCGCCACGCTGCCTCTGAGAGGAAATGTGCTGCAATACCGCATCCGCAGTGACGATGAACGTCATGAGCGGGTCGCGACGGAAGATAGCCTGGAACCGGTAAACCTATCGCCCGCCGGCAGCGGCGCAACACTGATCGAGAGGACGTTTGGCAATGGCCCGAATGACGAAAGGTTGACATCGTGAACAGCCATGAAGACGAAGCCGAACGAAGACGGAATGCCTTTGCCGTCTGCACATGGGAAAGCAAATGTGGTGCGCACGGCCGCTACTCCATGGAGATCGAACACGACCGCCGGATCGAATCCGCCCGTTCGTGGACCGTCTATCGTGTCTCTGCGAGCGTTCCAGTGCACGCCGACCATGTCATGATCGGCAAGAGCCGTTCGGAGGCCAGGAGAGACATGATGTCCTTCAATCTTCTCAGCATAGGATATCGGAAGGAATGGCTGAGGCTGTCGGACGCCGCCCGGAGTGCTTGTGAGATCCCGCCGGTTCAACCATGGCGCTAGCTTTTCTGAGCCAAAGCCGCAGCTTCGATTCGGTGAGAAATGCTGTGCGCTTTGTCGGCCATGACGGCATGTTCCAGGTATTGTTCTTCATCGAGGCTGGCGCGCTGGCGAAATCCGACGCTGCATTGCAAAGAACCGAGCCTTCGGAAACGAGGTGGCTTTCGTCTTTCGACGCCCTGCGCAACTCGATTCAGCACGTGGCACACAAAGCCTATTCCTGCCGCCGCCGCGCCTTCTACACTCCAACTGCGGCGGAGAACGTTCCATGTTGATCCGTTACGGCTATGAAATGACGCTGACCTGCCCGCAGCCGACCGCATTGGTGTGTCTGTTGTCGGTTCATGAGGATCGTGCGGCCGACATCAGAATTCCGGAAACGGTATTCACCACGCCCGATGTTGCCACTTCGACTTATCGCGACCTCTTCGGCAACCGCTGTCTTCGGCTGGTTGCCCCAGCGGGCGACCTGACCATATGGGGCGATGCGACGATCGAAGACGACGGCAAACCGGACAGGTCGCTGCTAGGCGCCAGGGAAATCCCGGTTTCGGAGTTGCCGGATGATTGCCTCGTCTACCTGATGGGCAGCCGCTATTGCGAGACGGATCGTCTCAGTCAAATCGCGTGGGATATGTTCGGCACCGTCTCATCCGGCTGGGGCCGCGTTCAGGCGATCTGCGACTTCGTTCACGGCCATATCCAATTCGACTACATGCGGGCGCGATCGACGCGGACAGCCTTCGAGGCGTTCCACGAACGTGTCGGCGTCTGTCGCGACTTTGCGCATCTCGCGGTGGCGTTGTGCCGTTGCCTCAACATTCCTGCGCGATATATCAATGGCCATCTCGGCGACATCGGTATTCCCGTCGTCGATCCGATGGACTTCAGCGCCTGGATCGAGGTCTTCCTTGATGGCGCATGGCATACATTTGATCCGCGCAACAACACGCCGCGGATCGGTCGTATCATCGTCGCGCGCGGGCGCGACGCCGCCGACATACCGCTCATCAATTCCTTCGGACCGCATGTGCTGAAGGCGTTTCGAGTCTGGACCTATGAGGTGACGAACCTGCAGCACATGCAAAGCGTCGCTGAGGGCGCCGTTTAGAACGAGACCTGGGCGGATGCGGCAATGTCCAGCCACAGGCTTTGCCGCAGGCGGAAGGCGCGGCCGGAATGGTCGACCGCAAGCGCAGTTTTGCGCGACATGCTTTGAGACAGCGGTTGAAAGATTTTAGCGTCGAGCCATCTTGGGTGTGAGCAGTCCTTTGGGGATTAGCAGAAGATAGGGGGTTCGCAGTCCATGTTCGATCATATCTCCATCGGCGTAAAAGACCTGGAAAGAGCCCGCCGTTTCTATGATGCGGCACTGGCGCCGCTCGGATATGAGCGCCTATCCAATTCCGACAAGATGATCGGCTACGGCCCGGAACAGGTCGGGCTCTGGGTGATGCAGGTCGAGCAACCGGTTGTTGCCGATATGCGATCCGGGCTGCATTTCTGCTTCGTCGCGCCGAACGAGGCGGCGGTCGATGCCTTTTACGCGGCCGCAGTCGCATCCGGCGGCACCGACAATGGCGAACCGGGTATCCGGCCGGATTATGGACGCTTTTATTACGCCGCGTTCATCATCGACCCGGATGGCTACCGCCTCGAAGCCTATTTCCACAAAGGCGAGCTATAATAGGGATCAGCATTTTATTTTTACGCAATTCCGGACGGAAAACCGCTTCGCACTTTTCCTGGAATTGCTTATTATTTCTACGCAATTCCGGACGGAAAACCGCTTCGCACTTTTCCTGGAATTGCTTAGGCCGCCGCTCTCATGATCGAGACGCGGCAGCCGGAGGCTACGAGCGCCTCGCCGGCGACGTCGAGGAATAGGCGGCGGAACCAGCGCGCCCGGCCGTCGGCCTGGTCGACCCGGCGGTAGAGCATGGTCACCGGATCGGCCGGCAGCGAAAGCGGCGGCGCTGAGATGGTCAGCCCATGCAGTTGCGCCATGCAGCGACCGATCGATTCCGGCACGATGGCGATGGCGGGCATCGCCCGCAACGCCGTCGGCAGGGCGGAAAAGCGCGGCACCGTCGCCACCACACGCCTGACATGGCCGGTGCGGCTCAGTGCGGTGTCGATGCTGGTCGAGGCATTGCCTTCGAACGAGACGGTGAGATGGGCGACAGTGGCGAAATCCTCAAGGCTCAGCGGCGCCTCCAGTCGGAGTTGAGCGTCATCGTAAATGCAGATCGAGGCCTGGTCGAACAGCGGCGCGCGGATGTGCCAGGAGGCCGGTTCGTCATGCACGGAAACGCTGAAGTCGAAGACCCCCTCGTCCAACCGGCGGGCGGCATCGCGCTTTTCGGACGCGATGCCGATCAGCCGGGCGCCCGGCGAAAGCTGGAGAAGACGGGCGGCAAGCGGGCCGAAGAAAGCTGATTCGAGATTGTCGCACATGCCGATGCGGAACTCGCCCTGCCAGCTTGCCGGATCAAACTCGGCCTGCGGGCGGATGGCGCGTTCGATGCCCGATAGCGCATCCTCGATCGCCGGGGCAATGGAAAGGGCGCGCGGTGTCGGCTGCAGACCGCGGCCGACACGCACGAAGAGTTCGTCATCCAGCGCCTCGCGCAGGCGCCGCAAAGCGGCCGACAGGCCTGGCTGGCCAAGCAGCAGGCGCTCGGCGGCGCGGCTGACATTGCGCTCCTGCATCAGCACCGAAAAGGCCAGCAAAAGGTTCAGATCGATTTTTCGAAGCGTAGCATCATTCATCATCGTGAGTAATACCTGGCATGGCTACTATCAATTTGCAATAGGTTAGGAAGCTGTACATTTTCTCGTTCCCTGCCGTCCGCGCAACCTCCCTCGACGAGGCGGCAGCAAAGAAGGAACGATTTCGATGACACTTTCCAAATCGAAAGGCGGAGCGGGGTTGGCATTGCTGCTGCTCTGTGCCGCCAACTTTCTCGACGCCATGGACGTCTCCACCATCGGTGTCGCGCTGCCCGCCATCCAGGCCGAACTCGGCATGGAGGCGACATCGCTGCAATGGGCCGTCAGCGCGTATGTGCTCGGCTATGGCGGCTTTCTACTGCTCGGCGGCCGGGTTGCCGACGTCTTCGGCCACCGCCGCGTCTTCCTGTGGTCGCTGGCGATTTTTGCCGCCGCCAGCATCGCCGGCGGCTTTGTCGACAGCGGGCCGACGCTGATTGGTGCCCGATTGATCAAGGGCATTGCCGCCGCCTTCACCGCGCCTGCCGCCCTTGCGCTGCTGCTCTCCGTCTTCGGCGAGGGGAAGGCGCGGGCAAAAGCGCTTGGGGTCTTCGCCTCCACCGGCGCCACCGGCTTCGTGCTCGGCATGGTCCTCGGCGGTGCGGCGACGATCTTCAGTTGGCGGGCGACGCTCGTCATGGGCGCGCCGGTTGCCATCCTGACGCTCTTTCTTGCGCCGCTGGCGCTGCCGGCCGACCCGAAAAGAACGGGACCGCGGCCCGCCTTCGACTGGGCCGGCGCGCTGACGATCACCCCCGGCCTGTTGCTCTTCGTCTTCGGCATCACCAATGCCGCTGCCGCCGGCTGGCAGGCTTTTGCGACCTGGGGTTCGCTCGTCGCGTCGCTGGCGCTGATCCTGCTCTTCCTGCTGGTCGAAGCGCGCCATGCCGATCCGATGGTGCCGCTTGGCATGTTCCGCCGGGCGAAACTCCGGCATGCCAATGCGATCGCCGCCCTCTTCCAGGGGTCCTATGTCGGCTTCCAGTTCCTGGCGACGCTCTATTACCAGAACGTCATCGGCTGGTCGGCCTTCACCACCGGCTTCTGCTTTGCGCTTGGCGGCGTCTTCGTGATGTTCCTGGCGCCACGTTTTGCGACACTCGCGCAAAATCGCGGCGCCACCGGCCTGATGGCGGCGGGTGTCGGCCTGCAGGCCTTCAGCTATATTTTGTGGGTAACCGCACTCGGACATGTCGACCCGATCCTGCTTGTGCTGTTCTCACAAATCCCGCTCGGCCTCGGTTACGCCCTGACCTACCCTTCAGTGCAGGTCGCAGCCCTTTCCGACGTGGAGGATGACAAGTCGGGGCTTGCCTCTGGACTGCTCTTCGCTTCTTTCCAGATCGGCGGCGGCATCGTGCTCGCAGCCGCCTCGGCAGTGTTCGGTGCCGCACCGCATTTCGGCTGGGATCCTTATGTCGCCGGCATCGCCTTCGTCGCGCTGCTCGCGGTCGCGATTACCCTGCTTGCAGCCGCCGGTCCGCGGACATCGGCCGCCCGGACGTCGGCCTATCAGGCGGCGGAATGACCGTTGCGCCCGCACCCTGATCGGTGCGGGCTCTTCATAAGACAAAGCGAATATTAGCAGCAGAATCCCGTTGCCTTGCTCCGGCGAAAGGCGCATGGTCTCGCCTTCGGCAGCCATTGTACGGGCGCTGCCGACTGAGGGTTTTCATACCTTCGCCCCGATGAAAGGAGGACCTATGTCTTCCACTTCCGAAAAGTCACATCTGACCTCGTCCGATCTCGACATGCTTCAGGGCGTGCTCGACGACGCCGGTTATGACGCCAGAATCCTGATCGAGGACCAACGGGTCTTCAACGTCGCCGCCGTGCTTTTGATCAGATTGTTCGAGGAGGGTGTCACCTCGCCGGCCATGCTCTCACGGGCGCTCGAATACCATTTCGGCAAGCCGAAGGCACCGCCGAAACCGGTCGTCCCGGTCTGTAACCGATATGCGATACAGGGATTGCCCCGCGAAAAACGTGCCGCCGTCTAATGCCCCGCGCGTCTTTCAGACGCTCCAAGGACGCTCTATCACTTTGAAACTGCGCATAACCGAGCTGCCCGGCTCCGAAGGATTATTGTGCGAAAAACCCTGTTGCTCTGTATCTGCGTCGTAGCGGCCGGTTATTTTGGATGAGTGCAGTTCGGGGCTTACCAACAACGACAGCATGCCGAGGAACTTGCAGAGATTGACAGGGAGCGCCGGGTGGCGCTCCTCGAAGCGGACGGTTGCCAGGCGCGGCTGGACCTGCTTTTGTCGATGACCGACCGCCTGCTCAAGGCCGGCGGCATGCAAGTACCTGTCGATATCGGGCGGGATAGAGACCTTTGCCTGGCCCGTGGCATCATGTCGGCATCAGGCCGAGCGGAAATGGAAAGAACCAAGCTGATCCGCCTGTTTCCCATCAATGATTAAGCCCTGTGGAAATATGGCTTTCTTGCGGCAATGGCCTTAATGGCACCGCAATTTCAGTGTAAGAAGATGGCTCGCTGATCTGGCCGATGTGGCATTTGCGGTGACCGGATTCCGGCCCCGCCATTTTCCTGATCGCGAAGCATGGTGACGTCCCGTCTCAACGTCGGGTTTGGCTTTTGGTGACCTCTCAGGTCATCCGCCTCCAGACTTCGATGCGGTTTCAGCAGGCATCATTTCATTCAATTCCTGCGGCCCGGCGTTGTCGGGTCGCCCTCATGACGACCCCGCGATCTCCGGTCGCGACCGACAAGTGGGCGAACACCGCGCAGGCTGCGGCTTTCAGTTTTCGATCAAACGGGAGATTTATCCATGGCAAAAGGACAGGTAAGAAGCAATCGTGAGGTCCGGAAGCCGAAGAAGGACAAGCAGGCGGCTAAGACGGAAAGCACATTCGCCAACCAGATGAAGACGGCGACCACGACCGCCCCGCAGGGCAGTGCTCCAAAGAAATAGACGCTCTCATCGAGCCCCCACGCACATACAGCGGAAATCAGGATCGATTTGCGCACAAAATCATGTGTGATTTGAAGGTGATGGCGCGTTCTATCGGCCGCGCCGCGCGCCGGCGTGACATTATCGCCATTGACATGTTTTCAGAAAAACGGGAAGTGCTGCAGCCATGACCTCTTTTCATACAATGTACCGTTTCGACTATCCGCTCTTTCTCATTCGCTCGGCTGTGGTGATCGCACTCGGCCTTTCGAGTATCGCGGCCTTTCATGGCGCTATTCTGTGATCGAATCCGCGCGCCGCAACGAGAGCGAGGAAATGCAAGTGGCCCCTTTGGCCGAACCCGCCGCAACCTTGGAACCCTCCGCGGGCCACAACGAGCTTTTTGCTGAAAAGCGCTGGTTGAAGATTCTTGCCGGATATCGCCAGCCGAGAGCCGGACGTAGCGCTTTCGAGCTTGCCGTCACCGTCGTCCCCTTCGCGCTGTTTTGGGCTGCCGCATGGGCCTCGGTTCATTACAGCTTCTGGCCCGGCCTGATCCTGGTCGTTCCCGCCGCCGCTTTTCTGCTGCGGCTGTTCATGATCCAGCATGATTGCGGCCATGGCTCGTTTTTCGCGCGCCGCGGCGTCGACGACTGGGTTGGGCGCACGATCGGCGTCCTGACGCTGACGCCTTACGACTATTGGCGCCGGGCGCATGCGGAACACCACGCCTCGGCCGGGAACCTGGACGAGCGCGGCGTCGGCGACATCGAAACGCTGACGATCGCCGAATACAATGCGCTGTCGCGCTGGGGCCGTCTTGGCTATCGGCTTTACCGGCACCCGATCGTGATGTTCGGGATCGGGCCGGCATGGCTGTTCCTCATCAAGCAGCGCCTGCCTTTCGGCATGATGCGCTCCGGCGCTCTGCCCTGGGTCTCGACCATGGCGACCAATCTTGCCATCGCACTGGTCGCAGCGCTGCTGATCTGGGCCGTCGGGATCGTCCCCTTCCTCCTGGTGCATCTGCCGACCGTCCTTCTGGCCGGTGCTGCCGGTGTCTGGCTGTTCTACGTCCAGCATCAATTCGAGGAAACCCATTGGTCGAAGGATCCGGACTGGCAGTTCCAGCATGCCGCCCTCCACGGCGCCTCGCATTACGACCTGCCGCCGGTGCTGCGCTGGATTACCGGCAATATCGGCATCCACCACGTGCATCATCTGTCGAGCCGGGTGCCCTATTACCGGCTGCCGGAGGTGCTGCGAGACCATCCTGAGCTTGCCGACCTCGGCCGGATCACGCTCATGGAAAGCCTGCGTTGCGTCAAGCTTGTGCTGTGGGACGAACAGACCAAACGGCTGGTGTCGTTTCGCGATGCGGCGCGGCTCGCAGCCGCGCGGTAATCAGAGGCCTTAAAGCGCGTTGCATCAAATTTGATTGATGCGATGCGCTTGATCCTTTGTTTTAGGCAGGTCGTTATTCCGGAACTGCTGCACACTTCCTGATGACATGCATTAGCGATAGCCGGTCACGTCCGCCGGCTTGCCCGGCTCCTGCACTTCCACCATGTAGCGCCAGCAATCCGGCCGCGAGCCGTCGATGTCATCGAAGCCGTAGACCTTGGCCAGTCCACCGCTCGACAGCGACTGGCCGTTCCAGCGGGCGCGGTCGGGATCGGCGGCGATGGCCGCCACCGCGCGGCCGACGAAGCGCGGGGTTTCGGAAATGGCGAAATGCGGCTGCGTCTTCGTCGCCTCGCGCCAGTTCTCCTCTCGAACACCAAAAGCATCCAGCATCATTTCGGAGCGCAGCCAGCCAGGCGTGATTGAAACTGCAGTGGCGCCGCGTTTTGCCAAATCCTGAGCATGCGCCCAGGCCATGCGAGTGACACCCGTTTTGACGAGGTCATAGAAGGGCGACAGCCGGTAATGGCTGGCGTTGTATTCGGCCGTGCCGTCGGTCATCTCCACCAGCAGTCCACCCGGCCGTTCGATCATCAGCGGCAGGGCGTAGTGGGCGGTGATCAGATGTGTTTCGATGCCGAGCCGCAGCATGCGCAGGCCGTTGTCCAGCGAATGCTCCCAGACTGCCTTGTCCCATTCGAACAGCTTCTCGCCGCCCCAGATGTCGTTGACGAGAATATCGAGCTTGCCGGTCTCCGCCCGGATGCGGGCCACCAGCGCCTCGACCTCAGCCACAACGAGATGGTCGACCTGCACGGCAATGCCCCTGCCGCCCGCAGCCGTTACCAGTTCGGCCGTCTCCTCGATCGTCTCCGGTCGCGCATATTCGGATTGCCGGGCACGCGTCGTGCGTCCTGTTACGTAGACGGTGGCGCCGACAGCACCGAGTTCCACCGCGATGCCGCGGCCGGCGCCGCGCGTTGCGCCTGCCACCAAAGCCACTTTCTCCCGCAGGTTCGCTGTCACTTCTCCATCCTCCACGCTAGAACTCAAAAAAAGCCGATTGTATATAAACGAACGTTCGTTCATAAATAGAGCGAATGCAAGAGGAATTTCATGCCGCGCCGCCGCACGCTTTCCGATGAACAGCTTCTCGCCATGGTGCTGGCGCTGATCCATGCCGAGGGGCCGGATGCGGCAACTTTTGCTGCAGTGGCCAAAGCCAGCGGCCTTTCCGGCTCGACGCTGGTGCAGCGGTTTGCGACTAAGGCGGCGATGCTGCGTGCAGCGCTGCTATACGCCTGGGACGGGCTGGATGCGGAAACGACGCGGCTTGCCGAGAGCGTGCCGAAAACCCCGGAAGGCGCGATCGCCCTACTTGTCGGCCTGTCGCTGGATTACGGCGACAATGCCGCCGCCTATGGCGAGGGACTGCTGGTGCTTCGTGAAGACTTTCGTGATCCGGTGCTGCGCGCCCGCGGGGCCACCTGGGGAAAAGCGCTGACGGTGGCGGTCGCTCGCTGTTTCGGATCGGCAACCGCGCCGGAGACGATCGCCCGGCTGATGCTGTCGCAATGGCAGGGCTCGCTCACTTGGTGGGGTTTTGGCGCAGACGGGCCGGTGGACGCTTATGTGGAGAGAGAACTGCGGCGTTTCCTCGCGGCGGTAGCCCGCATCTAGAGCATGATGCCGAAAAGTGTGAGCGGTTTTCTTATGACATCATGCTCTAACTCTTTAATTGAGAACAGGATTCAGATTTTAGGCGGGCCTAAAATCATCCTGCTCTAGCTAGGCTTCTTCTTCCTCATCCTTCTCTTCGCCCACGGTCAGCGGCCAGTCGACGACGTAGTCTTCGAGATCGTCGATATCGATCTCATTTTCGTTGATCGTGCGGCCTCGGGCGGAAATGCCGGCGGCATGAACGGTTTCCGGATCGCCGGAGACGAGCGGATGCCACCAGTAGAGGTCGCGGCCTTCGTTGACCAGCCGGTACCCGCAGGTAGGCGGCAGCCAGGCGATATCGGGCACATTCTCCTTGGTCAGCTGCACGCAATCCGGCACGAAATCCCAGCGGTTCTCGTAGCTGGAGCAGCGACAGCTTTGGCCGTCGAGCAGCTTGCAGCTGACCGAGGTGAAATAGATATCGCCGCTATCCCATTCCTCGATCTTGTTGAGACAACAAAGGCCGCAGCCGTCGCAGAGACTTTCCCATTCGGCGACGGTCATTTCGGCCAGTGTCTTGCTCTTCCAGAAGGGCAGATCGTTCATCGTTCGTTTCTTGCAACAGCGGCCCGCAAATTCACGTGACCCCCATCTATCTCTCTTGTTATCAGGCGCAAAATCAATCAATTCTTCAGCATGCTCCTGGTACCGGAGAACTTTCTTCTGGTATCGGAGAGCATTGCGGCCATATGGCGGCCTCGCGCTTTCGTCGCTTTCCGACGGTCGGATATGAGCGAAGCGCGATCAGGCGGGAATACAGGACGTGCAGGATCCGGACAACCCCGAAAAGGGGCCTGAAAATGAACCAGAAAAAGCGGCGGACAAGCGGCCGACGAAGAGCCGTCACATTCTGCTGCGCATCGATTCGTGGATCGATTCGACCGTCTGGAACGCCGGCTTCCGTGCCGCCGAGATCTGGGAAGACATCACCATCTTCTTCCGCCGCTTCCGCGTGCGCGGCTGGAAGCGCATGGTATTCGAACTTGCCGGCGAAGGGCTGACGCTCGGGGCCGCCGGCTCGGTGCTGATGCTGCTGCTTGCCCAGCCCGCCTTCGAGGCGACCAAGGAGGACTGGCGTAACCGCGGCGATTTCGCCGTCACCTTCACCGACCGCTACGGCTACGTCATCGGCCATCGCGGCGTCATCCATCAAAATTCCGTGCCGATCGATGAACTGCCCGATTCCCTGATCAAGTCCGTGCTCGCCACCGAAGACCGGCGCTTCTTCGACCATTTCGGCATCGACGCCATCGGCCTCTTCCGCGCTATGGTCACCAACGCCCAGGCCGGCGAAGTCGTGCAGGGTGGCTCGACGCTGACCCAGCAGTTGGCCAAGAACCTGTTCCTCTCCAACGAACGCTCGATCGACCGCAAGGTCACCGAGGCATTCCTGGCACTTTGGCTCGAGGCAAACCTTTCCAAGAAGGAAATCCTCTCCACCTATCTCGACCGGGCCTATATGGGCGGCGGCACGTTTGGCGCAGCCGCGGCGGCACAGTTCTATTTCGGCAAGAATATCACCGATGTAAACCTCGCCGAATCCGCCATGCTCGCCGGCCTGTTCAAGGCGCCCGCGAAATACGCCCCGCATGTCAACCTGCCGGCAGCGCGTGCGCGCGCCAACGAGGTGCTGACCAATCTCGTACAGAGCGGGCTGATGACCGAGGGCCAGGTGATTGCCGCCCGGCGCAACCCGGCCACCGTCGTCGACCGCAACGAGGTGGAATCGCCCGACTTCTTCCTAGACTGGGCCTTCGACGAGGTGCAGCGGCTTTCGCCGCGTTTCCACCAGCATTCGCTGATCGTGCGCACGACGATCGACATGGGCATCCAGCAGGCGGCTGAGGATTCAGTCGAAACGTCGCTGCGGGAATATGGCGAGGCCTATCACGCCAAGCAGGGCGCCATGGTGATGATCGAGAATGGCGGCGCCGTGCGCGCCATGGTCGGCGGCCGCGATTACGGCGAGAGCCAGTTCAACCGCGCCACCAGGGCGCTGCGTCAGCCGGGCTCCTCTTTCAAGGTCTATACCTATTCGGTGGCGATGGAGAGCGGGATGACGCCGCAAACGACCATCGTCGACGCGCCGATCTCCTGGGGCAATTGGAGCCCGCATAATTATGCCAACCACTATGCCGGCCGCATAACGCTCGAGACCGCGATCGCCCAGTCGATCAACACCGTGCCGGTGCGGCTCGCCAAGGAAAAACTCGGCATTCAGCCGATCCGGGCGATGGCGAAAAACCTCGGCGTCGAGACGCCGATCCGCGACGACGTCACCATTCCGATCGGCACATCCGAGGTGACGGTGCTCGATCAGGCGACGGCCTATGCCACCTTCCCGGCCGGCGGCTACCAGTCGCGTCGCCACGGCATAACCCAGGTCCTCGATTATGACGGCGACGTGCTCTACGATTTCGACCGTGACGAGCCGGCAGCCAAACGTGTGTTGTCCGAAAAGGCCGACGCCTACATGAACCAGATGCTGTCGCGCGTTCCCTATGTCGGCACGGCGCGCAAGGCAGCCCTCGACAATGGCATTCTGACAGCCGGCAAGACCGGCACGACCCAGGCCTATCGCGACGCCTGGTTCGTCGGGTTCACCGGCAACTATACCTGCGCCGTCTGGTTCGGCAATGACGACTACACCTCGACCAACAACATGACCGGCGGCTCGCTGCCGGCGATGACCTTCAAGCGCGCCATGGACTACGCCCATCAGGGTGTGACGCTGCGGGCCATACCTGGGGTCGAAAATCCCCTGCCCTCGGAAAAGGATCTCGCCAAGACCGCCGCCGCCAAGCCGCAGGATGGATTGCCGCAGCTCATCCGGCCGCGCATGCTCTCGGTTCAGTCGACGAATATCTTGAAAGATCTCGGCAAAAAGCTGAAGGATGCCGTTCCGCTTGCGCCGCAGAAAGTCGCGAGTGTGGAATAGATTCTGGGTGGATGCGGCGCTTTTGTTCGTGTCGGCACAATGCCAAGGAGATCGGCGAGGCGGGCCCCTCCTCCGCCTGCCGGGACCTTCTCCCCGCAAACGGGGCGAACGGAGATAGCCTCGCCCTCCCCGTTTCTCGCCTGCCTCTCGCATGGCACGTCCCCTCGCCCCGTTTACGCTAGGGCATATACACATCTCCCAAGGCCCACCCGTCGGGGTTAGGGTGAGGGGCAGCTTTCGACGTTAACCGGACTGATCGGCATCCATGTCGTCTCGTGGCATTCCACCCCGCCAGAATCAGTGGTAACCCTTTCATCTGATATGGTTTCCAAGGTCATGACGTGTTTCGGTTTCCCCTCTTCATCCTGGTCACGCTGATCGTCGCCTTCGGCGGCGGGATCATGATTTCGCTTTATGCGCTGGATGCCACACAGGGTTTCGGGGCGATCAAGCTCGGCGCCTGGGAGGCTTTTCCGGCGTTGCAGACGGTCGAGGCCGATCCTTATGCCAAGTCGCACCGCGCGCGCGCCGGCAAACTGCTTTATGGCAGCGCCGAAGGCCTGACCTTTACGGCGAGCGTCGACGATGATGGCGCGCGGCTGAATGCCGGTTGCCGCTACCGCATCAGCGGGCAGACGCCGCCTGCCCGGCTCTGGACCCTGTTTACCGCCGACAATGGCGGCAATCCGGCGGCGGTGACGACCGGACATCCGGCAGCGCTCAATTCCTGGACGGTGCTGCGCCAGCCGGACAGCAGCTTCTCGATCGAAATCTCAGCCGTCGCGCAGCCGGGCAACTGGCTGGCCTTGCCAGAGGCCGGCACCTTCCGGCTTGTGCTGACGCTGTTCGACACGCCGACCGCCGGCAGTTCCGGGGTGATCGACCTTGCCATGCCGAAGCTCACCAAGACCGGATGCGGCAATGCTTAGGATATTCTTCGCCATCCTGACCGGCCTTTTCGGCGCCGCGCTGCTGCACCTCGTCATCATCCTTTCGCTGCCGCATTTCACAGGCAAGGATGCGGCGACCCGTGTAGAGGCGGAGGGTGACCTGAATAATTTCACCCTGCTCGGCGGCCGATATGACGAGGCAGGCCTTGCCAATGGCGACCCCTTCGTGCGCACCGCCGTCTGCTCCTTCGACGTCGAAGATGCGCCGGTGCATTTCACTGCCAAGGGCAATGTGCCCTTCTGGTCGATCGCGATCTACGACAGCGCCTCCAACGAGGTCTTCAGCATGAACGACAGGACCTCTGTCGGCGGCGCGCTCGATGTGCTGGCGGGCGGTCCGATCCAGCTGACCGACCTGCGCAAGAACCTGCCGCAGGAATTGCAGCAGGCGATTCTGGTGGAGATGGCCCGACCGGACGGCTACGCCGTGCTGCGGACGCTGGCGCCGCAGGCAAGTTTCGATGAGGCAGCGCGGAACTTCCTGACGGAAGCCGGCTGCGAGCAATTCATCGCCCGCTAAGGTTGAGCAGGCGTCACTTCGTGTTGACGCGCGGCGCGGGCGCCGGCACGCGCCTGGGGCTCTCGGCCAGCCGCTCGTAGCGGACGCCGGTGAACCATAGGATCTTGGCTTCGCGGGGTTGTTTGTCCGGGCGACGCGGCGCCCGCGGCTGCCAATCCGCCAATGCGACTACTATTGCCATTCTCGTCTCCATGCACTGCCCGAGACGGATGAACTTGCGATGGATTTCACCCTGCCCGCCAATGTGCGAGCCAGCGCGTCCTGCAGTGCCGGAGTGACCGGACCGAGGGCATTCGCGCCTTTCCCACGGCACCTGATTGAAATACCGTGATCAGGACTTTCAACGATCCAAACACTCAAATCGCGTCGTTCCTAGCCGAATTGAGACAGATGTCAGTTAACAGCTTACTAATGTTCGGTGGACGCCAAACACAGTTCACGTTACTTCCTCTCTAACGCGCGAAGAGATGATTTGGTTTCACCCGCCCACGCAGAGACACGGCTTGGCATCGATGTATAAAATTAGAAACAATTCATATGGTTGGCATGAACACCGGCAGGTTACTCGGCCGGAAATGCATACTGTTGCAAAAATACTTCATGAAAATATTTAATTGCGACCGATTCGGATGCGCGTATGGTTCAATCGTCGATCACACGTTTCCGGGCACCGGTCGATCGCGGATATTGCGCGCTCTTGCCGGAATGCGGAGGGCCGGCGATGTCTTTGCTGGTGAATTCATCTTTCTCGCCTGAGGATCTCGACGTGTTGCGCGGTGCACTCGATGCCTGGTGCGCGGAACGGCGCATCGACGTCAAGAGCGTCGAGGCGCAGTTTGCGGCATCCGCAGCCCTCGACCTTTATCAGGCCGGTCACGACAGCCGCGAAACCCTGCTGCACGCGCTACGCGATCGCAGGGCCGCCTGAACTTTCCCCCCGTCACCAGCGATGAGCAATCGCTGCAACGCCTTTTCAAATCGGCATTGTTGGACTGCCGGCCGATGATGTCGCGACACGTCACGCGTGTATAATTCCGTCAAATTTTAATAAAATCTTCAGCATGCATTAACCGTACCGGTGTAGGATTTGTTCATAACCCATGTGGTCCGACATGCGTTCCGCCAGCGCATATCGGCCCGTGGTTCCCCTTGGTTCGGCGTTTTCGGGGTGTTCTTGTGCGTGACCGGTTTCGAGACCTAGAGGGCCCATTGGCCGTCAGGAAAAAGGACGTGGTATTGATGGCGACTGTCAGCAGTTTTGAGAACCTGTCTCATCCGACACGGTCCGAACTGCGCCAATTCGCCGAGCTTTTCATGCCGCTATTCCAGGCCTCCTCCGATGAGGCCAAGCGCCAAGCGGTCGCGGCGCTCTCCCAATGCGCAAACATGCCGGCAGCCGTGGCGCTGTTCATCGGCAACCAGCCGATCGAGATCGCAGCCCCTTTTCTTGCCGCCTCCAAGGCAATTGCCGACGACACGCTGATTACCATCGCGCGCACGCAGGGTGCAGCGCATGTCAGGGCGATCGTCAGCCGCGATTCACTCTCGCCGAAGGTCATCGATGCGCTGGTGGCGCTGCGCCAGAGCCAACCGCGGCCGGCGGCCGCGCCAGCGCCAATCACAGAAGCGCAGACGGTTGCGCTTTCGCCGGCGCCGACCGAGACCACTGAGGCGGAGGCGCTACAGGGGCAGAGGATTGCCAATGAGGAGGCGCTGCGCGAGCGTATCCTCGGTCTTGCCGGTCATCTCGGCCGGGCCGACGAGGACAGGCTCGGCCTGCGCACGCTCACCGATATTCAGGAGGCTTTGCTGGTACGCTTCGCCCGCTCGCGCGAGGCGACGCATTTCGCAACCGCGCTTGCCGATGCGCTGTCGGCCAGCCGCTGGCTTGCCGAGCGCATCATGCTCGATCTTTCCGGCCAACAGCTCGCGACGACGCTGACGAGCCTCGGCATGGGCTTTCTGGACGCCGTCTTCGTACTCGAGAAGCTCTATCCACACCTTGCCGAACAGCAGCACAACGTCACACGCGGCTGGATGGTGCTCGATGCGCTCGATCCAGAAGAATGCCACGAACGTGTGGACGCCTGGCGCCGCGCCGATCGCTACACCTATAAGCCCGAAGTGGCTAATGCGCCGGCGCTCCAGGAAACGGAAAACCACCGCTTCATCCGACAGTCACCGCCGCAACGCGACTTGCGTGTCCTCGGACGGCGATCGCGCTGAGCTGACAGCCTCGGTCATTCGGCTCGGCTGTCAGCCATCTTTTGCAAGCGGGAGCATGTCTCCCAATTCCTCCGCCTCCAGCTCGACGATCCAGAGATCGGGGTCGAACCTGCGTTCGCGCTCCAGCATGGCACGCACCGCTTCCGGATCGCTGCGCGACAGGCGGATTTCGAACAGCCGGTCGCCGGCCTCGCTCTCGCCGAAGGCGGTCTGCGGCGCTGGCGCATAGAGCGTTTCCAGGCCATCGCGGAAGTGCTGGAGGATGAAGATCGCACCCGCCTCCTCCGCACCCTTCTTTTCGACGGCGGCAAAATCGCCGCTGGCGAAGACGCGGCGCAGGAGTGCGGAAACGAAGATGTCGGCGCGTAATCTCATCGGGGCGGTATAGACCGGGGCGCGGACGGCGGCAATGCGGCGATCGCCGCAATTGGCGGTGTTCCAGACAACATCGCCAGGCCCCTGAGGCTGCGAGAGTTTCCGGTCATGGTAAGGGCGGTTTCGAGTTTAAATCGCGCCGATTTCCTTGAGTTTTTTCAGAACCGCCTGGTTTGGCTCGCCATCTTCGAGCAGGTTGTAGTGCTTCTGGAAATGGCGGATGGCCGCGCGGGTCTGCTCGCCGGCGACGCCGTCGACGCCGACATTGGCATAGGCCATGTTGGAAAGACCCTTCTGGATCTTCAGCACCAGGTCGACATTGGTGATTTCGCTTGATGGAACCTGCTTTGCGGATGACGAAGCGGTTCTGACGGTCTTCTCGGCGCTGCGGATCGCCGCTGCCACCGGGTCTTCCGCCGCCGCCTTCGAGCTCACATCCTCGGGCGGCTTTTCCGCGGGCACGGTCGATGGGCCGGCGGCATCGGTCTTCAGCGCCGCCAGTACCCCGGGTGTCGGATCGCCGGTCTGGACCATGCCGACGGTTTCCTCGAAGAACAGGATGGCCGCACTGGTGCGGGGGCCGATGACGCCGTCGGGTATGCCGTTATAGAGGCCACGGCGCACCAGCTGCTGTTGGATGTCCATGACAAGTTGGTTCGGCTGCTGGCCGGGCGCGGCAGGCGCCGGCGTTGCGTTGGTGGTGGTCGCGGTATCCTCCGGCCGTTCGATCCGGAAGGTGGTGACGTCGCCCTGCTGCTCCTCGGCTGGGCGGCGGGCGCCGAGCACATTTGGAGACTGCGGATCGCGGGTGCGGAAAATCGGATGCGGATGCAGGCCCGGCTGATACCAGAGCGCGTTGGCGGCGACGAAGGAGAAGATGACGACGAAGGTGATCGTGCCGCCGGCAACCGAAGGATTGCGGCCGATGACGCCGCCGAGCACGGATGCGCCCTGCAGGCTGAGACCGCCCAGGGCGGCGGCACCTGACATCAGGAGGCCCGGCTGCTGCCGTCCCCTTTTTCCCTTAGGCGATTTTCGCTTGCGCGCGGCCATCGAAACGCCCCTCCCCCAGTTCTGCACCTGTATGGACCGCGCCCTTCAGCCGCGGCGGGAACTCGACAGTCGCGCCATGACCGGCGTCTTCGGCGCACACGGCGCCCGAGCCGTCCACCGCGATCTCGATGGTGATGATCGTGCCTTCGCCGGGCTGGCTGGCGATGGCGAAATGCCCGCCATGCAGCGCCACCAGCCCCTTGACCAGGGAAAGACCAAGGCCGGTGCCTTCGAAGCGGCGGGTATAGTCGTTCTGGATCTGGACGAAGGGCTGGCCGAGCAATGCCAGCTTGTCGGCCGCAATACCGATGCCGGTATCGCTGACCGTTAGCTTGAGGATGCCGTCGCGCGCCGCCGCATCGACCGAGACGACGCCGCCTGCCTCGGTGAACTTGATGGCATTGCCGACGAGATTGATCAGGATCTGCTGGATGGCGCGCTGATCGGCGACGATCTCGCCGAGACCGCGCTGGATACGGCTGGTCAGCGTCAGGCCCTTGGTCTTGGCCTGCAATGCCAGCATCGATTCGCAGGATTTGACCGAGCTTGATATATCGAAGGCATCGAGGATCAGCTCGTAACGGCCGGCTTCGATCTTGCTCATGTCGAGCATGGTGTTGACGACGGACAAGAGGTGCGCGCCGGATTCGCGCACAAGGCCGACATATTCGCGCTGGCGATCGTTTTCGAACTTGCCGAAATATTCTCCGATCAGGATGTCGGAAAAACCGAGAATAGCGTTCAGCGGCGTGCGCAGCTCGTGGCTGACAGCGGCGAGGAAGCGCGATTTGGCGTCGTTTGCCGATTCGGCATCGGCGACGCGGTTTTGAGCCTCGGCACGCAGCTGCTGTTCGACGGAGACATCGTGCAACTGGGCAATGACAGCGGCAAGTTCGCCATCGGCGTCGCGCCGGGCCGTCATGTCCATTCTGAGATAAGCGAACTGGCGTTGATCACGCGCGACCGAGGGGCGGTCGATGCGCAGATCGACGCATTGAGCATCCTCGCCCCGGCGCAGGCCATCGAGCGCCTGCAGGAAAAGGATGCGGTCGGAGACATGCACCTGTTCCAGGAAACCCCTGCCCTTGGGATCGCGCATCCAGGCGAGAAAATCGCGCCGGTCACGGCCGCCGACAGTCGCCACGCTGCCATGCGGGTCGAGGAAGAAGACGAGGCCGGGGGTGGCGGCAAGGAAGAAATCCTCGGCCGATTGCGTCGCGATACCGGCGGATGAGCCCTGACGGGCGAGCGCGATGCTGCCGACGGCGGAAAAGAGAAAGGCAGCGCAGACCATGGCGACACCTGCCGGCAAGGCGACGGCCGGACTGGTGACCGCCGAGAGGCCGACAGGAGCGGCAATAAGAGCGGCCGATGAGAACAGCACGAGGCGGCGCAGGATCGCGAGCTCGCGTTGGCGCACGGCTTCGCCGCCGCCCGTCCGGGAGAGCCAGCTTGTCGCCGCCCGGTCTACGAGGGCCGTCACCCAGCCGCCAATGTTACTCAATACACGCACGCAATACCCGCCCGAAAGGCTGTCTATCGATCCGGACAATAGGCCTTGGCGACTTAAAGAAAGGCTAAGGCAAAAGCGCTGTTCACAGCCCGAAACCCCCGAAATTCCCGTTTTGAAGCATCTGGAAGGCTCTTTGCCTTTTGTGGTTAATAGCAGGTAAGCGACGGATTTTCCTCATATTTCAGCATTGCATTAACTCCTGTGGCAAGGCGAGCCGGCAAAAGCCCTGCAATTGCAAGCAGGTGCTGCCCTGATGCTTAACGGCGATCGCTCGCATTCGACTAAAATGTCCGTCAAATACCGTTCGCTAAAATTTGAACTAAATTTGCCGCAAATGCCCGTGAGTTTCGAAAAGCGGCGTTCGCAACTTGGCGGTAGGGTGAAAACACACCGGACAACCGGCCTGATTCGGCGACAAGAACCGGACGGGAAAACAGGATGGGCAACGACAATGTGGTTTCTGATCAAAGGATCCTTCTGGTTTGGCCTTGTGCTCGTGCTTCTTTCCGTCTTCAGCACGGAGAGTTCCGACAAGCTCGCCAACGGCCCGCAATTGCAGCTTTCCGACGCGTTTACGGCGGCAAGCGGCGCCTATGACTATCTCACAGGCATGTGCTCGGAAAAGCCCGAGGTCTGCGCCAAGGGCGCCGAAACCGCCACGGCGCTCGGCTACCGGGCCCGTGAAGGCGCTCGCGTCGCCTACGAACTTCTCGACAGCCAGTTAAAGGACGAGGCGCCGGCGACCGCAAAGCGCGCCGAACCGCAGGTGCCGGTGGCGCTCAACATGCCTTCGCTGGCCGCACCTGCAATCCAGGAAAAGCTGCGTGAGGCAAAGGCCGCGCTGAACCAGCCGATGCCTTACCGGCCGCCGGTCGAGGATGACGCCTCTGCCGAGACCGTTGTCACCGGCGCGATCCCGCTACCCACGCCGAAGCCGGCGATCTGATTTTTCTGAACTTGCATCGGTGGTCCGCATGACGCGGAAATGCCCCATGCCTGACGTGCCTGCCCTGTTTAATTCAGCATGTTGCTGCGCCGTGAGGATGCCCATCCCTCGCGGCGTTTCTTTTTATCTTTGTGTACGCAATTCCGGACGAAAAACCGCTTCGCACTTTTCCCGGAATTGTAGGTCTTTGTTTTACGCAATTCCGGACGGAAAACCGCTTCGCACTTTTCCTGGAATTGTAAGTCCTTGTTTTGCGCAATTCCGGACAGAAAACCGCTTCGCACTTTTCCTGGAATTGCTTTAACGGTTCAAATCCGCCGATCTTTCACCTATATGCACATCTAGAGCATTTCCTGACGCATTCCGGACCCGAACCGCTGCGCAGCTTTGTTGGAATTGCTTGAATCGTGAAAGGCTTCTCCATGGCATCCCTCGACCAGATCATCGACGACTTCGCCTTCCTGGACGATTGGGAAGACCGTTACCGCTATGTCATCGAACTCGGCAAGGCGCTGCCCGACCTGGCCGAGGAGAAGCGTACGTCCGAAAACAAGGTAATGGGCTGCGCCAGCCAGGTGTGGCTGGTGACGCATACGACAGGCGATCCCGACAACCCGGTGATGAGCTTCGAGGGTGATTCGGACGCCCATATCGTGCGCGGCCTCGTCGCCATCGTGCTCGCCACCTATTCCGGCAAGACGGCATCCGAGATCGCCGGGCTCGATGCCTTCGAGATTTTCTCGAAGATCGGTCTGGTGGAGAACCTGTCGTCACAGCGCTCGAACGGACTGCGGTCGATGGTCAACAGGATCCGGGAAGAAGCAACGATTCGCGCCGCGGCTTGAAGTGTTTGACGGGCTTTGCCAGATCCCGGGCCAAGCGATTCGCACAGCGCCGGCTCAGCGGATCAGTATATTAACACTTGCTGATAGTACAGGAATACAGTCTGCGGCCGCCCGCGAAGCATAGAGCAGCGCCCCCGCCTCGAGCGCATACAGAAAAGCCGGGCACAAGACCCGGCTTTTGTCGTTGGTGGCTTTCGAAAAAGCTCAGCCGCGGCCGCGCTTGCGGCGCTGACCCAGGCCCATCTCCTTTGCCAGGCGCGAACGCGCTTCGGCATAAGCGGGCGCTACCATCGGGTAGTCGGTCGGCAGGTCCCACTTCTCGCGGTAGTCTTCCGGCGAGAGGCTGTGATGCGTCATCAGGTGACGCTTGAGGGACTTGAAGTTGCCGCCGCATTCCAGACACGTGATCTGCTCGTCCTGTACGGACTTGCGGACAGAGACTGCAGGCTTCTGTTTTTCGACGATGGCCGCAGCAGGCTGCGGTACGGACGTGTTGCTCAGTGCCGAATGCACGTCGGAAATCAGATTTGCCAAGTCGCTGACCGGGACAACATGGTTGCTGACATAAGCCGCGACGATGTCGGCCGTCAGTTCCACAAGCAGCTCCGGCGCATTGCCGGTCGCCATTTCCGTCATATTTTTTCTCCTGTTAGCATGCTCAAACGGCCTTTGACTGTTACGTCAAAGACCCGCCTCGTAGAAGCGAACAGCAAAAGCACATGACCGACCTTCTGTTTCGAAAAACGCGAAATCCACCCCTAGATTCCGAAGAGCGAGACCTGTTCTTATACTGCCTGACTGCAAACCACTACGTCATGCCCCAGGCGATGGCCGCAGTTTAGACATAAAAAATCAAAACTGAGGGACTTGGAAGCAGTACGATTGTAACTCACAATCAGAACTCTACTTGCATTTTCAAATAGCATCGTTTGGCCAAAAGGCCAATTATTATTTGTCGTTTTTCTTGAGAAAAAATGACAGATGAAGAATTAAGGCACCCACGGGCAAGCTTTACTCACAGGTTCCTGTGCATAAGTTTTGCATAAATCTGGTAAAGCAGCGCACAGCATAGGCTCAGCGCTTGTGCAT
The DNA here is from genome assembly GCF_019685155.1 of Rhizobium sp. NZLR1b. Taxonomy (NCBI): domain Bacteria; kingdom Pseudomonadati; phylum Pseudomonadota; class Alphaproteobacteria; order Hyphomicrobiales; family Rhizobiaceae; genus Rhizobium; species Rhizobium sp. NZLR1b. The sequence continues at coordinate 419,250 of NZ_JABDWC010000002.1, forward strand.
ATCGTCGCGGACCGAAACAGCCCCGAGCTCATATCCCGAGAGGTGGGCGGCTCTGGCCAACAGATGGGCAGAGACCGGCGCCGTCAGCAACAGGAAGACGAAGCCGGCAATGGCGCGGACGAGAATCGCCAGGTCCTGCGAATAGAGACCGGCGGCAAGGAGCAGCAGCCCGGCGCCGACGGTACCCACCTTCGAGGCCGCGTGCATGCGGGTATAGAGATCGGGCAGCCTGACCAGGCCGATCGCCGCCGAAAGAGCAAAAAACGCACCGGCGATCAGCAGCAGAGCGACAATGGCAGCCAGAATATAATCGATCATCGCTTCTTTCCTCCCGCATGACGCCCTTTCGCGCCGGTCTTTACCGGAGAGGCAGATGCCGGCGATTTGATGTTGCCGCGCGACAGCACGAATCGGGCGAAGGCGACCGTCGCCAGGAAGCCGACGAGGCCGAGCGAGATGGCGATATCGATATAGAGCGAAAAGCCTGTTTTGATCGCGATGACGGCGATGAAACCGATAGCGATGCCCGTCAGCATATCGAGGGCGAGGATGCGATCCGGCAATGTCGGGCCGGCAACGACGCGCCAGACCGTCAGAATCGACGCCAGGCCGAGGATGACAAGGGCAGCCGAGGATGCGACCGCGATAATGGCGGCAGGTGTGATCACCGGAAAGCCTCCATGATCTTGCGTTCGAAACCATTGGCGATATCCCGCCTGGTTGTCTCGGGATCGGAGCAATCGAGCGCGTGGACATAGAGCGTGCGGCGATCGGTGGAGACATCGACCGAAAGCGTGCCGGGTGTCAGGGTGATGAGGTTTGCGAGCAAAGTGATCTCGAAATCACTCGTCACCGTCAGAGGGAAGGCGAAGATGCCCGGCTTCAGCTTCATATCAGGCGAGAGGATGGTGAGCGTGACTTTCCAAGCCGACAACGACAATTCCTTCAGGAACAGAGCGGCGAGCGAGAGCACCAGACGAGCGCGGCGCAGATATCCCGTGCCGCCGAAAGGTTCGCGGATGACGGCCAGCGCCAGGGCGCCAAGCAGGAAGCCGAAGACGAGATTGTGCAGCGAGCCGCTACCGGTAACGGCGACCCAGGCAATGGCAAGCAGCAGGTTGAAGAGAAAGGCGATCACCGCGCGTCTCCGGGGAAGACCGAATGGAGATAGGCCGCTGGATCGGCAAGACCGGCAGCGGCCGATTGCGACAGCGCCAGCAGCTGTTCCGGCAGGATGCCGAAGCCGATGGTGAGCGCCGTTAATGCCGCCAGTGGCAGGCCGGTGCGCCATCTGGCCTCGGACGGCATCAGTTCTACCGGCGCCGGGCGCCAATAGGCGAGCAGGAAGAGGCGGCCGAAGGCGATCGTCGTTAGAAAACCGCCGACGAGGATTACGGCCGCCAGCCACCAGTCACCGAGATCGAGCGAGGCCTTGACGAGAATGACCTTCGGCCAGAAGCCGGAAAAAGGCGGTAGGCCGCAGGCGGCAAGGAAGAGAACGAGGGAGAGCGCGGCGAAGGCGCCGCTCTGCCGATAGAGCCCGCCGAGCTCGGACAGTAAAAAGCCACCGCCACGCCGAGCGATCTCGCCGGCAGCCAGATAAAGCGCCGTCATCAGAACCATGGAATGGAGCGCATAGAAGACCGCGCCGCTGACGCCGTCAATGCCACCGCCTGGGCCACCGCCTGGGCCGCCGCCGGGGCCACCAAGGGCGACGCCGGCGAGCATGTTGCCGATGCCCGAGATGACGACATAGCCGAACAGCCTGCGGATATCGTTTTCGGCAAGGGCGCCGAGAGCGCCGACGACAATGGTCGCGGCGGCGGCAAGCGCGATCACCAGGCTCAATTCCTGTCGCTCTACCGGCAGCAGCATGACCATCACCCGGATCAGTGCGTAGATCCCGACCTTGGTGAGTAGGCCGGCAAACAGCGCGGAGACCACGATGCGCGGCGTATGGTAGGCGGCGGGCAGCCAGAAATTAACCGGGAAGGCTGCCGCCTTCATGCCGAAGGCGAGCAGGAAGAGGCTGGCCAGGGTCATCAGCGGCGCGGTACCGCGCAAATCCTTCGCCCTTGCCGCGATATCGGCCATGTTGAGCGTACCGAAGGCAGCATAGAGGATGCCGACGCCAATCAGGAACAGCGTCGTGGCGATGAGGTTCAGCACCGCATATTTCAGCGCACCGTCGATCTGTTGACGTTCGGAGCCAAGGATGATCAGGCCGAAGGAAGAGATCAGCAGAACTTCGAACCAGACATAGAGATTGAAAACATCGCCAGTGAGAAAGGCGCCGCTGACACCGGCCATCAGCAACATGAGCAGCGGAAAGAAACCGTACCGCCGGCCACTTTCGCCGATATCGGCAAGCGCATAGATGCCGGCGGCAAGCGCCACAAGGGCTGCGGTGAAGGCCATCAGCGCACCAAGGAGATCGACAGTGAAGGCGATGCCGAAGGGCGGCAGCCAGCGGCCCATGACCATGGTGAGCGGCCCTTCGGCCGAAACCTTGGCGAGCAACGCCGCATCGATCAGTGCCAGCATCGCAAGGCCTGAGATGGCGAGCCATGCCTGCAGGCGGGGATGGTTGCGCAGCATGAGCAGAACAGCACCCAGCGTGATGCAATGGGCGACCGGCAGGATCACCAGCCAATGGCCGATGGGAACCGGGGCGGTGATCAGGGCGGCGGCGAGATCGACGGTGGAGGTGGGAGCGGCCATCAAGTACGGCCCTCGGCATCGCAGGGGGCGTACCGTGGCGCACCCCCCTCTGCCCTGCCGGGCACCTCCCCCAAAAGGGGGGAGGTCGGCAAGACGCGCCCGCTTCCCGATATATTAATTGCACCCCCATCCGCTTCGCCCATCCCAGGCATCTGACCAGGGTGAGATTTCGCCCCCAGCCGATCTCCCCCCTTGTGGAGGAGATGCCCGGCAGGGCTGAGGGGGGTAATCACCGACACCGACATCCGCCTCAATACCCCAATGGCGGCAGCGGCCGGTCGTCGGGCTCGGCGGCGCGCATTTCGCTGGTGTCGTCGGTGCCGAGGTCCTGATAGGCGCGGTAGGTCAGCACCAGCAGGAAGGCGAGGAAGGAGAAGGAGATGACGATCGCCGTCAGGATGAGGGCCTGCGGCAGCGGGTTGGCCGTGCCGGCAGGCAAGGCGTCGAGACCGGCCGGGATGATCGGCGGCACCCCACGCGTCAGCCGGCCGCTGGTAAAGAGCAGAAGGTTGACGGCATTGCCGAGGATGGCGATGCCGAGCATGATGCTGATCGTGAATTTCGATAGCATCAGATAGATGGCTGCGGCGAAGAACAGGCCGACGAGGATCGCGAGAAGCGGTTCCATCATTCCATCTCCTTTTCTTCCAATGCCACTTCCTTTTCTTCCAATGTCAGGGCGATCGAGGTGATGGCGCCGAGCACGACGAGATAGACGCCGATGTCGAAGAGCATGACGCTCGACAGCGGCACTTCGAGACCGAAGAGGTTCGGATAGATCCAGAGGCCGGTCATGAAGGGAACGGCGAAGAGAATGGAGAGAAGACCTGCTACCGTCGACAGCAGCAGGCCGAAGCCGGCAAGCGACAGCGGATGGAAAAACAGCGCGCGGCGAACGGCGGCAACCCCGCGGGCAATGCCATAGATCGCCAGTCCCGAGGCGGCGATCAGCCCACCAATGAAGCCGCCGCCCGGCTCGTTGTGGCCGCGCAGCAGCACGAAGACCGAAAATAGCAGCATCAATGCCGTGAGGAACGGAGCAACCGTGCGGAAAATCAGGGTGTTCATCAGCCCTCTGTCTCCACCGCAGGGTCATTGGCCGCAAGTTTGCGCTCGGTGCCGGCGCGGATGCGGATCAGTGCAAGGATGGCAAGGCCGGTGACGGCGACGACGGCGATTTCGCCGAGCGTGTCGGTGCCGCGGAAATCGACGATGATGACATTGACGACATTGGCGCCGTGGGCAATCGTTTTCGAATAGGCGTTGAAGAATACCGTCAGCGCGTCGTTGAACGGCACCTGGGTCGCCCGCAGCAGCAGAAGCGTGAAGCCGAGGCCGCAAATGAGTGCAAGCGCACCATCGAAGACCCTGCGACCGAGCGGGCGCCCGTCGGCCGGCAAAAGACGGAGCCTGGTCATGACCAGGGCGAGAATGACCACCGACAGAGTTTCGACCATGAACTGGGTGAAGGACAGATCCGGCGCGCCGAACAGCAGGAAAATGATGGCGACGGCAAAACCCTGGATGCCGAGCGAGACGATCGCCGTCAGCCGGTCGCGGGCAACGAGCACGGCGGCAAGGCCGAAGGTGGCAATCAGCAAAACCGCCCATTCATAAAGCTCGACATCGGCCGGCCAGGCGGGAGGGTGCGGCAGCTCACCGTAGACGATAGGGGGAATGATGAGGATGGCGGCGACTGAGAGGAAGGTGCAGGCAACATAGGTCTGCAGCCGCCCCGGCTGGAGAACACGCATGGTGCGGGCGGCGAAGCGAACAAGGCCGGATATGGCAAGGTCGAAACCGTGATCCGGGCCGCTCCCGGCGGCGCGCAGGAAGACAACCATCAAAAAGCGGGCGCGATCGAGCTGCCAATAGACGCCGATACCAAGCAGCGCGGTCAGGGCGGAGAGCGCCAACGGCCCGCCGAGATGCGGCGTCAGCGAAATGTCGATCTCTACAGGGTCCTGACGGATGGCGGCGGCGATGGAAGAGGACAGGACGGCGTGAGTGAAGTCTGAAAAGATCGCGCCAAGAAAGCCGAGGGAGGCGAGAACGGCCGGGCCGAGCCAGAGCAGCACAGGCGCTTCGTGCGGATGGTTCGGCGTTTCCGCCGGTTGGCCGAGAAAGGGTTTCAGCGATACCGCGAAGGCGACGGCGAACATCAGCGCGTTGCCGAAAACGGTGATTGCGGTGAAGGTCAGCGCGCGGACATCGCCGCCGACCAGGGCCGTATAGATCTCCTCCTTGGCGAGGAAGCCGAAGAATGGCGGCAGACCGGCCATGGAGAACGCCGCCGCAAGCGCAATTACCCATGTCAGCGGCATCGCCCGCATCAGGCCGCGGAGCCTGGTGATATCACGTGTGCCGGTCTCGTGATCGATGATGCCGGCGACCATGAAGAGCGCGCCCTTGAACAGCGAATGCGCCACCAGATAGAGCGCCGCCGCCTCCACCGCATGTTCGGAGCCAAACCCGATCAGCATGACGAGCAGGCCAAGCGAAGAGACGGTGGTATAGGCGAGCTTGAGCTTCAGGTCCGTCTGGCGGATGGCAAGCGCGGTGCCGACCAACAGCGTCAGCCCGCCGAAGAAGGGCAGAAGGATTTCCCAGGCCGGCGTCGCCCCCATGACCGGGTTGAGCCGCATCAGCAGATAGACGCCGGCTTTCACCATGGTGGCCGAATGCAGGTAGGCAGACACCGGCGTCGGCGCCTCCATGGCGTTCGGCAGCCAGAAATGAAAGGGAAACTGCGCCGACTTGGTGAAGGCGCCGCCAAGGACCAGGATGAGAGTGGCGAGATAGAGCGGGCTTTCGCGCACGGCATCGCCAAATCCCATAAGCTGCGACATCTGCGTGACGCCTGAGATGTTCCAGAGCAGCAGCAGGCCGGCCAGCAGGCAGAGCCCTCCCCCGCCGGTCACCACCAGCGCCTGCAGGGCGGCGCGGCGAGCCGCCTGACGCTCGTGATCGAAGCCGATCAGCAGGAAGGAGGTGATCGATGTCAGTTCCCAGAAGATGAAGAGCATCAGGAAACTGTCGGAAACGACGACGCCAAGCATGGCGCCCATGAACAGAAAGATGAAGGAGAAGAAGCGGCCTTGATCCTTGTGTCCCTTGAGATAGCCGCCAGCATATAGCACGATCAGGGTGCCGATGCCGGTGATCAGCAGCGCGAAAGCCAGCGACAGGCCATCGAGGAACCAGGAGAAGGAGAGATTGTAGCTCGGCACCCAGGAATAGCCGCCGGTGACGACCTCGCCGCGCGCAACCTCGGGAACGAAACGCAGGAAATGCAGGAAGGCGAGCAACGGAGCGATCGCCAGGAGCCAGGCGCCGTTAGCGCCGAAGATGCGGATGACGAAGGGGGCGGCAAGAGCGCCGGCGAGCGGCAGACACAGGGCCAAAAATGTCAGAGCCGTGACATCGGCCATGTCTCCTCCTCTACCAGCAACAGACGAAAGCCGGAGAAAACCGGCTGCCCTCTGACTTAGGCGAAATGGTAGAGCGTCTCAAGCAATTTCGATCGGAGGGCGAAGGGGCGCAGCGATGGTGATGGATCAGGCCGCCGATCGAGAACGGCGCGTCAGCAGCCGGGCGACGAAACCGTGCAGGATGAAGATCAGCAGCGTTAGCGGCCAAAGCAGGCAGGCGAAAAGCCCGGCGAGACGATGGAGCGTCAAGCCGTCATGGTTGGCCCAGCCTTCCAACAGCGTGACCGCCAAGGCGGCCACGGCTACGAGGCCGTAGAGCAGGACGATTGCTGCTTCAAACACCAGTGATCCCCAATGCACGTAACATTAACCCTAACAGAAACTCCCTAACGGATGTAAAAGCAAGCGTCTTCCCCCAATTGCGGTATGCGGCCAATCTCACGGCGCGCCGCTCTAGACTTGATGAACTGACGACGGCACACCACATTTCTCGCGAAACGGAACCGCCCCTCGGCGAAAGGAGCATGGCATGTCCGAAACTGCAACCACCGCCAAGATCCATAAGACCGATGCCGAATGGAAAGAGCAGCTCACCCCCGAGCAGTACCGCATCACGCGCCAGCACGGCACCGAGCGCGCCTTCACCGGCCCCTATTGGGATTCCTTCGAGACAGGACTTTACCGCTGTGTCGGCTGTAATGCCCCGCTTTTCCGCTCCGACACGAAATTCGATGCCGGCTGCGGCTGGCCGAGCTATTTCGAAGCGGTGTCGCCGGATGCGGTGACCGAGCATCGCGATACGGCCTTTGGCATGGTGCGCACCGAAATCCGCTGCGGCAACTGCGAAGCCCATCTCGGCCACGTCTTTCCCGACGGCCCGCCGCCGACCGGCCTGCGCTACTGCATCAATGGCCATTCCATGGTGTTCGAGGCTGGGAAGTAAGCGTTCGGCGCAGAAGCCAGCCTTGCCCCTCATCCGCCTGCCGGCACCTTCTCCCCGCTTGCGGGGTGAAGGTGGTGTGCCGCACCCTCTCCGTTCCCCACAAACCTCTCGTATGGCAAGCCCCCTCGCCCCGTTTACGGGGAGAGGGTTAGGGTGAGGGGCAGCGTCCGGCGCTAACCGGCCCCCGCCCAATCACTCGTGTTCGGCAGGGCATGGCCAGGTTGTCGGCGCCGAAAGGCCGGCCGGCAGCTTGGTCGAGGCATCGCCGCAGGCGAGATCGATCTGCGCCTGTTCGAGCCCGGCTGCGGCCGAGAGGTCAAGGCCTTCGATGCGGGTCAGGAACATGAAAGCGCGCTCGAATATCGGCGGGCCTTCGAAGGTGGCGCCGGAGAGATCGGCACGGGAGAGATTGGCGAACGAGAATTTCGTGCCCGTCAGCACCGCCTTGTCGAAATCGGCGCGGCCGAGCTCGGCCTTTTCGAAGCTCGCGCCGGCAAGCGTGGCGCCGGCGAAATTGGCCCGCTGCAGTTCGGCGCCGGCGAAGGAGGCGCCGGCGGCGGCAATATTGGCGAAACTGGCGCGATAGGCCTCGATCTTGGCGAAGTTGGCGCCTTCGGCGTGGGCGCCCTCGAGTGAGGCACGCACCAAAGTTGCCTTTTCGAGATTGGCGGATTTGACGTTGGCGCCGGCGAGATCCGTCAGCGAGAAATCGGTGCCGACGAGGTCGGCGCCTTCGAGATCACTGCCCTGCAGCATCAGGTTCTTCTTGGTGCATTCCTGCCAGTCGAGCTTCGGCGAGGCCAGGCTGCCGCAATCGGCCGCCGGGGCGGCAACCGGCGCAAATGCCAGAAGGACGAGGGCAAGGAGACCGAGCGACGATCCGTGCATTGCCATTGAACTGTTCACCTCCATACCATTCTGAGGCCGCCTCGCGCGAAGCAGGCTGCCTCCACTTTCTTACACAGCTCAGACTACAATAAAAAGATGGCGCGCCCTTCACAATGGGATGCCGGATCAGTCCAGAGGCAGGCGAAGCTCCATGCAGGTGAGGTCCAGCCAGCGGCCGAACTTGGTGCCGACCTCGGAAAATCTGCCGGCAATGCGAAAACCAAGCTTTTCATGCAGCCTGATCGAAGCGGTGTTCTCCGCCTCGATGCCGGCGATCATCACGTGGATATTTCCTGCCGCAGCACGGGTGATCAGTTCCCGCATCAGGCGCTCGCCTATGCCGGCGCCGCGGCAATCCTTGTCGACATAGACGGAATGCTCGACGGTGTGGCGGTAGCCATCAAAGGAGCGCCAGTCGCCATAGGAGGCATAGCCCGCGACCCTGCCTGCCAGCTCGGCGACGATGACCGGAAACCCGCGGCCCTTGCGCGCCTTCATCCATTCCTGGCGGTTTTCGAGATCGACCAGCGTATCGTTCCAGATCGCCGTCGTGTGCTCGACGGCGTGATTGTAGATATCGCGGATGGCTGGGAGATCGGCTTCGGTGGCATCGCGGAGGAGGACAGCGTCTGTCATGATTGCCCGTTCGTATTGTCTGCGAAAGGGGCATACGCCCGGCCTCGAACGATGTAAACGGCGGATGCGAAATACCGGCGACTTTGGGCACGGCCGTGATTAGAGGCCCGGCCCCGGCAGGCTAAAACAGGTGAAGACGGCCGAATAATGCACCGCCGCGGCGGTGACGACGAAACCGTGCCAGATGGCATTCTGAAAGCGCAGCTTCTCCCAGACATGGAAAATGACGCCAAGCGAATAGATGACCCCGCCGATGACGATCAGCAGCATCGAGGTGGAGGGAATGCGCGAAGCGACAGGCCCGGCCACCAGCACGCCGCTCCAGCCCATGGCGAGATAAAGCAGGATGGCAACACGGTCGTAACGGTCGGGAAAGACGCATTTCAGGATAATGCCGGCGGCGGCGAACAGCCAGATCGCAACCAGCATGAACAAGAGCAGCGGGTCGTCGGCGCCGCGTTCGAGAAAGGGCGTGTAGGTGGCGGCGATCAACAGGAAGATCGCCGAATGATCGAAGCGGCGCAGGTACCATTTGGTGCGCGAGACCGGCCAGGCGTTGTAGGAAAAGGAAATGGCCAGCGTCAACACCAGCCCGACGCCATAGATCCAGGCGGCAGCGAGCGCGCCGTAGGAGCTCCAGAGCGTGGCGTAGAAGATCAGCACGGTGGCCCCGATCAGCGCCAGCACGAGACCGACGCCATGGACGATACCATCGGCGATTAGTTCATATCTGTCGTAAGCCCAGCGAATGCCGTTGAACTCGGCCATGCCCGCCAATCCGTTTCAGACCCCGACTGCAATCGTCGCATCGAACCGACGGGTGCGCAACTGCGGCAAAGCGCACGGGCGGTAAATCTTCGTGACAGGCTGATTGACGGCGAAGCAGCTACGCATCAAACCTTCTGCCGGTCGACCAGCACCGAGCATTTGGCGTGGCGCACGACCCGGTCGGCGGTGGCGCCGATGAAGTAATTGGAAAAGTCCGGAACATGCGAGGCGACGATAATGAGGTCGGCTCCGTGGCTTTCGGCGGTCGAAATGATCGCTTTGGCAGGTGGGCCGTTGCGGATCTCGACGGTTGCCGCAATTCCGGTTGCGGCGATCAGCGCTTTTAGCGTGTCGCGGCTGTCCTGCATGGCGTCCTCGACCATATTGGCCGGCAGTTCGATCGCGACATAGGTCGGCACATCCTCGATGACGTTGAGCGCTACGATCTCGCCGCCGTCGTCGAGCAGGGACGCGGCCTTGCGGAGGATCGTGCCTCCCTTTTCGATGCCGCCGAGCGCGATCGCCACGATGATCTTCCTGTACATGGCTTCCCTCCATGACTGAGATGCATAAGCTTCCTCTAAAGAAGATATGGACGCTTTGACCGCGATCAAGTGGACGTCATCGTCAACACCTGCTCAACGCTTCATCTTCAAAAACGGATCTTCTGTGAACAATCGGAATCCGCCATATAGGGATCAGGTACGGCAGCCCAGAGGATGCAGAGGCGGATGAATCGACGAAGCTTTCTCGGCCTTGCCATGCGCGGCACATTCGCCGCCACCGCCGGCGCGCCGTCCATTCTACAGGCCAGATCAGGAGCAGGAGAACAATCCATGACGACCGAAACTTCCTATGCGCTGACGCGGCCAGCCTATATCGACCAGTCGCATCTCGTGGTGACCGACCTCGCTGTCGTTTCCGGCTTCTATCAATCGATGCTCGGGCTGAAGGTCATCGAGAAGACGGCGAGCGGGCAAGTGCTGGGTGTCGGGGATCTGCCGCTTTTGACGCTGACGACTGCCAAGGACGCCGCAATCGCGCCGCGCAATGCCGCCGGCCTTTTCCACACCGCCTTCCTGATGCCGGATCGGGCGGAACTCGCACGCTGGCTACGCCATGCCGCCAACAATAACGTCGTGCTCGACGGCGCCTCGGACCACCTCGTCAGCGAGGCAATCTATCTGTCCGACCCCGAAGGCAACGGGATCGAAATCTATGCCGACCGGCCTCACGAACAATGGAAATTCGATCAGGATGGCATGGTCGACATGGCAACGCTGCGGCTCGACCTGCAGGCGCTCTATGACAGCGCGGCCGATGAGCACTGGAGCGGCATGGCTGTGGGAACGGCGATCGGCCACCTGCATCTGCAGGTCGGCGACATCCCTCAGGCCGACGCCTTTTACCGCGACGTCCTCGGCCTCAAGCTGATGGCGAGCCGACCCGGCGCGAGTTTCTTTGCAACCGGCGGCTACCATCATCATATCGCCGCCAATATCTGGAACAGCAGGGGTGCTGTCGCACGCGCCGACAATATGACCGGACTTTCGGACTACAAGGTCCGGTTCAACGACAAGGCGACGCTGGATGCGGCGATCTCCAAGCTCGACGCGCTGGAGATCAAGAGCGAGAAGCGCGATGGCGGCGTGTTCCTCAGGGACCCGTGGGGCATCGGCCTGACGCTTTTGGCGTAATTTCCTTGCCGTGACAGATCAGCCTTGATGCATGTTGCCCAGAAGTGCCCGGTGTTTCCGGGCGACATGCATACAAACAAAGGACTAAAGCGCGTCGCATGCATCAAATTTGATGCAACGCGCTTTAGCGACTGGAGACGTTCACGCATGGAATGCTCCATGCGCGAAGACACGCGGCAAGCGCCCTGGAGGCCCCCACGGAACCGGAACCGCATCGGCGCGTTTTCGTGACGAAGCAATGAGGCTTCGGGGACCTCACCGCATGGGCATCGCCAACGGCATCCGCAAACAGGCAAAGAAGATCGCGATCGGCGAACGCCGCACCAGCGCCTGGGCGCAGACGCTGAAGGAGGCAGCCGAAGAGCTGCCGCCGCCACCGCTGCACCGGCTGGAAAAGGACGGTCTCGATATCAGCATGGCCTGGGCGATCATGGGCATCTTCGGCATTCTCGGCCTTGCCGCCGTCTACATGATGTCGCTGATCCTCATTCCGATCACACTTGCCGTCGTCGTCGGGATGATCCTCGGCATGGCGGCGGAAAAACTCAGCAGGATGGGCGTGCCGCGACTGGCCAACGCCTTCATGCTGTCAAGCGGCGTGGCGCTGGTGATCTTCCTGGTGATCAACTCGCTCGCCGGCCCGCTGATGACGTTTGCCAATGAGGGGCCGGCCTTTGCCGAGCGGACCATGGACCGCGTCATGCCTTATCTCGAGCGCATCCAATGGCTGCATATCACGCCGGCGACATTCGAAAGCGGGCCGATGTCGATCGGTGCGCTGCTCGAAAACACCGGCAACGTGCTGCATGTGGTGACGACCAGCCTGACGCCGGCTGTCGTGCAGGGGATGATCTTCTTTGCGGCGCTGCTGCTCTTCCTGGCCAGCCGGGTCAACCTGCGCAAGACGATCATCATGACCTTCCGCACCCGCACGCAACGCCTGGCGGCAATCCGCGTCATCAATGCCGTCGAGCAGGTGCTTGGCTTCTACTTCGCCACAGCCTCGCTGATCTATATCGGGCTCGGCGTCGTCATGACTGTCATCGCTTATACGGGCGGGCTGGCGGCGCCGGTGCTCTGGGGCTTCTTCGCCTTCCTGTCGAGCTTCATTCCCTACCTCGGCATCACGCTGATGACGCTTGCCGTCGCGGTCGCCGGCATTCTCTCCCATGATGACCTCGTCATTGGCCTGATACCGGCCGCGGCCTTCTTTACCGTGCATCTTCTCATGGAAAACCTGATCTTCCCGGCGGTGATGGGACGGCGGCTGGAAATCAACCCCTTCGTCGTCTTTCTCGCCATTCTGTTCTGGACATGGATGTGGGGCGCCGTCGGCGCTATGCTGGCGCTGCCGCTGTCGCTGATCGTCATCACGATCATCGAGGAATTGCTGATCGAGGAAAAGCCGCAGCCGCAACTGCCGAAATGATCAACCGGGGAGACATGCGTGGCCTCTGATCTCGATCTCGACGAATCCGATCACGACCAGATGGTCAGCGGCCGTTCTCTCTGGGGAAAAAGCGGCGTACGGCCGGAGTGGCGGCCGATGGAGCAAAGCTTTTCCACCGACGTCGCCGTGATCGGCGGCGGCATCACTGGCGCTTTGGTCGGCGAACACCTGACGGCGCGCGGTTTTTCCGTTGTTATCATCGACCGGGAGAAGCCCGGTTTCGGCAGCACCGTGGCGAGCACGGCGATGCTGCAATGGGAAATCGACAGCACGCTCATCGAGCTTGAGGACTATTACGGCTTCGAACGCGCGGCCGGCATCTATCGCCGCAGCGGTGCTGCGGTCGCCGGCCTTTCCAAGCTGATCGCCGCAAACGGGATTGCCTGCGGCTTCCGGCCGCGCAACACGCTCTATCTCGCCGAGGGTCGCGAAGGGGCACGCAATCTCCTCGATGAGCGCCAGCTTCGCCGCCGGGCCGGCCTGCCCGGCGTCTATCTCGAACATCCCGATCTCTTCACGCAATTTGAGTTCGACCGGGATGGGGCGATCTATTCACCGGGTTCGGCGGAGTGCGACCCGCTGCTTCTGACCTGGGCGTTGATCGAAATGTCCGTCCGGCGCGGCGCGCGACTTGTGAGCGCCTCCGTCACAGCACTTCACAGCGAAGGCGATCACGTCACGGCAGAGACGGACGGAGGCCATATCATCGAGGCGCGGCGCGCCGTGCTTGCGACCGGCTATTCGATGCCGGGCATCGACATGCCGAAGCTGCACCGCACCAGCTCGAGCTGGGCGCTCGCCACCGTGCCTCAGGACCCGGCAAATTTCTGGCGCGACAGGGCGCTGATCTGGGAGGATAGCCACCCCTATCTCTACCTGCGCACGACCGAGGATAACCGCATCGTCGCCGGTGGCGAGGATGACTGCACGACCGATCCCGAAGCCCGCGACCGCAAGCTGCCGGCCAAGACCATCGCAATCCAGGAGAAAGTAAGGCGGCTCTGGCCGAAGGCAGATACGCGGGTGGAACACGCCTGGTGCGGAACCTTCGGCGAGACGGCCGACGGCCTGCCGCTGATCGGCCCGGTGCCTGAGATGCCGCATGTGCTCGCCGCCTACGGCTACGGCGGCAACGGCATCACCTTTTCCTACCTCGCAGCCCAGATGATCGGGGCGATGCTGGCAGGCATGCATCGCGACTGGTTCGAGGATTTCGCGCTCGACAGGGATGGGCCGGGGCTGCGGCGGTTTGGAGAGGATAGGTTGGGGGCTGGGAGTGAACTGCGGTAAAGGCTTCGGATTGACTGTTGTGCCGTGCCAGCCCCCCCTCTGCCCTGCCGGGCATCTCCCCCACAGGTGCGGAGATTGGCTGGACGCAACGGCTTCCCCAAACAACTGGCGTTGCAGCCCGCCGGAGCGGTAAACGAGCGCGAAGGTTTGGCCACTTGTGATCTCCCCACCTGTGGGGAGATGCCCGGCAGGGCAGAGGGGGCTCACACGGCACGCCCTACAAAACTACTCCGTCGTTTTGTCGTCGCCCATATCCTCGACGTCCTCGAGACGGACGAATTGCACGCCCTTGGCTTTCAGGTCGACCAGCGCCTTGGCCACGCCCTCGCCCGCGGCATGGGTTGGCTGGTTGACGTGGGAGATGACGACATCGCCATCCTTGGCCGAGGCGATGCGCTTTTCGGTAATCGCAGCCCCAAGCAGCGAGCCGCCGTCGCCGTTTACCGAATAACCGGCGATGCGATATCCCATGGCGCGGATTTCGCCGATGGCGGAAAGGTCATATTTGGCGGTCGAGCCGCGGAACCAGCGCGGCGCCGGAATCCCGGCCGCGACCATGGCGGCAGCGCCGCCTTCGACCTCCTGCCTTACCGCCTGCGGCGAGCCCGCCGAGGCGATGCCATAGATCAGCGTCGGCGTGTCGACGGCCGGAATATGGTTCTCTCCGTGATTTTCGAGTTCGAAGAGATCGGGGTTCTGCAGGAACACGGCAACCGCGGCAGGGTTATGCTTCAGCCAGCGGGCGGTGACGAAGATCGTCACCGGGATGCGTTCGCGCACCAGCGTCGACAGGATGCGCTCATCTGCCTGCCCCATGCAGGCATCGAAGGTCAGCGCAATGCGGGCATGGCCAGCAAGGTTGGAGCGGGCGATATGCAGATGCGGCTCGACGAGCTTTGCCACCGGCGCTCTCGGGGCCGCGCTCACAGCGGCCGAGGCTGGCAGCGCTGACGGTAGCTCGTCCGCCAGTACGGGAGCGATGGTGGTCAGAAGGAACGCCGAAGCGAGCAGGATGCGGTTCATATCAGAGGCTTCTACAAGTCGGTTTCGACAGATTTTAGCGGATGCTTTTGCATGGCGCCATGTGGCCGGATGTCACCGCTGCCGCCCGAACAAAGCCAAGGGCATCAATCGTAGAGATAATACTTGTCCCACTTCTCGCGCGGCACCTTGTCGCCGATCTGGTAGTCGAGTTCGCGCACGTTGATATGCTGCGGGCCGGTGATGCAATTGTAGGAGAGATGATACCAATCGCCCTTGCTGCGGAAGACCGCGCCCGGGGCCTGCAGCGAATTATCGCCGGGGATCGGGTCCTTGAAGGTATAGGCGATCACCTTGTCGGGCTTGAAGCCGGCGCTTTCCTGGTTGATGCGGCTCATCGCCTCGGTGTCGCAGCTCTGTTCCAGACGGGTCGAGGGATCGAGTTTTTCAAGTTGCTTCTTGATGGCGGGATCGACGGCAAAGGCAGGGGCAGCAAGGCTGACGAGGGATACAAACAGGAGCAGACGTTTCGGCATTGCGGAGAAATCCCTTGCTGTTGTCCATTTTTCACCCTGCCGCAGGCAGCTTGCCGGAGGCTTGGCGCGTGCAATTTTCGCTCTGTGAGAGCGGACATTCTTAAATATTGTGGTGACATCAAGGCAAGGCGGGCGGAGCCGCCTCCTTGCTTGTGGAAGGCCACCCGCACCCTTGGCGCACCTTTGACGCTTGATCCGGGACCAGTGCGCCTCTATCTCTTGCCAACCCGACATTCCCACCGGAGCCATTCCTTGTCCGTTTTCAAAAGCCTGCCGACACCGCCTGCCGCACCGAAAAAGCCCGTTTCCGATACGCGCCACGGCATCACCCGCACGGACGACTATGCCTGGCTGCGCGCCGACAACTGGCAGGCGATGTTCAAGGATCCCTCGATCCTCGATCCCGAGATCCGCCGGCATCTCGAAGCTGAAAACGCCTATATGAATGCGGCGATGGAAGACACCAAGCCGCTGCAGAAGGTGCTGTTTTCCGAAATGCGCGGCCGCATCAAGGAAGACGACAGTTCGGTGCCGATGAAGGACGGCGCCTATGCCTACGGCACGTTTTATGTCACAGGCGGCGAACAGCCGCGCTTTTTCCGCATCGCCCGCGACGGCAACGTCGCCGACGAGACGATCCGCACCGTGCTGCTCGACGGCGACAAGGAGGCATCAGGCAAGGCCTATTTCCGTCTCGGCGGTCTCGACCATTCGAGCGACCATAGCCGCGGCATCTGGGGCTATGACGATAAGGGTTCGGAATTCTTTACGCTGAAGGTGCGCGACCTCGCGACCGGACAAGACCTCGAAGACCGGATCGAGAATACCGGCGGCGGCGGCGTCTGGGCGCCCGACGGCAAGAGCTTCTTCTATTCGGCGCTCGACGAGAACCACCGGCCTTCGAAGGTGTTCCACCATATTGTCGGCCAGCCGCAATCGGCAGACCAGCTGGTCTATGAGGAAGCCGATGCCGGCTTTTTCATGGGCGTCGGCGGCTCGCTGCTCGACGACTTCATCTATATCGATATTCACGACCACGAGACCAGCGAATACCGGCTGCTGTCGACCAAGGATCTCACCGCCGAGCCGAAGCTGGTGGCGGCGCGCGAGGAAGGCATCGAGTATTCGCTGACCGAGGGCGGCGACGTCTTTTACATCCTGACGAATGATGGCGGCGCCAAGGACTTCAAGATCATGCAAGCGCCGGCCGACAATCCGGTCAAGGAAAACTGGCGCGAAGTGGTCGCCCACAAGCCCGGCACGCTGATTATCAGCCACATGGCCTATGCCCGCCATCTTCTGTGGCTGGAGCGCAAGGACGGACTGCCGCAGATCATGATCCGCGACCGCAGGACCGGCGAGGAACATGCGATCGCCTTTGCCGAGGAAGCCTATTCGCTCGGGCTCTCGGGCGCGGCGGAATACGACACGGATGTCGTTCGTTTCTCCTATTCGTCGATGACGACGCCGTCGCAGCTTTATGATTACAACATGGTGACCCGCGAGCGCACGCTCCTGAAGACGCAGGAGGTGCCGTCGGGTCACAATCCCGACGATTACATCACCCGCCGCGTCTTCGCCCCGGCATGGGACGGCGAGACAGTGCCGGTCACCCTGCTCTATCGCAAAGACACCGCGCTCGACGGCAGCGCGCCCTGCCTGCTCTATGGCTACGGCGCCTACGGCATCACCATTCCGGCCGGTTTCAACACCAACTGCCTGTCGCTCGCCGATCGCGGCTTCGTCTATGCCATCGCCCATATCCGCGGCGGCAAGGACAAGGGGTTTTCCTGGTACGAAGACGGCAAGATGGACAAGAAGACGAATACCTTCAAGGACTTCGTCGCTGCCGCCGACTATCTGAATCAACAGAAGTTCACCTCTTACGCGAAGATCATCGCCGAGGGCGGATCGGCCGGCGGCATGCTGATGGGGGCGGTTGCCAACATGGCGCCGGAGAAGTTTGCCGGCATCATCGCCGCCGTTCCCTTCGTCGACGTGCTCAACACGATGCTCGACGATACTTTGCCGCTCACCCCGCCGGAATGGCCGGAATGGGGCAACCCGATCGACAGTCGGGAAGAATACGAGCAGATCGCCTCATACTCGCCCTACGACAATGTCGGCGCCAAAGCCTACCCGCCGATCCTGGCGCTCGGCGGCCTGACCGACCCGCGCGTCACCTATTGGGAACCCGCCAAGTGGGTGGCGAAGCTGCGTGAGGAAACGACCGGCGAGGCGCCGATCCTGCTCAAGACCAACATGGACGCCGGCCACGGCGGCGCGTCGGGGCGGTTTCAGCGGCTGGAAGAGATTGCGTTCGAGTATGCGTTTGCCATCAAGGTGGCGGGGAAGATGTGAAATCTTTAGGGAGCGCCGTGGTCGCCCCCCTCTGCCCTGCCGGGCATCTCCCCCATGGCAGAGGGGGCTGGAACGGCACGACAGTCGAGGGAGAAAGAAATGGCAGTCTACGTCGCCCTCCTCCGCGCCGTAAACGTCGGGGGCACCGGGTCGCTCCCGATGGCTGAGCTCAAGGCTATCTGCGAAGGCCTCGGCTTTGCCGACGTGAAAACCTACATCCAAAGCGGCAATGTACTCTTCCGCTCGGACGAATCCGAAACGACCGTAGAGGAAAAGCTCGACGCAGCGCTCGGGCAGAAGATGGGCAAGCGGCCGGGGGTGATGGTGCGAAGCCGCAACGAGCTCGACGCCATTGCCGCCAACGCACCTTTTCCCAAGGCCAAACCGAACTTCCTGCTCGTCTATTTCCTGCCCGAAAAACCGCCTGCCGATGCGCTTGATAAAATGGTGGCGCCTGATGGCGAGGAGGCAAAGCTCGCGGCCCGCGAAATCTATGTGCATTACCCCAATGGGTCCGGCCGCTCGAAGCTGAAGCTGCCGGCGCTGAAGCCAGGAACGTCGCGCAACCTCAACACCGTGCGCAAGCTCGCGGACATGGCGGCAGCGATGGAGGGCTGAAGTCCGGCGCAGAATTTGATTCAAGCGAGGGGCTTCAAGCCTTTGTTTTTATGCATGTCGCATCAGTTTTCGTCCGTTTCACCTTGTAGCCGCTGATCTCCTCGCCGGCGGTCGGCGAGAAGCGCAGGTTCCAGAAGGTGGCGGTGATCGAGATGATCGTGACGACGATAAAGGCGGCCGAGAAATCACCAAGCGCAGGCGTTTCAGCCCCGCTAAAGGCCATGGAACCGTGCAGCGCTAAGGCCCCGATGCAGATGCCGAGCGACAGCATGAGCTGCTGGAAGGTGGTGTAGAAACTCGTGGCCGAGCTCATCCGCTCCTTGTCGATCTCGTCATAGGCAATGGTGTTGTAGGCGGTGAACTGGAACGACAGGAAGAAGGCGCTGAGGATCAGGACGAGGAAGATCAGCGGCATCGGCCAATCCGGCCGGAAGGCGGCGCAGAGGCCATAGCCGACCGTGCCGAAGATGCCGTTGAGGACCAGGCTTCGGCGGAACCCCAGCCGGCGGAAGACGAACTTCGCCATCGGTTTCATGGCGAGAGCGCCAAGTGCTGTGGCGATGACGATCTGGCCGGCCGCAGCGGCGGACAGGCCGAAGCCGATCTGGAAGAGCAGCGGCAGCAGGAAGGGCTGGGCGCCCTGGGTGATGCGCGTCAGCGACCCGGCGATCACCGACGTGCCGAAGCTCGCTACCTTCATCAGCGAGAAATCCATGATCGGCGACGGATGCTTGCGGGCGTGCCGGAGATAGGCGATGCCGAAGAGCAGGCCGATAGCGATCAGGAAGATCGAGAAGGCGCCCTCGCCTTCGTGGCTCGACATTTCGAAGCCGAAGAGCAACGAACCGAGCGAGATGCCGGAAAGGACGAAGCCGAGCGTATCGAACGGGCCGCTCGCCTTGCCCTTCACCTCGTCGATGTAGATCGACACGAAGATCATGCCGATGATGCCGATCGGCACGTTGATGTAGAAGATCCAGCGCCAGTCGAGATAGGTGACGAAGAAGCCGCCGAGCGGCGGGCCGACGATCGGCCCGATCAACGCCGGCACCAGCAGCCAGGACATGGCGCTGACCATATCCTTGCGGTCGACGCTGCGCATCAGCACGAGGCGGCCGACCGGCATCATCATCGCACCGCCTATGCCCTGAAGCAGCCGCGCCAGCACCAGGAACGACAGCGTCGGCGCCAGCGCACAAAAGATCGAGCCGATCACGAAGACGGATATGGCCGCGCGGAAGACGGTGCGAGAGCCAAAACGGTCGGCCATCCGGCCGCTCGCGGGAATGAAGATCGCCAGGCTGAGGAGATAGGAGGTCAGGGCGATCGACATGGCCGGCGCGCTGACGCTGAAATCGCGCGCCATGGTGGGCAGCGCGGTCGCAAGCACAGTCGCGTCGATATTTTCCATCAGCATCGCACTCGCGACAATCATCGCGATCACCCGGAAATTGGGCGCGGCGCGCCGAACCATCGGCGCCTGGTAAATCTGATCCGACATCGTCCGGAATCACTCGCGGTGGCGCGGCGGAGCACAGCAGGCAGCAGGGCCGCGGGGATGACATGGCGCAAAGCCAAGGGGAGACGATTTGCTATACGCTCGCGATCATGGCGGCGCTATGTCGTTTATGGCAAACCAGCTTTGACGAGAGGTAAAGGCAGATCACGATTCCTTGCATCGGCCTGTTCTTCGTGAAGGGCTTTGGGGTCTTCAACCAAACCGGCTTGCGCCAAGCGCACCCCGGCCCTACCTATGAAGCATGACCTCCACCCTGCAGAAAAACCGGGCCGCCGCGGCCTTTCCGTTCGACAACAGCTATGCCGGCTTGCCCGAGCGCTTCTTTGCGGCGCAGACGCCGACTTCGGTGGCGGAGCCCTCGCTGATCAAGCTCAACGAGCCGCTGGCTGCCGAGCTCGGGCTCGACGTCGAGGCGTTGCGGCGCGACGGCGCGGCGATCTTTTCCGGAAATCTGGTTCCCGAAGGTGCCGAACCGCTGGCGATGGCCTATGCGGGCCATCAGTTCGGCGGCTTCTCGCCGCAGCTCGGCGACGGGCGGGCGATCCTGCTCGGCGAGGTGATCGACCGCAGCGGCAGGCGCTTCGATATCCAGCTGAAGGGCGCCGGACCCACGCCTTTTTCGCGCCGCGGCGATGGGCGGGCGGCAATCGGGCCGGTGCTGCGCGAATATATCATCAGCGAAGCGATGTTTGCGCTCGGCATTCCGGCCACGCGGGCGTTGGCGGCGGTGACCACAGGCGAGCCGGTCTACCGGGAAGAGGTGCTGGCGGGCGCGGTCTTCACCCGGGTCGCGGCAAGCCATATCCGCGTCGGCACCTTCCAGTACTTCGCGGCCAGGGGCGATGCCGACGGCGTGCGAGCGCTGGCCGACTATGTGATCGACCGGCATTACCCCACCCTGAAAACGGCTGACAATCCATATCTTTCACTGTTTTCGGCGGTCTCGGAGCGGCAGGCGGCGCTGATTGCCCGTTGGCTGCATGTCGGTTTCATCCATGGGGTGATGAACACCGACAATATGACCGTTTCCGGCGAGACGATCGATTTCGGCCCCTGCGCCTTTATGGATACCTATGATCCGGCCACCGTCTTCTCATCGATCGACCAGCATGGCCGCTATGCCTATGCCAACCAGCCCGGCATCGGCCAATGGAACCTCGCAAGGCTCGGCGAAACGCTGCTGCCGCTGATCGACGAAGAGCCCGACGGCGCGGTCGACAAAGCGAATGCGGTGATCCGAGCCTATGGCGAACGGTTCCAGGCTGCGTGGCTGGCCGGCATGCGAGAGAAAATCGGTCTTGCCGGCGAAGAGGACGGAGATCTCGACCTGGTGCAGGCGCTGCTGTCATTGATGCAGGCGCAGGGCGCCGATTTCACCCTGGCTTTCCGGCGGCTGTCGGATCTTGCCGGCGACGGCGCTGTGGAACCTGCCTTTGCCGCGAGTTTTCGCGAACCGGAGGCCTGCGGCACCTGGCTCACGCAGTGGCGCGAGAGACTGTCGCGCGATCCGCAGACGGCGCCTCAGCGCACTCTGGCCATGCGCAGCGTCAATCCGGTCTTCATTCCGCGCAATCACCGGGTCGAACAGGCGATCGAGGCCGCGGTCGAGAACGGCGATTTCTCGCTGTTCGAGGCGCTGCTGACCGTGCTTTCGAAACCCTATGAAGACCAGCCGGGCTTTGCCGCTTATATGGAACCGCCGAAGCCGGACGAACGGGTGCTCGCGACCTTCTGCGGGACGTAACTGCGGTCTTGCCTTCCAGTGGCCGCCTCACAGCGATCGGCTTCATCCGGCTGGCACAACGGTTGCTGAGCCTAAAAGCGCTATGCCAGGCTGTATCGAGCCTGGTCCGTGCATGTCCAATGGCCGCCGCAGCCTGCGGCAAATATGGCCGTTGAAAGGCATTTCCTTCGCGCTATCTGCCTGATCGGCGGGACTTTTCCGCCGATCCTTCACCCCGGCTAACCTCAGCGGGAGACAGCCCTTATGGCGATCGTCATCACCTCCGTGTTCTTCATCATCATCGGGCTTACGCTTAGCGGCGGCGGGCTCTGGCTCGTCACGCTCGGCGGCAGCATATTTTATCTGTTCGCCGGGTTGATGTTCCTCATCACCGCCGGGCTGCTGTTGATGCGCAAGGCGGTGGCGCTCTGGGTCTATGCGGTGCTCGTCGTCGCAGCACTCGCCTGGGCGATCTGGGAGGTCGGCTTCGACTGGTGGCAGCTCGGCCCGCGCGGCGGCATGATCATCCTGCTCGGGCTCTGGCTGCTGACGCCGTGGATCCGCCGGCCGCTCGGCTTTCGCAGCCCGACGGGCATCACCTACGGCGCCAATCCCTGGCCGCTCGCCGTGCCTGTCATTCTCGCCATCCTCGTCGCGCTCTATTCGATGACGACAGACCCGCACGATCTTGCCGGCGAACTGCCGAAGGATCAGGTCGCCGCCAACCCCGCCTTCGGCGGCAGCGTCCCCGACGGCGAATGGCATCAATATGGGCGCACGCCCTTCGGCCAGCGTTATTCGCCGCTCGACCAGATCACCGCCGAGAACGTCTCCACCCTCAAGGAGACGTGGCGATACCAGACCGGCGACGTCAAACGCCCGGACGATGTCGGCGAGACGACCTATCAGGTGACCCCGCTCAAGGTGAAGGACACGCTCTATCTCTGCACGCCGCACAACTGGGCGATCGCGCTCGACGCCAAAACCGGCAAGGAGAAATGGAAATACGACGCCAATTCCGGGATGAACCCCAACCGGCAGCATCAGACCTGCCGCGGTGTCACCTATTATGCCGATCCCAATGTGGCCGCCGGCCAGCCCTGCGCCGAGCGCGTCTACCTGCCGACCTCCGATGCCCGGCTGATCGCGCTCGACGCGGCGGACGGCAAGGTGTGCACCAGCTTTGCGGATCAGGGCGTGCTGCATCTGGAAACCGGCATGCGCTACAACCCGGCCGGCTATTATTATTCCACCTCGCCGCCGGTAGCCGTGGCAGGCAAGATCATCGTCGGCGGCGCGGTGAACGACAACTATTCGACTGAGGAACAATCCGGCGTCATCCGCGCCTTCGACATCAATACCGGCGCGCTGCTCTGGAACTGGGATTCCGGCAATCCCGACGTGACGATGCCGATCACCGATAGCCAGACCTATACGACCAATTCGCCGAACAGCTGGTCGGTCTTCAGCGTCGACGAGGGCCTCGGCTTGGTCTACATCCCGCTCGGCAACCAGGTGCCCGACCAGATCGGCATCAACCGCAGCGACAATGTCGAGAAATTCTCCTCCTCGATCGTCGCCCTCGACATCGCCACCGGCCAATTGCGCTGGGTGCGCCAGACAGTGCATCACGATCTCTGGGACATGGACGTGCCGGCCCAGCCGGCGCTGATCGACCTGACGAAACCGGACGGCAGCGTCGTTCCGGCCCTGGTCGGCCCGACCAAGCAAGGCGATCTCTATGTGCTCGACCGGCGCAGCGGCGAGCCGATCATCCCGGTCAAGGAGATTCCAGCGCCTGATGGTGCGGTCTCCGGCGACCACACCTCGCCGACGCAGCCGATCTCCGATCTAACCTTCTCGCCCGACCCGCTCAAGGAGAAGGATATGTGGGGCGTGTCGCTGTTTGACCAACTCGCCTGCCGCATCGACTTCCATCGTTACCGCTACGAGGGCCGCTATACTCCGCCGTCGCTGAAGGGCACGATCGTCTATCCCGGCAATTTCGGCACCTTCAACTGGGGCTCGGTCGCGGTCGATCCGGAGCGGCAGATCATGTTCGGCATGCCGACCTATCTCGCCTTCACCTCGCGCCTGGTGCCGGCCGCCGACATTCCGCCGCGCGGCCAGGACGAGAAGGGCAGCGAACAGGGGCTCAACCGCAATGACGGCGCGCCCTACGGCGTCTTCATGGGTCCGTTCCTCGGGCTGCTCAAAATCCCCTGCCAGGCGCCGCCATGGGGCTATGTCGCCGGCGTCGATCTGCGCACCGGCAAGATCGCCTACATGCACAAGAACGGCACCGTGCACGACATGACGCCGCTACCCCTGCCCTTCAAGGTCGGCGTGCCGGGCATCGGCGGACCGATGCTGACCAAGGGCGGCGTCGCCTTCCTCGGGGCTGCGGTCGACAATTACCTGCGCGCCTACGACGTGACCAACGGCCGGGAGCTGTGGCAGGCCCGGCTTCCCGCCGGCGGCCAGGCGACGCCGATGACCTATACGGCCGATGACAACAAACAATATGTCGTCATGGTCGCCGGCGGTCACGGGTCGGTCGGCACCAAGCCCGGCGACTATGTGATCGCCTATACGCTGCCGTGATGGAGAGGGTGCCCTCTCCTTGCAGAAGAAAGACCCGCGAACCAGACAGCTGCCGATTATGCCCTTCGCATTTTCCCGCTCAAACCATCTCGGCGATCATCCGGCCGACTTCGGCAAAGACGGGATTGAGCTCCTTCACCGGCGCGGTCGCCTCGGCGATATAGACGGCCGCGACGATCGGGCCGCGGTCGGGCGGCCAGATGACGGCGATATCGCCGAGGGAGCCGTTCGGGCCGGTACCGGTCTTGTCGCCGACTTTCCACTCCTTAGGCAGGCCGGCTCTCAGCCGCTCGCCGCCGGTGGTGCTGGCCACCAGCCAGGCGATCAACCTGTCTGAGGAGGCTTCGGTGAGGATCGAGCCGAGCGTCAGGTTGCCGAGCGTGTCGAGCATCGCATCCGGTGTCGTCGTGTCGCGCGGATCGTCCTTCCTGCCCTCGTTCAGCGTCGGTTCGGTGCGGTCGAGACGCGTCGTGCCGTCGCCGATCGAACGCAGCCAGTCGGTCAAACCCGCCGGACCGCCAAAACTTTCGAGCAGCAGGTTGCCGGCCGTGTTGTCGCTGACGGTCACCGCCGCCTCGCAGAGTTCGGCGACCGTCATGCCATCGGTGCCGGCGTGTTTTTCGCTGAGCGGCGAATAGTCGACCAGCTTGTCCTTTCCATAGGTCACCCGGCGGTCGAGGCTTTCCTCGCCCTTGTCGGCACGGGCGAGCACGAAGCCGGCTGCCAGCGCCTTGAAGGTGCTGCACATCGGAAAGGCTTCGCTGCCGCGATAGTTGAAGGAAATGCTCGTCTCAGTGTCGAGCACCGAGACGCCGAGACGGCCGCCGGTGCGTTTTTCCAACGCGGCAAGGCGCCGCTCGATGTTGTCGTTGTCTTCCTCGCTCTTCTCTTGGGCTCTGACGGGAAGCGTTAGTGCAGGCAGGCACAATGCCGAGCCTATCAGCATACGGCGGGTAAGACTGAGATCCATGATTCCTCCGGCGGTGAGGAACACAAAGCTAAGGGGCGATTGCGGCGGCATCTCGTCCCCGCGGCGACAATGTCGTCCGCCGAGCAACCTTGTTGTTCGCCGAGCGACTTTGTCGGCCGCACGCCGATCACGCGGCGCGGGTGACCTCGACCGTCACATGCGACAATTCCGTCAGCGCCGAAAGCCTGCCCTTGTAAAAGGCCGGCTCGCGCGGCTCAGAGGTGACGACCGCGACGATCGCCGCATGGTGGCCGGGGCCGACCTGCCAGACATGCAGATCGGTGATCCGGTCTTCCTCCGTCTCGATCGCCTCGCGAATCTCCGCCGGCAAAGTCTCGCCGTGCGGGACGACGTCGAGAAGGACGCCGCCCGAGGATTTCATCAGGCTCCAGGACCAATTGGCGATGACCAGCCCGCCGACGATGCCCATGATGGGGTCGAGCCAGAGCCAGCCGTAGAGGCTGCCGAGCGTCAGCGCCGCGATGGCGAGCACGGAGGTCAAGGCATCGGCGATGACATGCAGATAGGCGGCGCGGATATTGTTGTCGCCCGGTTCTGCCTGGCCGGGACCGTGATCACCATGACCATGACCATGATGGGCGTGGTCGCCGTGATGGTGATGCGCGTGCGCATGATTGCCATGCGCGGCATGGCCGCCGCCGGAAAGCAGCCAGGCGCTGACGAGATTGACGGCAAGGCCGATCACGGCGACGGCAATCGCCTGGGCAAAGCCGATCGGCACGGGATTTGAGAGGCGCAACAGGCTTTCCCAGGCCATCAGCAGGGCGATCAGCGCAAGGATGATGGCGCTGGCGAAGCCGGCGAGGTCGCCGAGCTTGCCGGTGCCGAAGGTGAAACGCGGATTGCGCGCCTGCCGGCGGGCGAAGAGATAGGCGAGCGCCGAAATCAGCAGAGCGCTGGCATGGGTCGACATGTGCCAGCCATCGGCGACCAGGGCCATGGAGCCGTAGACGGTGCCGGCGGCGATTTCCGCCACCATCATCACCGCCGTCAGCGCGATCACCAGCCAGATGCGCCGCTCGTTGCGCTGATGATCCGCGCCGAGGAAGACATGGTCGTGTTCAAAGGTATTCATTGCAGCTTTCCCGATTCCGGCACTCATTACAGGCTCCTTCGTCTCGGCAATCAGCGGATATAGGTTCGCAAGACTTCCGATATTTCCTCGACCGCCTCCGCCCTTGCAGCGTCGTCGGCAGCATTCAGCACATGTTCGCGCAGGTGATCGTCCAAAACCTCGCCGGTCAGCCCGGTCAGAGCGCCGCGGACGGAGGCAAGCAGCTGCAGGATCTCGCCGCAGGGGCGCTCGGCCTCGAGCGCCCGCTCGACCGCCTCCATCTGCCCCTTCAGGCGGCTGACACGGGCGACGAGCTTCTTTTTCTTCAGAGTGGTGTGGGACACGGTGAGTCCTCATATAGAATAGGGGGGTATACTATCGATGGGCTTGACCGATATCAAGGCCGATGGCGTGTTTCAGCGTCCGGCTCCGACGCCATTGACAAACGCCGCGTTTCCGACGATTGATGACCCATGATCAAAAACGCGCACCAGAGCCGCTCGTATTTTTGGCTGTACCTGTAAAGGGCGGCTGGACAAGATCATATTGTCAACAAGCCGCCGTCAGGCGGCTTTGTTGTATCGGCAGCGTCCTGACGGCAGACTATCAAAGGACGCGAAGACCATGACCGAAATCGAAGACAGCGAAATTTCATTGATGCGCCCATCGGTGGTGACGATCCGCGCCGCCAAGCCGCGCGACCTGCCCGAACTCAACGCGATGATTGCCCTGCTTGCCGCCCATCACGGCGATGCGGCGGGAACGACGCCGGAGCAGTTGGAGCGCGACCTCTTCGGCCCGCTGCCGTGGATCACGGCGCTCGTTGCCGAAACCGACGGAGGGCTGATCGGCTACGCCATTCTGGTGCCGCTCTACAGAGCGCAAGAGGGAAAGCGCGGCATGGACCTGCACCATCTCTTCGTGCGCGACGGCCATCGCGGTCATGGCACCGGCCAGCTGCTCGTCGACCGGGCCCGCGAGACCGCGCGCAATGCCGGCTGCGGCTACCTCTCCGTCAGCGCCGCGACCGGAAACGTGCTGGCGCACCGCTTCTACGAACAGATGGATTTCACCCCGCGTCCGGTGACCGGCATGCGCTATATGCAGTCGATCGCTTAAACAGCGACATGCTCTAACGGCCCGGCACGGCCTTCAGATAGGCGGCGATCGCCTCGCGGTCGGCGGGCGGCAGACGGGCAATGTTCTGCTGCACATCGACCATCGAGCCGCCGGCTGTGTCGAAATCTGGCGTGAAGCCGGTTTCGAGGTAGCTGGCGATATCGGCCTCGCTCCAGCCGCCGATGCTCTTGGAGGCCGGGGTGATATCGGGTATGCGGCCCTTGCCTTCCGGATTGGGGGCGCCGGCGAGCCACTGATCTGCCTGGAAGCCGCCGAGCGCATCGCGCGGCGTATGGCATTCGCCGCAATGGCCGGGACCTTCGACGAGATATTGGCCGCGCTTGATCTTGTCGTCGCTCTTTGCCAGGGCGACGCGCGGCTGGTCGTTGAAATAGAGAAATTTCCAGCCGCCGAGCGCCAGCCGGATATTGAACGGGAACGGCAGCTCATGCGGGGCCGCGACGTTTGCGCTCTTCGGCAGGGTTTTCAGGAAGGCGAAGAGATCGTTGACGTCCTTGTCGCTCATGCGGGCATAGGAGCCATAGGGAAAGGAAGGGTAGAGATGCTGACCGCCCGGTCCGACGCCCCGCTTCATCGCATTGCCGAACTCGGCCAGCGTCCAGCCGCCGATGCCGGCCTTTTCATCGGGTGAGATATTCGGCACGTGGAATGTGCCGAACGGGCTCTTCAACGCCAGCCCGCCTGACAGCGTCAGCCTGGCATCGCCTTCGGAACCGGGGGCTGAATGACAGCTGACGCAGCCGCCGGTCCAGAAAACCATCTGGCCGTTGGCCGGATCCGGGGCGCCGAGACCCGCCCAATGGCTTTCCGGCAGAGGATCGGGCGCGGTCACCAGATAGAAGGCGCCACCGCCGAGCATGGCGACGCCGATCAGACAGAGCAGCAACCGGATGAACCTGCGGATCATGCTCCGCCTCCCCTTTTTGTCGAATTTTTCCCGCGCCGAGAATAAGACGACCCGCACTGGCGGCAAAGCCAGCGCGGATCGAGGATCGGGTATCTTCTGCTTACGCAATTCCGGACGCAAAACCGCTGCACACTTTTGCTGGAATTGCTCTTGATCAAAACGACCTATCGCTCACTTCTTGAGGCGATAGGCCTTGTGACAGCCGCCGCAACTGGCGCCGAGCGTGTCGACCGTGGCGCCGACAGCCGCTTCATCGGCCGGAAGCTGGGCGAGCGCGGTTTCGGCATCGGCGGAGAGCTTCGCGGCGCGCGCCTTGAAATCATCCATGTTTTCCCAAATCTTCGGGCTCGCTTCTTCGTCGCCCGTTTCCGTGCCCGGCTTGAACTGATCGGGGAAAACCTTGGCCGTTGCGGCAATCGTCGTCAGCGCCGCCTTCACCGCTTCGGCGTCGTAGGGCTTGGTGCCCTTGGCGATAGCTCCCAAGGCGCCTGCCGCCCCGCCGATCTGCTTCATCAGGGCAATGCGCGAATCATGGGTGCCGTCGGCGGCGCTCACCGAACCGAAGGCTATGCCGGCCATCGCCGCGGCGGCAGCTACTGCTTTCCAATTCATATTCCTCTCCATTTCTCTTCTGCATTTTCCGGGGCCAAGGTGGCCATGGCCAATCTGCACCGGGAGGATGACAAAATCCATGCCATTCGGGCAGTCACGTTTTGCCGGATCATCATAAAAACAATGTGATAGGTACAGGTGTCTCAAGCGCTTTTCCACCCCTGCCAGAGGCTGAGCGCGGAGACCGCAACCAGCAGCAGCCCGGCGAAGCGGCCGACGAAGGCCGTGACGTCGGGATTTGCGACAAGCAGGTCGCGGCTGCGGCCGGCCGTCATCGCCAGCGTGCCGTAGATGGCGAACTGGGTGGCGACGGTCATGGCGCCCATGATCAGGCCCTGCATCCAGACCGGGCCGTATTCCGGCTTGAGGAACTGCGGATAGACGGCGAACATGAAAATATAGGCTTTGGGATTGACCAGACAGGTGACGGCCCCCTGGCGGAAGGCGCGCCAGCCGGAGCGTGCCGTCCCCGGCCCGACCGCCTCGACGGTGATCGAACTGCGGATCAAGGAAATGCCGATCCAGATCATATAGGCGACGCCGGCAACAAGCAGCACGTTGAAAAGCTGCGGCAGCATGGTGACGAGCACGCCGACGCCGGCCGCACCATAGGCCGAATGCACGGCGCCGCCGGCCATGATGCCGCCGGTCGCCGCGAGCCCCCGCCTGACGCCGCCGGTCAGCGAATTGGCGAGCACGAAGAGCATGTCCATGCCCGGCACGATGATGATGCCGAAGAGAAGGACGAAGAAAAGCCAGAGGTTTTCGTGGTAGTTCATGTCAGTTACCGCCTTGAGTTCTGCGGGCCGTTTTCAGAGACCCTGATTGATTTCAATCTGATAGGCGGCTCTATACGGGAACCCAACTGACAGTGTATTGTCAGGAGCGTAAGGGATGGGAGAGGCAAAATGCGCAAGGCCTCGCGGCTTTTCGAGATCATTCAGATCCTGAGGCTCGCCAGAAAACCGATGACGGCGGCTGTTATCGCCGAGACGCTTGAGGTGACCGTGCGTTCGATCTATCGCGACATCGCCGCCCTTCAGGCGATGCGCGTGCCGATCGAGGGCGGGCGCGGCATCGGCTATATCATGCGGCCGGGCTTCGACCTGCCGCCGCTGATGTTCTCGATCGAAGAGATGGAGGCGATCGTGTTGTCGCTGGCGCTGCTCGAACGGACGGCCGACGATGAGCTGAAGCAGGCCGCGCGCCGGGTCAACCAGAAGATCGCCGGCGCCGTGCCGGCACCGCTGCGCCAGGCAATGGACAGCAAAGCGCTCTATGCCTGGGGCTCGATCGCCCAGCCGGCTGGCTTCGATCTTGCGATCGTGCGCCGGGCGATCCGCGACGAACGCAAGCTGATGCTCGACTACCGCGACGAGGTTGGTCGGGCCAGCGAACGGACGATCCGGCCGATCGCGCTGATCTATTATTCGCAGACCGCCAATATCGTCGCCTGGTGCGAGTTGCGCCAGGCGATTCGCAATTTCCGCAGCGACCGGGTGGAGTACTGCGCGGCAAGCGAGGATTTCTTCAAGGGCGACGGCGACCGACTGCGGGAGTTGTGGACCAGCGGCTGGACGGAGAAGGCAGTGCCTGTGTAATAGCCGGGCGTTTGTGCGAACACGTTTGGCGGCGTTTGAGCCACGAGCAGGGGTCAGTGTCATGAGCCTGGTGAAGCGCCTTTCGTGCCTGGCACATCTTCGACGCCGCCAAAGGACTGCCGACATTTATCCCTCCTCCGTCGTCCTCGGCCTTGAGCCGAGGATCCACGTTGGCCTCTATCAGCAGCGCGCATGGATCCTCGGCTCAAGGCCGAGGATGACGGAGGGTGTGGGCGCGCTGCACCAGACTCGCACTGGCGCCTTAGGTGCTCCATCGAGGGCGCACCCGGCTTACCTCTGACGATCCCTGCGCAGGATAAACCGAGCAGCACAAAAGAGCCGTACAGCCGTCCCAGCCTAAAAAGCCAACGTCCGGCTCTCCTCGCGGCCGAAGCCGCGGATTTCAATCTGGTCGGGGTAGACTTCGACGATGGCGAAGGCGTTTTCGGTCTCGGTGTCGACCACGCCCTTGAAATTGACGAAGTGGCAGGCGCCGGCTTTGCCGTAATTGCCGACGTGGTTGTGACCGTTGAGATAGGCGACGACATTGTCGTGCGAGGCGAGCAGCGCGACGATGCGGTCGCAATCCCACATGTCGTGCTCACCGGGAGGATGCACGGGATAGTGATTCATGACGATCACCTTCTCGCCGGCCGCGGCTGCGCTTGATATTTCATCGCCGAGCCAGGTGAATTGCTCGTCGCTCAGCGCAGCATTCCAGCGATGGGCATTTCTGGCGCCTTGCTCCTGCAGCACGGTCAGCATCCGTGCGGCCAGCGCCCGATGCGGATGGCCTTCGGGCGGCGCGAAGGTGCTGACTTCGTTGCCGTCGAGCACGATGAAACGCCAGCCGTGGCGCGAGACGCTGTAATAGGGCGATGGCATGCCGAGACGGGCGGCGATTTCGGAGAGATGGCCGGAGGAGACCGAGAAATCGTGATTGCCGAGCAGGAAGAGCGCCTCATGCCTCAGCTTGCCGTAGACCGGCAGGATATCGTCGAAGCGTGCGAAGCTGCGGTCGATGATATCGCCGAGCGTCATGACGAAGCTCAATTCCTCGCCGTTGAAGACCTCGATCGCCTCGGCAACTTTGGCGAGGCTGTTGGCGTAATAGCGGTCCATGGCCGCATGCGGCTGGATTGCCGCATATTGCGGGTCGGCGATGATGCCGAAGCGGAACAGGGGAAGAGCAGAAAAAGACATGGGGCGTGATTAGGAGCGGCCGATGACAGGGATGTGACGGCTTGTCTTTCAAAACGAAACACCCGGCGTTTGAGGCGCCGGGTGCCAAGTTCGAAGAGGCTGACTGACATCGCCGCCCGTGGGCTGCGAGTCCGGGGCCGCTTACTTCGTGGCTGCTTCGTAGCGTTCCAGGACGTAGTCCCAGTTGATCAGGCTATCGACGAAGGCCTCGAGATATTTCGGGCGGGCGTTGCGATAGTCGATGTAGTAGGAGTGTTCCCAGACGTCGACGCCGAGGATCGGGGTGGCGCCGTGAACCAGCGGATTTTCGCCGTTCGGGGTCTTGGAGATTTCGAGCTTGCCGTTCTTGACGGAAACCCAGGCCCAGCCGGAGCCGAACTGGGTGGCGCCGGCAGTGGCGAAATCGGCCTTGAACTTGTCGTAGCCGCCGAGATCGGACGTAAAGGCCGCTTCGAGCTTGCCCGGCAGCTTGTTGCCGCCGCCGCCCTTCTTCATCCACTTCCAGAAATGGATGTGGTTGTAGTGCTGGGCAGCGTTGTTGAAGAGGCCGGCATTGGTGCCGAACGACTTCTTCACCACGTCTTCGAGCGAGAGATCCGAAAGACCGGCTTCGGCGGCAAGCTTGTTGCCGTTGTCCACATAGGCCTTATGGTGCTTGTCGTGGTGAAACTCCAGCGTTTCCTTCGACATGAAGGGAGCAAGCGCTTCGTAATCATAGGGAAGTTCAGGCAATTCGAAAGCCATATCAGATCTCCTTGCAATAGATTGCGT
Organism: Rhizobium sp. NZLR1b; assembly: GCF_019685155.1. Lineage (NCBI taxonomy): Bacteria > Pseudomonadati > Pseudomonadota > Alphaproteobacteria > Hyphomicrobiales > Rhizobiaceae > Rhizobium > Rhizobium sp. NZLR1b. The sequence continues at coordinate 451,695 of NZ_JABDWC010000002.1, forward strand.
CATCGGCAGGTGAGGCGGAACATAGGAGGGGAAAGGGGGAGAGGCAACCGGCGAAATATCAAAAAACGATCCGTCGGAGGAAAATTTGCCTCAGTTGCCGCGATGGAATCGCGCCTGCAAATTGCTTGGGATATCCGCACCGAAAACCGCTTCCCCGCGATTGACCTCAATGGAGACCCGATATGAACAGGAATATAATCCCGCTGCTGGCGATGGCCACGTTTCCCTTGCTCTCAGCTGCGGCGCACGCATCCTCGGATGAGGCCTGGAAACAGATGGCGGCTGACGTGGAGGCCAAGTGCAAGACGGCGGCTGTCGCCATCGACAATCCGAATGCCGCCGTCGATCCCTTCGGCACTTCCCATTACGGGCTTGCCCTGCTGACGGGGAAACCGAAGGGCGCCAAGGGGCTGATCGCCCAGATCTGCGTCTACGACAAACAAAAGAAAACCGTCGAGATCGGCAGCGAGCTGGACGCCAAAGAGCTTGGGCTCATGCCGGCAAAATAGGCAGCCGCGGGTCGGCCTGCCAGGCGATTTTGTGCCTTCGGTCACAATCCGAGCGGAACCGGAACCTACCCTTAGGAGTTGAGGCCTGGGCTTCAGGGAGGTGCGGCATGTCGGAGCTTCGCAGCAGCGCGGAAGATCAACAGAAAATCTATCAGCGCTGGGCACCGGTCTATGACCGCGTCTGTCGCGGCATTCTCCGTGATGGCCACCGCAAGCTGGCGGCGCTTGCCGCCGCAGCCGGCAGCGATGTTCTGGAGGTCGGCGTCGGCACCGGCCTGACGCTCGGGCACTATGCCAGCCGCTGCCGGGTGACCGGCATCGACATTTCCGAACACATGCTCGCCCGGGCGCGCGAAAAGGCGAAACGCGAGGATCTGCAGCACGTCCAGGCGCTTGACGTGATGGATGCGCATGCGCTGAGCTTTGCCGACAGGTCTTTCGATGCGGTTTGCCTGCCCTTCGTCATCACCCTGATCCCCGAGCCCGAGCGGGCGCTCGACGAATGCGCCAGGGTGCTGCGGCCGGGCGGCGAAATCATCCTGGCCAGCAAGCTTGGAGACGGCGCCGGTCTGCAGGGCGCGATCGAGGCGGCGGTGGCGCCGCTGGTGCGTCACATCGGCTGGTCCTCCGCCTTCCGCATCCACCGTATCCTCGCCTGGGCCGAGCGGCGTGGCGATTTTTCCGCCGTCGAAATCCTGCCGGTCTTTCCGAACGGCTTCTTCAAAATCGTTCGGCTGAAACAGCGCGGACTTTCCGCTTGAATTAAGATTTTTTCCGCATCGCGGATTCTGATGCTACCGTTCGTCTGAGGGGACCGCATGACATCGGATATCTTCTTCTTCATCGTGGTGGGCTTCTGCGCGCAGATCGTCGACGGAGCACTCGGCATGGCCTTCGGCGTGCTGTCGACGACGAGTCTTCTTGCCTTCGGGGTGCCGGCGGCCAATGCCAGCGCGATGACGCATGTGGCTGAGATGTTCACCACGGCCGCGTCGGGCATTTCGCATGCCTATCATCGCAATGTCGACTGGCGCCTGGTGGGGCGGCTGGCACCGGCCGGCATGATCGGCGGCGCGATCGGCGCCTATCTGCTGGCCAATATCGACGGCAGGGTGATCGCACCGTTCGTGTCGGCCTACCTGATCGCGATCGGCTTGCTAATTCTCTACAAGGCCTTTCGGCCACCGGCAAAACGCGAGGTGCGCGACTGGGCCGTGCCGCCCGTCGGGTTTTGCGGCGGCGTGCTCGATGCGATCGGCGGCGGCGGATGGGGACCTGTCGTCACCAGCACGCTGATCGGGCGCGGCCATGACCTGAAGCGGGTGATCGGCTCGACCAATTTCACCGAATTCGCGGTAACGCTGACGATTTCGCTGACCTTCATCCTGACGCTCGGCTGGTCGGAGCTCAATTCGGCGATCGGCCTGATCATCGGCGGCGTCATTGCCGCCCCCTTTGGCGCCGTCCTCGTCAAGCGGCTGCCGGTGCGGCCGCTGATGGTGGCGGTCTCGATGGTCATCATCGTCACGTCGGCAATTCGGATCCTGTAAACCGCGCCAGCCGCGATCAGAGATTGCGGCCGAAATAGACTTCCACGGCGGCGATCTTGTCGCCGCGGAAACGAAGGCTTTCTATGTTGCAGAAGCTGCCGCCGTCGAGTTTTTCGGCGCGGTAGCGAACAACAGCCTCGTCGCCGTCGACCGCCAGGAACTCGATGTGGATAGCACGGAAGAACGGCTCCTTCGGCCAGCAGCGCTCGAAATACGTGGCCCGGTCGATATGGTCGTCACGCGGACTGGAGAAGGTGAAATCTTCCGCCAGCATGGCGTCGACTTTATCCTTGCGGTCTTCGAGATAGGCGGCGTAGAGATCGCGGACTGTCTGTTGCCTCGTGCGCATATCGTTCATGGCAATATCCTCCGATTATCCGATTGCATTATGCAATCAGTTATATCTAACACTTTTATCCGAGATGATCCAGATTGCCGCGCAACTGCGCCTTCATGATCGACGCCGAGGCAAGGAATGACCGATACTCAATTGGACGCGGCGAGCGCTAGGGCAGGCTCGATCTACTGGAAGCGCAACCTCGCGATCTCGCTGGTCGGCTCTTTCACGACGATCGTGGCGATGACGCTGTTGCTGCCCTTCCTGCCGCTCTATGTCGAGGAACTCGGCGTCAGCGACCATGCGGCGATCGTGCAATGGTCTGGTATCGCCTATGGTGCCACCTTCCTGGCCGCGGCTCTCGTCGCGCCGATCTGGGGACGGCTCGGTGATATTTACGGTCGCAAGCTGATGCTGGTGCGCGCCAGCCTCGGCATGACGGTGGCGATCTCGCTGATGGGCATGGCCGGTAATGTCTGGCAGCTGGTGGCGCTGCGCCTCTTCGTCGGGCTTGCTGGCGGTTATGCCTCCGGTTCGATGGTGCTGGTGGCAACGCAGACGCCGAAGGACCGCTCGGCCTGGGCGCTCGGCGTGCTCTCTTCCGGCATCATGGCCGGCAATCTCGTCGGGCCGCTGATTGGCGGGGCGCTGCCGCCGGTCATCGGCATCCGCGCCACGTTTCTGGCGGCCGGCGGCATGATCTTCCTCGCCTTTCTCGCCACGATCCTGCTGATCAAGGAGGAGAAGTCGCCGGCCCGCAAGCAGGCGGCCAAGGCCAGCGGCGGCTGGAAATCCATCGGCGACAAACGGCCTGTGATCGCCATGCTGGCGACCGGCATGCTGTTGATGTTCGCCAATATGTCGATCGAGCCGATCATCACCGTTTATGTCGCGCAGATCGTGCCGGTCGCGGACCAAGTCACGATGATTTCGGGCATCGTCATGTCGGCCGCCGCCCTCGGCAGCATTCTTTCCGCCTCGCGGCTCGGCAAGCTTGCCGACCGGATCGGCCATTGGCCGGTGATTTCAGGCGCGCTCGCCGTCGCCGGACTGCTGCTGATCCCGCAGGCCTTCGTCACCAGTTCCTGGCAGCTGATCGTCCTGCGTTTCCTGATGGGCGCAGCACTCGGCGGGCTCCTGCCCTGCATCGCCGCCGTCATCCGCCACAGCGTGCCGGATAGCGCGGCCGGCAGCATTCTCGGGCTTTCCATCTCCTCGCAATATATCGGCCAGGTGGCCGGTCCGGTCCTCGGCGGCTTTGTCGGCGGCCATATCGGCATGCGGGCGGTTTTCCTCGGCACCTCGGTGCTGCTTCTCGGCGGTGCTGCCTATGCCTGGATGGTGCGGCCGCGGGATGCCGAGACGGACCCCCAGTCAGCTTCGCTGGACGCTCCCGCAGATCAGCTCGACGCCTGAGCTGGCGATCGCTTCCAGCGTCTCGCGGCTGTCGCCGGCGCGGGCGCGGACTGCGAGCGAATGCATGACGGCGGAGGCGAGCATTGCCAGCATCTGCGGATCGGCGCCTTGCGGAAGCTCGCCGCTTTGAACCGCAAGGCGCATGCGCTTTTCGATCTCGCCGTCGAAATCGCTGAGGCTGCGGCCAAGCACCTCGCGGACCCGCTCATGCTCGACCGCCTCGACCGTTGCCGTGCCGATCAGGAGACAGCCGCGCGCGGCGGTTTCACCATGCAGATACACCGCCAACGCGCCGGCATAGACGCGTGCGAGATTGTCGCGCAGCTGAAGTGACGGATCGAGCGCCTCAGCCAGCGCATCCATGCCGTCCTGCCGGTAACCCTCCAGCGTATCGAGATAGAGATCCTCCTTGTCGCCGAAGGCGCCATAGAGGCTCGGACGATTGAGCTTGGTCGCGGCACTCAGATTGTCGAGCGAGGCGGCGGTAAAGCCCCTGTCCCAGAAGACATCCCGCGCCTTGGCGAGTGCGGCCTTGGCGTCGAAACCCCTCGGGCGGCCGCGCTTCTTTTCATCCTTCATATTTTGTACCGTTTCGCATTAAATTCTTGACGAACGTTATTTTATGCGAAACAGTACAAATGTTCAATGACATGAACAGCCGGCATCGACCGGCTGCGCCAAGAGAGGAACTGAGAGAGGAAATCGCCATGAAACTCTATATGAACGCCGCTGCCTGCTCGCTGTCGCCGCATATCGTCTGCCGGGAGCTGGGGCTCGATATCGAACTGGTCGAGGTCGACCGGCAAACCAACAGAACGAGCGACGGGCAGGACTACCTTTCGATCAACGGCAACGGTTATGTCCCGGCGCTGCTGCTCGACGACGGCAAAGTGCTGACCGAGGGGCCGGCGATCGTGCAATTCCTCGCCGACAGCGTGCCGCAGGGATCAGCCATGCTGCCCGAGGTCGGCAATATCAGCCGCAACGAGGTGCAATCCTATCTGAATTTCATCACCGCCGAACTGCACAAGCCGATGGTAATGCTGTTCAACCCGCTTTACTCAAGCGTCCATGCGGAGATCCGCGCGCTAATCTCAAAGCGGCTCACCTGGCTGAACGGCCGCATTGCCGGACCCTACCTCACCGGCGATGCCTTCAGGGTGGCGGACGCCTATCTCTTCGTCTGCCTGAACTGGTCGCCCTGGATCGATGTCGATCTCAGAAAATGGCCGGCGCTGCTTGGCTTCCTCGGCCGCGTGGCCGAACGCCCGAAGGTGCGCGAGGCGATGCAGGCCGAAGATCTCGAAGCCTTCGATGCCGACGGCGTCTATTTCGCGCCGCATGCCTATGTCGCCTCGTCGGGGCGAACGGGATCGCCGGTGCGGCCATGAACGCGGCTTCGACCGAGACGATCCTGCGGCGGTTCAACGATGTGTTCCTGTCGCACAATCCCGCAGCACTCGATGAACTTGTCGGCGAAGACTGCATCGTCGAGAACACGCAGCCGGCGCCGAACGGATCCCGCCATGTCGGACGCGCGGCCTGCATCGAACTCTGGAGCTGGATCGCAACCACCCCCGGCACCTGGTTCGTTTCCGAGGACATGATCGTCACCGGCGAACGCGGTATCCTCCTCTGGCGCTTCTGCTGGGGAGAGGACGAAGGGCAATCGGTGCGCGGCGTCAATCTGATGCGGGTGGCGCACGGCAGGATCGTCGAGGCGCTCGGCTACGTGAAAGGCAATTGACGGCATTGCCGGCGCCGGCGATTATCCGCCGGCGCCGGATGATCCTTCTCGAACTTCCCGGATTATCGAAAGGCTGCGCCGACTGCATCTTGCCTCCCGTGATAGCCGAAGAGCCGGCTCCCCAACGATAGGAGATGACAATGCGCCAGACGATGACGGCCTATAGAGTGCATGCCTTTGGCCCGCCGCAGGCAATTGTACCAGAAAAAATCGAACGCCCGATGCCTGCTGCAGGCGAGGTCCTGGTAAAGGTGAAGGCAGCCGGTGTCGGACCGTGGGACGGCTGGATCCGCTCCGGCCACAGCGCCCTGCCCCAGCCGCTGCCGCTGACGCTCGGCTCCGACCTCTCGGGCACCGTCGAAGCCGTCGGGCCTGATGTCACCCATGTGGTGCGGGGCGATGCCGTCTACGGCGTTACCAATCAGCGCTTTGTCGGCGCCTACGCAGAGTATGCCATTGCCGCCACCGGCATGATCGCCCGCAAGCCGGCGACGATCAGCGACATCGAGGCGGCATCGATCCCGGTGATCGCGGTGACGGCGCGCCAGGCGCTCTTCGACCATGCGAAGCTTGACGCTGGGCAGACCGTGCTGATCCATGGCGCGGCCGGCAATGTCGGCGCCTATGCGGTGCAATTTGCCCGCAAAGCCGGGCTTACCGTCATTGCGACGGCCAGCGGCGGCGACGTCGAGATGGTCGGCAAACTCGGCGCCGATACGGTGATCGATTTCCGCAGCCAGCGTTTCGAGGATTTGAGCCACGAGGTCGACGCCGTCATCGATCTGGTCGGCGGGCAAACCCAGACGCGCTCCTTTGCGGTGCTGAAGCGCGGCGGCAGGCTGGTTTCCGCAGTATCACAGCCGGACCAGGAGCTTGCCAAGGCGCACGGCGTCGAGGCCCTCTTCTTCCTGGTCGAGGTCACGACGGCACAGCTCGCCGACATCGCGGCGATGGTGGAATCAGGCGCGCTCGTGACCCAAGTCGGCACCGTGCTGCCGCTTTCCGAAGCCATTGCTGCGCATGAGATGCTGGAGGGAACCCGGCCGCACGCCAAGGGCAAGATCGTTCTTAGCGTTACCGCATGAACCAAACAATCAAAGGCCGGGCATCGTCCCGGCCTTTTAGGGAGACAGAGCATGATGTCCTCCGAAAACCGCTCACAGTTTTCGGAGGACATCATGCTCTAACGGCAGCTTGCCGTCTCAATCTCCCGTATGGGGCTTGCCGGCATGTTCGCGGACCGCTTAGGGCAAGGGCAAACCCGGCATCCCGATCTCAGGCCTGCCCTCACAGCGCGTTGACGGCAACCGGCGGAGCGCGCTTGTGGGCGGTTGCGCGATAGGCGGCGAGGATGCGGCGGCGGGCGATCTCGCCGACCGGCTTGCCCTCTAGAAAATCGTCGATCTCGTCATAGCTGACGCCATAGGCCTCCTCGTCGGGGCGCAACGGCCGCTGGTCCTCGAGATCGGCGGTCGGCACTTTGAACACCAGCTCATCCGGCGCGCCGAGCCGCTTTGCCAGCAGGCGCACCCGGCGCTTGTTGAGGCCGGCGAGCGGCAGGATATCGGCTGCGCCATCACCGAACTTGGTGAAAAAGCCCATGACCGCCTCGGCGGCATGATCGGTGCCGATGACGAGACTGCCGAGCGCGCCGGCAAGGGCGAACTGGGCGATCATGCGCTGACGGGCCTTGATGTTGCCGAGAATGAAATCCTGGCGACCGGCATCGGCAAAAGCAAGGCCGCCGCTACGGGCCGCGGCAAGCATCGCATCGGCCGGCTCTTTGATGTTGACCACCATCGAACGATCGGCGCCGATCGTGGCAAGCGCCCTCTCCGCATCGGCCTCGTCGGCCTGGACACCATAGGGAAGGCGCACGGCAATGAACTCGGCCTTATGGCCGCTGTCACGCAGCTCGCGCACGGCCTTCTGGGCGATCAGGGCCGCCGTCAGCGAATCGACGCCACCGCTGACACCGAGGACATAGCCGCGCAGGCCCGAGGCCACGAGATAATCCTTGAGGAAATCGGTTCGCCGCTCGATCTCGTGATCGGGATCGATATCGGCGGCGACGCCCAACTCGCGGATAATCTCGCCTTGTTCGTCGGACAGTACTGTCATGGGATTCTTCCTCGGTGTTGTGGGGTTGGCGCAGTATGGGAGGAAGATAGCGGAAGGGTGAGAGGTGTGGCACCCCCTCTGCCCTGGGGTCCTACCACACACCTACCGCACGATCGTGAACAACTCCACCGGCTCCGCAAACCCCTTCAGCCCATGCGCCCCGACGGACACCACATCCCCTGCCCCCGCCTCTTGGCGGAACGGCTCCGACATCAGCAAAACCTCTCCCAACTCGCTGCAGGCGGTCTGGATGCGGCTGACCAGGTTGACGTCGCGGCCGATCAGGGTGAAGTCGAGGCGGCGGCCGGAGCCGATATTGCCGTAGCTGACCTCACCGTAATGCAGGGCGATGCCGGCCTTTACGGCGATGCCCTCATACTGGAAATGGTCGATCTCATTGAGGATGGCACGGGCCGCGGCAAGAGCGGCGCCGCAGGAATTGGCCGCGTCGCAACCCGGGAAAAAGGCGAGCACGGCATCACCCATGAATTTCAGCAGTTCGCCGCCCTCGCGGGTGATGGCCGGCACGATCCTGTCGAAATAGGCGTTGAGCAGGCCGAGCACGGTGCTGCCGGGCAGCCGATTCGACAGTTCGGTAAAGCCGCGCAGATCGCAGAGCAGCAGGGCCGCCTCCATCGATTCGATCTCGTCGCGGCGGATGCGGCCGGCAAGAATGCGGCTGGCCGTCAGCGGGCCGATATAGGTATCGAGCAGGCTGAGCTCGACCTGGCGAAGGATGCGCAGCTCGCTGGTGTTGCGCAGCGCCGGCAGGATGCGCTCTATCAGCTGCCGCTCCGAGGCGGTGAAGCCGCCCGGTCGCCTGGTGCCGAAGACGGCGGCACTAACCGGACCGTCGACATTGCAGAGCGGCGCGATGACAAGCTGCATCAGGCCGCGATCGGCGAAAACATCGATATGCTGCCAGCGGCCATGCACGCTGTCTCTTGTATCGACGACCAGCGGTTCGCGGGTTTCCATGACCTTGCGCAGCGGTGTATTGGCGATGGCGACCCGCGCGCCGTGTTCCCGGTCGTGGATCTCGACCGGCTCGCCCGGCGCCCAGGCGATGGTCCGGCCGATGAACTCGGGATGCAGCGTCATCAGATGCAGGGTCAACCGGTCGACCGGCAGGCCGAGCGCCTGAAGCCTGCGGCCGAGGCCGGAGACGAGGCCCGCTTCGTCGAGCGCATGGCACTCATCGCCGGAAAGCCACTCGATGATCGAGAGCAGCGCCCCGGCGCTGACGGCATGGCCGGCGGCCTTTGGCTGAAACCGATCGAGATCGGGAGCATGGATCGCTGATATCATGGCGTTGTCCTCCTTAAGGGCGCGCGGGGGTTAGTGAGCACCGCCACCTGAGAGCTGACCGGGTTTCCTGAGCAGCAGGCTTGCAACCAGGGCGACGACGAGGGCGACGCCGAGCAGGAAGAAGGTGTCGCTGAAGGCCATGATATTGGCCTGCTTGCGTATTTTGAGCGCGATGGCGACGACGGCCTTGTGGCGGCGAGCGCCTGGTCGCTGACGCCGTGGCTCATGAAGTAGCCGGTGAGCCTGGCGATACGATCGCGGGTGGCTTCCTCGAAGACCGAGACCGAGTTGGTCAGAATGTTCGAGTGGAACTGTTCGCGCTTCGACAGGAAGGTCTGCAGCGAGGCGATGCCGACGGCGCCGCCGAGATTGCGCATCATGTTGAAGAGCGCCGAAGCCGAACCGGCATTCTCCTGCTCGATGCCTGATGTGGCGATCGCCGAGAGCGGGGTGAAGACCAGCGCTTGGCCGATGGCGCGGACGATATTCGGCCAGAACAGCTGGTCGCTCGCATAGTCGCCGGTCATATGCACGTTCATGAAGTTCGAGGCGGCAAAGAGGGCAAAGCCGACGATGATCAGCAGCCGAACGTCGAACCGTTTCATCAGCTGCGGCACCAGCGGGATCAGCAGCAGCTGCGGGATGCCTGTCCAGGCGAGCACCATGCCGATCTGCTCGGAATTATAGCCCTGGATGCGGGTCAGATAGATCGGCAGCACGAAGACCGAACCATAGAGCGCGATGCCGAGCAGGAAGTTGGCGACGATGCCGAAGCCGAAGTTGCGGCGCAGCAGCAGGCGCAGGTTGAGGAGCGGATGGGCCGCCCTTAGCTCGATGACGATGAACAGGGTCAGCGACACGGCGGCGATAACCGACAGGCGGAGGATGAAATCGGAGCCGAACCAGTCTTCCTTGTTGCCTTCTTCCAGCACGGTCTGCAGGGCTGCGAGCCCGATCGCCATGGTGGCGATGCCGGGCCAGTCACCCTTGGCAAGCAGCTTCAGGTTCATCGGCGCCCGGTCGAGCGAGGCCCACAGCATGGCGACCATCAGCGCGCCCGGCACCAGGTTGACGTAGAAGATATATTCCCAGCCCCAGTTCTCGGTGAGGTAACCGCCGATCGTCGGGCCGATCGCCGGCGCGAAGGTGGCCGACAGGGCAAAGAGGGCAAGGCCGATCGGCTGCTTGGCCTTGGGCAGCAGCGTGATGATGATGGTGAAGGCCATCGGGATCAGCACGCCGCCGGAAAAGCCCTGAATGGCGCGCAGGATGATCATCTGCTGCAGGTTGGCCGCAAAGGCGCAGGCGATGGAGAAGATCAGGAAGAGGATGGCGTTGACAAGCAGATAGTTGCGCAGGGAAAAGACCCGCGCCAGCCAGGCGCTCAAGGGGATGACGACGATCTCGGCAATCAGATAGGAGGTCGAGATCCAGCCGCCGTCATCGCTGCCGGCGCCGATGGCGCCCTGAATATCGGCAAGCGAGGCATTGACGATCTGGATGTTGAGCACCGCCATGAAGGCGCCGAGCGTCGAGCCGACAACGGCCGTCCACATGCGAAGCGGGCTCAGGGCTGCGGGCACGGGCGCTGCAGCGGCGGGCTTGCGCGAATTGCTGTTGGCGGCGATCTGAAGAGTGGCCATGACGTATCTCCTTCCGGCTCTTGCGGAAAACTGTCTCATGACGAGGTTCGGGTGATAATTCGGGAATTTGGAGAAGGATCATCCAGCGTGGCTGGATAATCCCCCCTCGGCTGCCTTGGACGCCTGAACAGCCCCGCTCTGGGCAGCCTTGGTATCGATTTCGGGCTCGACCGACATGCCGGAGCGCAACAGGCCGCTCAGCGCCTGGTCGTCGATGACGATCTTGACCGGGATGCGCTGGACGATCTTGGTGAAGTTGCCGGTGGCATTGTCCGGTGGCAGCAGCGAGAATTCCAGGCCGCTTGCCGGCGAAACGCTGTCGACATGACCTTTGATCGATATATCGGGAAAGCTGTCGACCTTGATCTCGACCGACTGGCCGGGACGGACATAGGTCAGCTGCGTTTCCTTGAAATTGGCGACGACATAGACGGCATGCAGCGGCACCACCGCCATCAGCTGCGTGCCCGAGGTGACATACTGGCCGACACGGATCGACCGGGCGCCGACCGTGCCGTCGACGGCGGCGACGATATCAGTATAGGACAGATTGAGTTCGGCCTGCTGGGCCGCCGCAGCTGCCCGGTCGCGCTCGGCGACCGTCTGTTCGCGCTGGCTCTGGAGCACCGGCACCTTGTTCTCCGCCGCAACGAGCGCCGCCCGGTCGCGCTCGACGGCGGCAGCTGCCTGGTCGCGGGCCGACTGGGTCTGTTCGGCGCGCGACTGGGTGCCGGCGCCATTGCTGATGAGGCGGGCCGAGCGGGCGGCGTCGGAGACGGCAAAATCCAGCGAGGCCTGCGAAGCATCGATCGTCGCCCTCGCCTGCCCGATGACCGACTGCTGCAGGGCGATCTGGGCATCGATATTGGTGATGGCGGCTTCGGCCGCCTTCAGATTGGCTCTCGCCTGGGAAAGTGCGGCCTGGAAATCACGATCGTCGATGCTGGCAAGAACCTGGCCTGCCTTGACCGCGTCGTTGTCGTTGACCAGAACCTGCCTGATATAGCCGGCGACCTTCGGGGCGACGGTGGTGTAATCGGCCTTCACATAGGCATCGTCTGTGGATTCGATGAAGCGGCCGACCGTCCAGTAGCGGTAGCCGAAATCGCCTGATAAGGCGACGCCGGCAAGCAGCGCGGCGGCAACGACGGCGCGCTTGAATATCGCGCGGCCGGCCTTTTTGGGAGCGTCGGAAACCGGCGCTTCGGCGACCGGCATGGGAGCCGCCTCGGCGACGGGCGCCCGGGCGGTTTCGTCAGCCAAGATCAACTCGGCCTGTCCGGCAGTTTCGAAAACATCCTTGCGGGGTAACTCGACCATCGTCCTTCTCCTTCGTCTGTCGCCCCGTTTCTGCGGGGCCAGAAGGAAAATGCACCCTGCCAATCATTCTGATAATCTGCTTATATCGGGAAGGATCATCAACTCTCAGCGGATAATCCGGAGACAATATGGATCGACTGACAAGCCTCGCCGTCTTTGGCCGCGTGGTGGAATGCGGCGGGTTTTCCGCTGCCGCGCGCCGGCTCAACATGTCCGTGACCATGGTCGGCAATCACGTGCAATCGCTGGAGGACCGGCTCGGCGTCAGGCTGCTCAACCGCACGACACGCAAGGTCAGCCTGACGGAAACCGGCAAATATTACTATGAGCGCTCGTCGCAGATCCTCGCCGAACTCGACGAGGCGGATCGGACGGCTGGGGCGCTGAACACGACGCCGCGCGGCACGCTGAAGGTCTATACCAGCAGCGCCATCGTGCGGTTCCTGCTGCCTGTCGTCAGCGAATATATGGAGCTTTACCCGTCGATCGCGCTCGATTTCAGCGTCGGCGAGCGGATGGTCGACATGATCGAAGACGGCTACGACCTGGTGATGCGCACCGTGCCGCCGCCGGATTCGTCGCTGGTCGCCCGCAAGCTGACGCCTTGGCGCCATATGCTGGTCTGCTCGCCGGCCTATTTCGAGAGCCACCCGATGCCGAAAAGCCCGGCCGAGGTCGCCGATCACAATTGCCTGCAATATGCCTATTACCCCTATGGCGACGAATGGCGCTTCGAGGATGGCGAGGGTAAGCAGGAGAGTGTCAAGATCGGCGGCAACGTCGTCTCCAACAGCGCCGAAATGCTGCGTTTCCTGACGCTGAATGGGCAGGGCATCTTCCTGGCGCCGAGCTTCGTGGTGTTCGACGACATCGCCGAAGGGCGGCTGGTGAAGATCATGCCGGACTACCGGCCGGTGGAATTCAACATCAACGCCGTCTACCCCAACCGCAGCCACCTGACGACCAAGGTCCGGCTGTTCATCGATCTGTTGGCGGAGAGATTTGCGGAGCATCGGAAGTGGATGACGTGAGGGCCTGAAGCAGGCCTGCTCTCACATTTTTTTAGAATGGGCTCGGGGGTCGATGGCACCCCCTCCGCCCTGCCGGGCATCTCCCCACAAGGGGAGAGATCGGATGGGGCGATGGTTTCCCCAGACAACGGGCCTTACAGACGTCGTCATTTTAGAGCGAGGCATGACCTCCTGCCGATCTCCCCACCTGTGGGGGAGATGCCCGGCAGGGCAGAGGGGGGGTGGACGCAGGCTGGGATTTGCCGGCGGGATCGCGCCAGCCCTTCGCTTGCGCTTCGGGCGTTCGTCGCTGCAATCGATTGACTGGATCGATTGCAGCGGCTTCTCACTCTTCACTCTCGCTTCGTCCGTGGGCCCAGTCCATGTAGAGGTCCAGCGCCTTGCGGGTGACCGGGCCTTCCTGAAAATCGCGGCTGTCGAGGCGGGTGACGCCGACGACTTTGGAATAGTTGCCGGTGGTGAAGATTTCGTCGGCTGCGAGGAAGTCCTCGACCGACAGCGTTGCCGACGACGTCGAAACCGGCCTTGCGCAAAAGGCCCATGACTCGGGCGCGAGTGATGCCGGCCAGGAAGGTGCGGTTGGCGGCCGGCGTCATCACCACGCCGTCACGCAACAGGAAGACATTCGAGGAGGCGGTCTCGACGACGTTGCCGTTGAGATCGCGCACCAGCGCATTGTCGAAGCCGCGGCTGCGGGCCTCGGCGATCATCCGGCCGCTGTTCGGATAGAGCGAGCCGGTCTTCGCCTCGGTCATCGCCGTTTCCGGCGACGGGCGGCGATAGGGCGAGACGGTGAGGCTGGTGCCGCCATGGCCGCCCATCGGCGCCTCGAACAGGCAGAGTGCGAAGCGGGTCGATTCCGCATCGACGGAAACGACGCTGCCCGGCGAACCATGTTCGCCCCAATACATCGGCTTGATGTAGATCGGCGTCGCGCCCTCGAATTTGGCAACACCCTCCCAGGCGAGTGCGGCGATTTCCTCAGCCGATTTCACCGGTTTCAGGCCCATGGCCAGCGCCGAGCGGTTGATGCGCTGGCAGTGCAGGTCGAGATCCGGCGCAATGCCGTCGAACCAGCGGGCGCCGTCGAAGACCGTCGAGCCCAGCCACATGGCATGCGAGGTCGGCCCGATCAGCGGCGGATTGCCGGGGAGCCATTCCCCGTCGACGTGAGTCCAGGTGGTTGAACGCGGTGATGTATCGACGGCCATGCTGCCCTCCCTAAAAAGCTGGTTGAGCAAAAACCCCGTCGGCAAGCCGGGTCAAGGATAAATCCAGACCGGAAACATGGAAGCAAGAAAATGCCGGAGGATGACGCCTGGCCGCAATTTTCGTGCGCGACAACGGTGACTTGAGCGATGGGTGCATCAGCAAAAGTGATGGGAATGGATGTTGGAATGGCAGCTTGGCGGATGCATCATGGGCGCAATCACTGAACAAGGAAGACACCGATGAAAGCCATGTTCTACGAAGCCTTTGAACAGGCGCCCGAGATTCGCATCCTGCCCGATCCGACGCCTTCCGAGGACGGCGTCGTCATATCGGTCGGCGCCAGCGGGCTCTGCCGCAGCGATTGGCACGGCTGGATGGGACACGACCCCGATATCCGCCTGCCGCATGTGCCGGGGCACGAGCTTGCCGGAAAGATCGTCGCCACCGGCCGCGGCGTGATGCGTTTCAAGGTGGGCGACCGGGTGACCGTGCCGTTCGTTTCCGGCTGCGGCCATTGCAGCGAATGCCATTCCGGCAACCAGCAGGTCTGCCCCAACCAGTTCCAGCCGGGCTTCACCCATTGGGGATCGTTCGCCGAATATGTGGCGATCGATTATGCCGACACCAATCTGGTGCATCTGCCCGATACGATCGACGATGCGACGGCGGCAAGCCTCGGCTGCCGCTTCGCCACCTCGTTTCGAGCCGTCGCCGACCAGGCGAGGACCGGACCCGGCGAATGGATCGCCGTGCATGGCTGCGGCGGCGTCGGCCTGTCGGCGATCATGATCGCCACCGCACTCGGGGCGAATGCGATCGGCATCGATATCTCCGAGGAGAAACTTGCCTTCGCCAGAGAATGCGGGGCAGTGGCAACGGTCGATGCCTCAGGCGTCGCCGACGTGGCGGAGGCGGTGCGCGAGATCACCAAGGGTGGCGCGCATGTCTCGATCGACGCGCTCGGCCATCCCGCCACCTGTTTCAACTCGATCAAGAATCTTCGCCGGCGCGGCCGGCATGTGCAGGTGGGGCTGATGCTCGGCGAACATGCCACGCCGCAGATTCCGATGGCGCAGGTGATCGGCCACGAATTGGAGATCTACGGCAGCCACGGCATGCAGGCCTGGCGCTACGACGCCATGCTGTCGATGCTCGCCGCCGGCAAGATCGCGCCGCAGAAGCTGATCGGACGTCGGGTCAGCCTGGAGGAGGCCGTGCCGGCGCTGATGGCGCTCGACAAGGCAGAGGCGACGGGGATCAGTGTGATCACCCGGTTTTCATGAGGGAATTCCACCCTCTCGCCTGTGGCAAGCACAGGAGGGAGTAAGGTGCCGCCACGATTGCCTTCTGCCCAACGGGGAGAAGATGCCAGCAGGCAGATGAGGGGGTGAGCGGCGAAGCCGCGAATGCACGGAGCGGATGCGAAGGGCAATCATGAATGGCGTGCCGTGCGGCCCCCTCATCCGACCCTTCGGGCCACCTTTGTAACTTCCCTTTACCCGCTATTGGCGTAGTACTGCCTGTTGCGGTGGCGGATGGAAGACCGTTGCACCTTTGGGACACCAAGCCCGTGGGAGAGCCTGGGTCTCCGTCCGCCGTTCCAT